>JACMJS010000232.1 GCA_014380515.1 Chlorobiales bacterium
GTGCCGAACGAAAACTGCGCGTAGGTATCGCCCTTCTTCTGCGTCCATCCGTCGGCGAAGGCATCGGTGTAAAGCAACAGCGTTAGAAAAAAAACAGAACGGCGCATCGGTTCGGATTGTATTTAACCAGTATTTACCTGACGGTGAGCGTGTAGTGCGGCGTCGGATTGAGCGGACAGGAATAATTGTATTTGCCCGCCTTCAAGTCCACCACGCCCGACATGACCGATTCCCCTTTTTTAGGATGTCCGGCGTTGGAGCCTTTAACCATCTGCCCGTCCGAGCCGTCCGCCTTCTGCTCGGTGAGATAGAATCCGACTTCATGATCAACGGATTTGTTGGTGATTTTGAACTGATACTTGCCGGGCTTCAGCGTGAGTTCCTTCGTCGTGAATTCTTTCGGCGTCTGCACAAGTTCAATGACCTGCGCGTCTTTGCTCATCATTTTCTCATCGGACATTTTTTTCTCATCCGACAGTTTCTTGTCTTGTGCAAAAGCAGTGGTCGCAAGAGCGGCTGTGCACAGCAAGGCTGCGAAACAAAAGGCTGAAAATTTATTCATTGCTGAAAAGTAGTTTGAATTTAAAGTAATTGGTGAAGGCGTTTAAAGACTGTTACCATCTCTGCAACACTTTCAATATCCCGCCGACGTGTAACAGAGGTATCACGGTGCGATGCACTTTTATCGTTGCGCATTTTATTTGGACGTAGGGGCGAGGCATGCCTCGCCCCTACAACCCTGCAATAAATCAGGCGGGACTGACGGCGTAGACGGGCAGCGGTTGCAATTTTCCTTTCAACTGCAATTCACCTTTCGGCGCGAACGAAAGTCCTGCTGCGTTTGAACCGTCCGTTGAATTTTGAACGATGCGGAAAATGGTTTCGCCGATGAGCACCTCGCCGCCTTCGGCCTGCGAGCAGAGGCGGGCGGCGACATTGACCGCATCGCCGATGACGGTGTGATCCTTGCGGTCGTCCGAGCCGATGCTGCCCTCAACCACGTAGCCGCTGTTGATGCCGATGCCGATGTCGAGCGTAAAATTATTTTTCGCTTTGAGCTGCGCAATTTCCTCCTGTACCCGCAACGCGCACCGGATGGCTTTCAATCCTGCGTCTGCGCCGCTGAAGATCGCCATCACTTCATCGCCAACGAATTTGTCGACGTCGCCGCCCATCGCTTTGATCGTCCGCGCCTGCACGCTCAGATATTGATTGATCACCGAGACGGCCATTTCCGGCGGCACCCGCTCGACGAACGTGGTGAAGCCGCGCACGTCGGAAAAGAAAATCGTGCGGTTCACTTTTTCGTGCATCACATCTTCTGAGTCCGAACGGCGCTTGACGACGGCGAGCGTTGAGTCGGAGACGTAACTTTGCAGATAAAACTTTTGACGGATTTCCGAGACCATGTAGTTGAACGCGCGGGCGAGCGTGCCGATTTCATCGTTCGACTTCACCGAAACCATCTGGTTGAAATCGCCTCTCGAAAATTCAATCGCCGCCCGCGCCACCTGCACAATCGGTTGCGAGATCAATCTTGAAAAGAAAATCGAAATCAAAATCGAGAGGCCGACGCCGATAAGCGAAAACATCAACATGTAGTTGAGTTCATTGCGCAAGGCGAGCAGATATTTATTGTTGACGAAATCGGCCTCGACCAATCCGACGACTTCGTTGCGGCTGTTGAAGATCGGCGCGTAGGCCGAAACCCATTCGCCGTTCTTGTCGGTATAGATGCCGGTATATCGCGGGTGGCCTTCGGTAAAAACTTCGCGCATCTTTTGATTGATCGGATAGCGGTCGCCGACGAAGGCTTCCTGCAACATCGCGGTGAACTCAACCGAATCATCCATCACGCGCCGGAAGGTATAGATGTGATTGTCTTCGAAACCCAAATAGCGGTTGACTAAAAATTTTTCGAGCCGTGATTTTACCGCCACGTATTCAACCGAACCGACGGACGCTTTGCCCTGCAAGGTTTGATACGCATCGCCGTCGATGGACGTCGCAACGGTGTTCGCAGCGAGTTGCAGTTGATTCTGAAGGTTCATCAGAATGATGCTTTCGTGCCGTTGATAGTTGAGGTAGCCGGAAATGACGATGGCGAGAAACAGCATCAGGCTTTGCAGCGCGGAAATTTTAACGACGAGTTTGACTTTCGTCGAGGTATCGAACGACGCCATGCTGACGGGACTTTGCGGCGTCCCGTTTGCCATCGCGGCGGGCTTCGGCGAACCTGACCGGAGCGGCGGTTGAACTGATGATGATGTTGGCATATTGATTTCGCTCATGGCGACCGAAGAGATCTGAAAATAAAAATTCTGTAAAAGCGTATTGTCAGCAGTACTGTCATTGCCGCGAAAGCGAAAATGGGCTAGTCGGCGAACAGCAAGCCGAAAATCGTGGTGATGATTTTGTAGCCCGCTTTAAGCGTGCCGGAAACGGTGCCGGTGATTTTCGAAACGCCGATGCGCTTGCGGTAACTGACGGGCACTTCAACGCACCGAAATTTTTTCTTCGCCGCTTTGACCTGCATCTCGACCGTCCAGCCGAAAGTTTTATCGCGCATCTGAAGCTCCAGGAGTTTGCTAAACTTAATCGCGCGGAACGGACCGAGATCGGTGAAGCGGACGCCGTAGAAAAGTTTGATCAGCGACGTCGCCAGCCAGTTGCCGAAGATCGCTTGCGGCAACATTGCGCCCGGCTCGCGCTCTCCGAGCGTGCGCGAACCGATGACCAAATCCGCGCCGTGCTGAATCGGGCGAACGAGGCGGATGATTTCATTGGGAAAGTCGGAGTAGTCGCCGTCTAAAAAAACGATGATGTCGGGCGCGGGCGATTTTTGTTTGGCATACTCGATGCCTTTCAAACACGCATAGCCGTAACCTCTACGCGCTTCACGCAGCACGGTCGCTCCGGCTTGGCGGGCATTGCGCTCGGTCGTATCGGTCGATGCGTTGTTGACCACCACCACTTCCCGCGCGAACTCCTCAGGAATATCCGTGATGACGGATTCAATGGAGGCTGCTTCGTTGAACGCCGGAATGATGACGAGAATGTTGGGTTGCGGTGTCATGGCTGAACGGTCAGGTCAAGTTGTTTGAGGTGATGCTCGAAGTGAGCGACGTAATCTTCAACCAGCCAGCCAAGCGTTTGCACCGCGCCGTTTGAGAGAACAACCGGCACTGAAAATTTTTTTGCATTCCATCGCCGGACGACGAAAATAATTTGACGGTTGAGTGCTTCCAGCAGCGTCAATAATTCCGGCATCGGCACATCCTGATACCCGTTCGCCGCGACGAGATTCACTTGATCGTAAGCTTGCTCCGCAAACGGCAATGTTTCGGCGAACGACGCTTCGGTGAACCGCTTGAGATTGTTGAGCGCGGAGTCTATAAGGTGTCCTAAAATTTCTTTCTGCGACCATCTCATCGCATCCGGCTTGACGGTCAATTCCGCTTCCGAACGCACCGCAATTTGTTTCGAAACAACACGCATCAGTTCCTCCAACTTCGCAATCGCATCGGGTACGCCGCCGTAAATTTTGGGGTAGCCGCCGCCGGATAAATCTTGTGTCGACATAAATAAAATCAGTATGAAAGGCCGAGATCACGCCGCGAGACTGAATCGGCCAGCGATTTTTTCGCCCAGTAATCGAGCATGATGGTATTTGTGCGAACCGCCCGCGTCGTCAATGTTTGCGGGGCTTGCGAGCCGGGCTTATCAAGGTATGTTTCTTCCCAACCCGCGATGCGGTAGGGAAATTTGTTTTCGAAAATGATTTTCAGACTCCGTTGCCACGCGGGATAAGTGAGCGTATAGACCATCAGGCTATCGCCCGTGAAAACAGTGCTACTATCTGATTTTTCTGATTTTAAATAGGGTTTCAAATCCGCCGTCGCGCTTTCGGCTTTCAACTCACGGTGCAGCAGCCGCGAAGCCGTTGAGGCCGGAATGATTTTAAATTCGCCGGTAGGCAAGAGCACGGGCGAGAGCCGCAGTTTCGTCCACAGTTCATCTTCGAGCACCGCGCTTTCAAGCGAAAGTTGTGCGTCGCCTTCGGCTTCGAAGTAGGAGTAGCCCTGAACCTGATAGTTCGGAGCGCGGTAGTTGAGCTGTGTAAAAGTTTGTCCGCACCATTCGAGCACCGCAGCCGTCGTTTTGAGTGTGTGCGGATACGCCCCGATTTCAACCGGCGTGAAAACCGAAGTGAGCAAGGTGTAATCATAGACGCCCGTAACGAAGTGTTTGGTGAAATTACATTTCAGCACGGATGTGAATTTCAGTGGGACTTCCGAGCGCGGTTGCGACTCAAGTTTGACTTGCTTATCGGTTAAAAAATCTTCGGTAACAAAAATAAGCACAGCATCGCCCTCGCGCAGTTCGCCGTAACGGGCTTGCTCCAACCGGTAGCGGCTCAGTTCCGCCTTGCCCGCGTACCAATACGACATAAACGCGGCATTCTTAAAATTCACTACGGGCGATGCCGAGGCCGTTTGTTGCGGCAAGGTTTGTTCCGGTTTCGATTGACACCCCGAAACGAGCACGGCTACACCAAAAACAAAAATCCATTTTCTATATCGCATCCCGGCCTCACGAAAGAATTTTCACGTCGCTGCTCTTAAAAATAATCCGGCCTTCTTCGGGGCCGTTCTCCAGCGCAAGCACGCCGCGCGGACACACCGCCGCACAAATACCGCAGCCGACGCACGAACTGCGCACGATGTTTTCGCCGCGCTGCGCGTAGGCGCGGACATCGATACCCATTTCGCAATAGGTCGAACAGTTGCCGCATGAAATGCACTGACCGCCGTTGACGGTAATTCTAAACCGCGATTTGAACCGCTGCACGAGGCCGAGATACGCGGCGAGCGGACATCCGAACCGGCACCACACCCGGCTGCCCATCACCGGATAAAAGCCCGTACCGATGGCACCTGCGAAAATAAATCCGATGTAAAATCCGTAGGCTTCCTGCACGCGCCATGTATAGTCGCCGAGCAATTTTCCGTTTGATAAATAATTCGTCAGCGTGATTGCCGTCATCACGACGGCGAACACGAGCACGCCGTGCACGAGCCAGCGTTCGATCCGCCATGCGGTCAAAGATTTATCGGAGAGTTGGCGATACGGATCGCCCAAGGTTTCCGCAAGGCCGCCGCAGCCGCACACCCATGAGCAATACCACCGCTTGCCGAAAAAATACGTCAGTACCGGCACGCCGACCGCGAAGAGCACGATGCCCCAACCGAGCAGAAACAATCCGATCCCGCCCGATTGTCCCGACCCAATCAGCGTATCCAAACGGTAACTAAAGAAAAACGAGTAATCGAGCGGCCACATATTTTTCAAATCCATGCTCGGCTGACCCAGCACTGACATGATCTGAGGAATGAGAAACGCGAAGGCGGTTTGAAAAAACATCACCGACAGCGTGCGCACCGTCTGGTAAGAACTGTGGCGGTATTTGACGAGCATCCGCACGCCCATCACCAGAATAATCGTCGTGTAAAGCAGGCCGTAAAAAAACCAGCGGTCGGCGGCGTGGCCGTTGAGCACCATGCTGGCGGGGTCGGCGAGGGCGATCCAATTGGTGATGTACTCCGGGGCTTTGTATAAAAAGACGTAGAAGAGAATGAGGAACAGCGCAAACGCGATACCGATCCATCCGCCCGAAGTCGCCGGTTCGGTAAAGACGCCGTTGTTCTTGATGCCCGGCAGTTCTTCGGAAAGTTTCGGCAGGGAATAGAGCAGCCCGCCTGCGGCGGCAAGCACAATCGAAAGCAGAAAGAATAAAAGTTTGTTGCCCGCAATAAGCCCCGCGCTTGATGCCCGGGCGAGCGAGAGTTTATAATCCTTCGCTTCGTAGTCGGTATTGATTTTCTTTTGCCAATCATTGCCCGCCGCGGTGTTCACTTTTACAATCGCCGCATCGATATCAGCGACGAACGGCACTTGGGTGTCGTAGGTAACACCGAACATATCGCGGATATGCGGACGAAGCCACTGGCGGTGTTCCGGTTTCGAGACGGCTTGTTCAAAAATTTGCGGCGTGAGTTTAAACTGACCGAGCGTCAGCGTGAGCACGAAAATTGTGAAGCCCACGAGGAATAACCCAAATCCCGCAAGCCGCAGCGGGACTGTTGGTACGGTTGAATGAGATGCGGTCATAAAGTGAATAGTGATAAGAATGTTTAAGACCGAACCCCTCTTTATCTCCCCATGACGAAGTTCTGCTTCGGCAAGCTCAGATAAAGGGGAGAATGTCCGAAGGACAAGAGGGTTTGGATTATCTGAACTGATAGCGAAACTGAAGCGTGCTGAAGAGACCGCGTTTGGCTTTGAGCGCGAGCGGCTTTTCAGGATGTTGCCGGTTGTAGAGCGCAACGATTTCCGATTCGTACTGTTTGAAAAATTCAGGATCAAAATTCGCTTCGCCCAAATGTTCCAGTACATACTGAAGCGTGCGCCGCTCTTTGATCCACCGCTCGCAGACGGCCTGACGGTAACGGATGCCGAACAAGTTGAACCCGGTGATGGCGTCATCGGCGGCGTTATAGACCAAACGGATCGAGTGGTGGCCGTCCGCATGTTCCCAATAAAGGGTACGGTCGCTGCCGTGAAGCACGTTCGGCACGCTGCCGTAGGTTTGATACTCGATGTCTAAAAACTTTGCTGAGTTGAAAAGAATGCCGCGTTCATACTTGGTGCGCGTGCCGCAAATGGTTTGTGCAAGGGCTTCGGCCTGCATCCGCCCGGTGTACCACAGTTGCTCAACGTGCGATTTCCCGTCCGTACCGACAAGCTCGGCGCAGTCGCCCGCCGCATACACATCCGGCACGTTCGTTTCCAAAAATTCACTAACGAGCACGCCGCGCTTCGTAGCGATTTTCGATGACTTCACCACGTCAAGGTTCGGTGAAACGCCTGCGGTAAGACCGACGAACTGACAGGCGATTTCTTCACCCGACTTTGTTACCACCGCCCGCGCACGGCCATTGTCGTCCGCCAGAATTTCCTTCAGTTCCGACTGTAGCCGCAGGTCGATGCCGTGCTCAAGAATATGACGGCTGATCATTTTTGATTCTTCTTCGGGCAGCACGTTGTCCCAATAATTTTTTTCGCGCACGAGAAACGTAACCGGAATTTTCCGCGACGCCAGCATCTCGGCAAGCTCGATGCCGATGAGTCCGCCACCGGCAATCACCGCGCGGGAAATTTGTTTGGTACTTCGCTCGATGTCTTCTAAATCCTGCAAGCTGTAGAAGCCGTGCACGCCTTTGAGGTCTTGGCCGGGCCAGCCGAACTTGTTGGGCTTTGAGCCGGTGGCGACGATGAGTTTATCGTAGGCGAGGTCGGGCTTGCCCTCAAGCTTTAAAACTTTCGCATCGGTATCGATGGCGGTTACGCTGGCACGGAGCAAATCAATCTGGTTCTTCGCCCAGAAAAAATCCTCATATGGTTTGGTGTGTTCATACTTCATATGCCCCATGTAGATGTACATCAGCGCGGTGCGCGAGTAGAAATGATCGCTTTCGCCGGAGATGACCGTGATGCGAGACCCGGAAAGTTTGCGGATATGGCGGGCGGCGGTAATGCCGGTGATGCCGTTGCCGATGATAGCGATATGAGCCATAGATCGTAGCGAGATGGTTTCAGGCGTGAAGGCAAAACAAAAGATAACCGCATCGCTTCACAGAAGCATCACGATTTTTTTTCACCAAACAAAAAAGGGCTTGACGATTGCCAAACCCTTTCGAATAAAACTTCTTTGCTTTCTCTAAATTCACTCCCCCTTGTCAAAGGGGGCTGGGGGATTTACCGCTTGCCCAATTTCTTGATCGTGATATTGCCGTTGCTGGTCTCTAATGAAATCGGTTGTCCGCCGCCACCGAGTGTGTAAGTCGAGTGCAGTTCGCGGCCTGATTCCTCGGTGAGATCGGCTTTGAAATCGGAGCGAATGCTGTAGCCGGACTTGTTGCCTTTCTCATCGTCATCGTCCCCGCCGACGATCACGGCATTATGCTGACCGGACTTGGCTTTTATTTTCTTCGCGTACTCTTTCATTTCAACCTCGAACTTTTTCTGCGCGTCTTCATAGCTCTTTACTTCCGCATCATACTGCTTTTTTTCTCGCTCGTATTCCTTGCGTTCCGCAGATGAACTGCCGCCGATGGGTGGAATCGGCGGGATGGGCGGGATGGGCGGCATGGGCGATACGGGTGCAAACATCTTGAAGTTAAAATTCCACCGGTCGCTGAGCCGGATACGCGCATCGATGGTCGCTTTGGCATTTTCAGGCAGGTGCAGGGTGAGGTTGCCGCCCGAAGATGAAAGCACGCTGCGGCCTCGCGGGCCGGGCGTCAGTTCGGCTTTGATGTCGCCGCCGGAGGTGCGGGCATCGAGCGAGCCTTGAATATTTTCCATCACCAAATCGCCGCCCGCCGTTTTTGTAATTGCTTCGCCGGTGCAGCCGCGCACTTCGATGTCGCCGCCGGACGTCCGTGCTTCCAAGTTGCCGCCTACTTTACCGACGCGCAAGTTGCCGCCGGAGGTTACAATATCCACGTCGCCGCCCGCATCCGCGATGCGCATGTCGCCGCCCGACGTGCGTGCCCGAAGTTTTTTTAGCACGTTGCCCAAGCGAATATCGCCGCCGGACGTCCGCACGTCGGCGGTGCCGGTCGCGGATTCGACTTCAATGTCGCCGCCGGAAGTATGCAGCGTAACATCGCCTTGCACGCGGCCTACTTCAATATCGCCGCCGGAAGTGGAAACATCGACGAGGCCGGTGATGCTGCGGCATTTGATGTCGCCGCCGCTCGTTTGAGCTTTGAAGTTGCCCGTCAGGCCGGACGCAACTTCAATATCGCCGTGCGATGAAACCCGTAAATCCAAATTGAACTGCGACGGCACGGTGATGTTGTAGTCGAGGCCTTGATCAGAGTAACGGTAACGGTTGTTGTCGCCGCCGCGCCGTGAAACGCGAACCGTGTTGCCCGATTGCGTGATTTCAAATTGCTTGCCTTCATCTTTTCCGGTGAACTCGGCATCGTCTAAACCGGAAACCCGCACCACGACTTCACTCTTCTCCCACGTTTCAATCGTAACATCGCCTGTACTGACGGAAACTTCCAAGTTGCCGCCCTTGCTTACCGAAAAACTTTTAACGAGTTCGGATTCGCCGCCACGCATCATCTTCCGCGACGCTTGCAACAGGGCAAGTGAAACTTGGGTTTCGGCGAGCGAGGCATGCGTCGCCTGTAGCTTCACGGCCAGTGCGACTTGAGCCTTCACGCTCCGACCGATTTCGGGCCTCAGCGTTTGCAGGGCTTTGGCTCTCACGACTTGTTCTACCTGTTGTTCTACTTGTTCGTCCACCGTCTGCGCTGTCGCATCCGGTGCAGGGCGGAGCGTTAGAACAAGCGCGGCGATAAAAAAAGCCGGGCGCATCGCGGGCTTAAAATTGATCTCGTGGGTTTCGTGCGGTTTCATGTTGGTTCTCCTGAAAAAATGTATGAACAAAAAAATCTAGTGTGATGTATGGATGTGATTTGCGTTGGTATCAGTTGTTTTCGGTTGCGTCGTCCGTGCTGCCGGGATCAACCGGATTGATGGGTTCGAGCGGTTCGCCGTTGAGATATTGAATCGCGCGGATGCGAATGTATTTGTTCTCGTCGCCCGCCCGGCTGCGTTCGGCGAGTACGCGCTGCACTGCCGGATCAATGGCGGCAATCGCCACCGGTTTGGCCGTGAGCGCATTGACGGCATCGATGCGCAGACCGTCGTTCTTATCGTTGGTTAGCACTGTTAGAAATCCTTGGGTGATCGTACTGTCGGGTGGAAACAGCGAGAGCAACAGGATGGCTTCTTTGCGCACGCCGTCGTTCTCATCGCTTGTCATCGCTTTGATTAAAGCGGCGGTGATGAAAGGTGAAACGAGTTTCGGGCGGTTGAGCCGGATCATGTTGAGGGCTTGCAAACGCAGGCCGGCATTGGCGCCGTTGAGCAAGGCGTTGGCAAGCATACGCTTCACGCGGTCGTCGTCCACTCGGCCGCGCACGCGGGTCGGGGTTACGGTGTCAAATTGAAATTCAATTTGTCCGCTCGCCGTATCGGTCGCCATGATTTGAACATTGGTGATCTGGGCGTCGGACGATTTGCTATCGCTGGCGATGGGCTGCACTTCAGGAAGGCGGGTGCCAAGTTCTACGACCGCATATCCGGCCATGAGTCCGCCGATAAACAGCGCGAAACCCGCGAGTGCGACTTGATAACGCGGCGTCCAACTTGGCTCGGCGGCGGCGGGAAAAAAACTCGATTGAATCTGTTGCCAAACGGACAGCGGTGCGGTTGCCTGCCGAAGCCGCTCCGAAAGATGTCGCCGCGAGGTTTCCAACATCGCGCCCGACGGCTCAGAGATTTTATAGGGTTCCAACGCGCCGAAAAACTTTTGTAATTCTTTGAGTTCCATCCGCGCGTCGGGCGAACTTTGCAGATGCTGTTCCACGTGCGCTCGCGCTTCCGGCGAGAGTTCGTCCTGCACATACAGCAACAGTTGTTCTTTAAATTCGCGGTCGGTCATCGGACAAATCTTATGATGCAAATTCGAGATTTCGATTTCTGTTCGGGGAATCCTTTTTTATAGAAGGGCGGAGATCGGTTCGACAACTTCCGCCCCAAAAACATCGGTAAAAAAAACGCAGGTGATGAATTTTTACTGCACGGGCTTGAACGCCATCAGTTGAATTTTATCATCGCTGCTGAATGTCAGGGCGAGTCGCGCTTGGCCGCCTTCAAAGTCGCACAGATACACGGCCTTCGTCGTGCCGTCGCCAGCGGTGTCGGTGCTGGCTTGTGAGAGCGAGCGGAACTTGCCGAGACCTTCTTTGACGGCGGCACCGAATTCGATAAACCGCTCTTTGGAAAGATTAGCTTCAGCGGCGATCATCGGCGCAACGGCGTCGTAGTTACCATCGATGAGCGCGGCGACGAACTGTTGCGATTTCTGCTCAAGCACCTTTGGATCGGTCGCGGTCGGATCGGTTGCAGCAGCGGCATCTATACGCGCGGCGCAAAAAATCAACAGAGCGAGCGTGATCGCTAAGCGGGCGGATGAGAACAATCGGGTTGTCATAGTTAGGATGTTTTTATTTTTGTTACCGGTAGCACCCGCGCGCATTTTTATTCGCGGGTTTTTATCAACGTTGAAATGTTAGAAAGAACAAAAAATACAGAGAACCTCGCGGCGGCCTAACCTGACCCGGCCTGAAAGTTGCGAAGAGCTTCAGAGGCTCTCACTAAGGCCGCGATATATCTTTCAACTGTTCGCGCAACCGCTCCGTTGCCGTGAAGAGATATTTTTTAATGGTGCCTTCCGCGATACCGAGCATCCCCGAGATCTCCCGAATCTTATAGCCTTCAAAGTGCTTGAGCGTAAAAGTCATGCGTTGTTGCGGCGAGAGCGTCTGCATCGCTTCCTGAATCTGCATCGATAGATTCACTGCCGTTTCCGCACCGAAGCGTCCGCTTGTGTTCGAGGCACCGGGAGCATCGCCGCCCGAAAATCCTGAAAGACTGAGAGCGGATTCGAAAAAACTTTCGTCGCCCCGCACATTGATTTCCGCTCTCGCTTTGACTTGTGATCGATGCGTCAGACACACATTCGTTACGATGCGGTAGAGCCACGTCATAAACTCGCTGCGCTGTTCAAACTTCGGAAGCGAACGATGCACGCGCATAAAAACTTCCTGATAAATGTCTTTAGCGTCTTCCTCGTTGTGCGTGTAGGACATCGCCAGTGCCAGCACGCGCTTATCGTAGCGGTGAACCAATTGTTCAAACGCCGCCGTGCGTTCCGCCGCCGTGCCTTGTTGTGCCTGTTCAATAAGGGCGGTATCGCTTGGCGTCATCAGGTTGAAAAATCTTGGTTACGAAAAATTAGACTTGAACCCAACCGGAATAGTTGGTGGCGGCGCGGAAAAACTTTGAAAAGAAACCGGAGAATAAAAAGTGCGGTATGAAATGACAAATGAAGGCTTGATAAATGAATGCTTGACAAATGAAGGCTCGGCGTGTATTCGTTGCCACCGCGAATCAGGTTGCAACGAACCTTGGCCGCGCGCGGGACGAACATGAAAAGGGAAGTGTGAGAGCGGAGTTAGACTTTGCCAAGCCCCACCGGCGTGATGCTGACGGAGGTCGGTTCGCCTGCCGTGCACTTGACGCTGCCATCCGACATGAGCGCCGAGATCGCATCTTCGACCGCATCGTTATCGGCGCCGAGTTCACTCATCAACATCGCAATCGTTGCGCCCGCCGGTTGACCTTTCAAAAACTGAAGCAATTTTGTTTCAAGGGCTGCGTCGCTCATCGTCGGCCAAAAATTTTATCGGTTGAACGGACAACGAAAAGGTTGTAAAAATAAACGTCCTAAATGCAATCACTTCGCATCCGGCGACATCCTGAAGACTTTTGAAAACTTGATCTCTCGCAGGTCGGCGGATTTCAAACCGGCGATGGTAAACAAGCCGCTCGGAAAAATCTTCTTATCGGCAAATATGGTTTGAAAGTATTTTTCCTGCTCATCAATATCTTTTTGACTTGCGTACTCCGTCATCAACATCACATTCCATTCTTTGAGCGAATCGGGCGGCACGGCGAGTACCTTGTAAGAAATGATATGTTCCTGCTGCTGCATTTCGCGCCGGGCAACGGCCCAGTTCTTTTCTACCGTCTTTAGATAATTTTCATACTGTCCGTCTTTCGTCCTGACAAAATCCACCGACCACAATGTTCCCGCCGCTTGCTGTGCGACTGCCGCCGTCGCCGAAAAAAGAAATCCGAGAATGAGCGTAGCGGCAAAATGATAAAGCTTGTTTGTCATCATAAATTATACAAATGCCTGAGCTCAAGCCATTGATTATTTCAACCGGTTCGCGCCGGTAATCGTGATGGTAACTTTAACCGGATTGCCGTCCCTGTCTTCCTCGGCGTAGCGAATACAATCGACGCGCTTGAGCGCGCCGATCTGCGCCCGAAGCGCGGCGGCGTCCATTGCCATCGCATCGGCGAGCGACGCAAGCGACACGCCCATGAAAGCCTCGCCGCCTGCTTGCTTTTCGGTTTGAATAAATCCTAAAAGTTTTTGCTGAAGGTCGCGCTCGGTCATAAATGCTCGATCATAAATGAGTGATGAAGATTGCGATTCAAAAAAAACGGATTACGCCGTTGCCGGAACGCTTGCAATTTCTTTTGCCGCCGGTTCGTAACCCAAGTTCGGCGAGAGCCAGCGTTCGGTTTCTTCAAGCGTCAGACCTTTGCGAGCCGCGTAATCCGCCACCTGATCCTTGCTGATTTTTCCAAGTCCGAAATATTCCGCCCGCGGATGCGCGAAATAAAATCCCGACACCGAAGCCGCGGGGAACATCGCGTAACTTTCCGTCAGCGTGATGCCGGTATGGCGTTCGGCGCCAAGCAGATCAAACAAAATAGATTTCTCCGTGTGATCGGGACACGCGGGGTAGCCGGGCGCGGGACGAATACCTTGATAGGTTTCCTCAATGAGCGAATCGTTCGCCAATTTTTCCGCCGGTGCGTAACCCCAAAGTTCGGTGCGCACTTTTTCATGCAGCCATTCCGCAAAGGCCTCGGCCAAACGGTCGGCGAGGGCTTTGGTCATAATGCTTTGATAATCGTCGTGCTCGGCTTCGAAGCGTTTGGCGACGTCATCGGCGCCAAGCCCCGTCGTTACGGCGAATCCGCCGATGTAATCTTTAAGTCCGCCCTCCGATCCGTTCGATTTTGGCGCGATGTAATCCGAGAGCGCGCGGTTGAAGCGTCCAGCGGCTTTATCGGTTTGCTGCCGCAAGGTGTGAATCACCGCGCGGACGTCGCTGCGGGTCTCGTCGGTATAAACTTCAATGTCATCGCCGACCGCGTTCGCCGGAAAAAGTCCCGCGACGCCGGTGGCCGTCAAGGATTTATCCGCGATGAGTTTGTCAAGCAGGGCGTTGGCATCGGCGAGAAGTTTCCGCGCTTCAACGCCTACAGTTGCGTCGTCTAAAATTTTCGGATAGCGTCCGGCCAGTTGCCACGTTTGAAAAAACGGCGTCCAATCGATGTAGCTTCGCAAGGTCTCCAGCGGCACGTTTTCAAACACCGTGATGCCCAACTGCTTCGGCGTATAAAGCTCTTCCGGCTTCCACGCAATATCCACAGGGTTCCGGCGGGCTTCCGCAAGCGTCGCATACTTCTGCGTCGTGCGCTTGCGATAATGTTCGCCCCGCACGGTTTCGTATTCGGCGACGATCTTTTCGGCGAAGGCATCTTTCAAATCCGCCGTCGTCAGGCTGTTGACCACCGGCACGCTGCGCGAGGCATCCAGCACGTGCACCGTCGGCGCCGAATAGTTCGGCGCGATCTTCACCGCCGTATGAATTTTTGACGTCGTTGCGCCGCCGATCAGCAGCGGAATCTTCATGCCGA
>JACMJS010000233.1 GCA_014380515.1 Chlorobiales bacterium
GGCTTTTCGGGCTTCGGGCGTACGGAGATAAACCTTCGTTTTATCCAAGTGCATCGCGCCTTGTGCGTGCGCCGCCTGCGAAAGTCTGCGCGAAGCCCCGAACAGAATCTCCGCCGAAACCCATTGAAGGCGAAGATCGAGCGCATCATGTTTCTCGTGAGCCAGCAAAATCTGCGAAGCGATCTCGAAGTAAAGGGCATCATCTTTCAGCGTGCGGAGAAAACGGCGGGCGCGGCGTTTCATGTAGCGCATCGTGGCGCGGGTCGGATATTTTTCTTTGAGCGTATCAATGCCCGATTTATCGAGCCGCGCGATGAGTGCCGGTAGAACTTCCGTATCGGGTGCGGCTTCGAGTTGCTTGTAGGCGGCTTTCAGTTTTTGCCAATGGTTCGGCGCGAGCGGGGCGCTCTTGACATACTCAAGGTCAACCGCATCGGTGGCTTTGACGACTTTGCGCTTTTCCGTCTCGCCCGCTTTTGCAACCGTGTAACCTTTATCGGTTTTTTCTTTAAGTTTTTTGGCGGCGAAGTCTTTGGCTTGCGCTTCGGAGGCAAGGGTTTTGACTTGCGTCGTACCGTCCGTGCCGATGCGTCCGTAGCGGATGTAGACGGTTGCGGCTTGGGTGCTGACTTCATAGAACTTGTGCGACGTGCCGTCGGAAAGTTCGAGATACGTTTTTTCAGCCGCCATGTCTATCGGAATCGTTTAAGCGTGATGCAACATTAGATGCGAGCGGGGCGTGGTTAAACTGCAGATGGAAACTTGAAATCAGCTGCAGATGGAGACTTGAAAATCAGTGCGTGCGAGACAACCGTAACTGTTCCGGCGCGAAAGAAAATGCGTTCGCTAACTCTGCTTGGATTGGCGTGAATCACTGTAGGCGTGCGGGGCGGGGTAGTAGTGCCCCTTCGGGATACCGAATCGTGCCACGCATCCTCAGCGATTCTATAGCGAAGGGGCACTACTACCCCGCTATAGCACGCTGAATGACATTCACGTCCAATGACGTATATCAGGCTTGACTGCAGCCGCGGCGAAACACCGCAGACAAAATGCCGAAAGCATTTTCTTCGTCCGGAAAAATGATCAGAACTCCTAGAAAGAGCGACCGGAAAATAAACGCCCGCTTGCTAAAAGTCAACCGCTGATCCGAAATAAAACGCCCGCGCCCTTTTTGTAACTTCCATCCGCGCAACCGGCGCACGACAATAAACCTTTGCTACCTTTGCTCTGAAACCCAAATTCACCGATGACACTCGCCGAAAAATTAGAGTTCACTAAAATTCTTGGTTACACCGAACGCCTGACGCTCTCGGAGCTGGGCAAATCAAAACTGGGTGACGCGCATCCCATCGTCTCGCTCGCCGCATTGGACTTGGAACTGCGCAAGACGAACGAACTGAAAAACTTACTTCAGTCGGGCGAAGACTTGCCCGTTCAAACTTTGCCCGATACGCGCGAAGCCTATCAGAAGCTCGGCGTCGCTGAAAATTTTTTGTCGCCGCGCGAACTGTTGCAAGTCGCCGATTCTCTCAAGGCCGCCTCGCAATTGAAGAAGTTCGTCTTCTCGCGGCAAGAGCGTTTCCCGAATCTCAACTTGCTCACCGAGAATTTGTGGCTCGAGAAATCATTTCAATATGAAATCGGGCGCATCGTCGATGAGTTCGCCGAAGTCCGCAACACCGCCTCCGACGCCCTCGCGCACATTCGTTCGACGCTGATCGACCGCCGCAATTCCTTGCGCCGCAAAATGGAATCCTTACAGCGCAAGTACGCCCAGTCCGAAATGCTCATGGACGACGGCATCACGATTCGCGGCGGACGGCTCGTGCTTGCGTTCAAGACCGAATACAAATATCAAATTCAAGGATTCATCCACGACCTTTCGCAGTCGGGACAAACCGTATTCATCGAACCGACCGAGACGCTTGTCATCAACAATGAAATCCGCGATCTGGAGATTCAGGAAATCCGCGAGGTCGAACGCATCCTCCGCGAAATGGCGCGCAGCCTTCGCAAGGAAATTGATAATCTCTTGAGCAATCAGGAAATTCTCGCGCAGTTTGATGCGCTTTATGCCAAGGCGCGCTTTGCGATGGAAACCAATTCATCGATGCCGCAACTGACGGCGGAAAATCACATCCGGCTCATCGATGCGTTTCATCCGTGGCTGCTGATTACGAACAAGCCGCAAGGCAAACCCGTTGTGCCGATCACGCTGGAACTCGGCGGCAACAAAAATGATAGTGGGACAGACGGCGAAACCAACGGCGACGCGGGTTCACGGACGCTCATCATCACGGGTCCGAACGCGGGCGGAAAATCTGTAACGATGAAAACGCTTGGGCTTCTTTCATACATGATTCAGTTCGGCTTTCTCGTGCCTTGCTTCGAAGAATCCGTGTTTCCGGTGTTCGATAATATCTATGTCGAGATCGGCGACGAACAATCGATTGAAAACGATCTCTCCACGTTCAGTTCGCATCTTCGAAACCTGAAAGAAATTTTGGATCACGCGACGCATGAAAGTCTGGTACTGATCGATGAAATCGCGTCGGGCACCGATCCTGAGGAAGGCGCGGCGATTGCGACGGCGATCTTGGAAAGTTTGCTTGCGCGCCATGCGATCACGGTTGTAACGACGCATCAGGGCACGCTCAAAGCCTACGCGCACGAGCGCGCGGGCGTCGCCAACGGCTCGATGCAGTTCGACGCCGAGCATCTGATGCCGACGTATCAATTTCGAATGGGCTTGCCGGGCAGCAGTTTCGCGCTCGAGATGGCGCGGCGATTGGGCTTCGCGCCGCATGTATTGGAGAACGCGAAGCTTCGCATGGGTGAGAGCAAACATGCACTCGAGACGCTCATCGCCGAACTGAGTCGCAAGGTTCAAGAGACCGATCTGACGGCGCAGCGACTCTTGCAAGAGAAGGAAGAGATTCGAAGGCTTTCGGAAAGTTATGCGCTGAAGCTACGGGAACTCGAGCGCGAGAAAAAAGAACTACGCCGCAAAAGTCTGGATGAGGCCAAGCGCGTGCTGGCTTCCGCGAACACATTGATTGAAAAGACGGTGCAAGAAATTAAGCAAACCGCTGCATCAAGCGAGGCGATCAAAGGCGGACGCAAGCAAGTCGAAAAGATGCGGCGCGATCTTGCGGCGGAAAGTGCGGCGATTGAAAGCGAGGTCAAAGAACCCATTGACGCCAACATTCACGTCGGCGATAAGGTCAAGTTGCTCGATACCAACACCATCGGCGAAGTGATGGAAGTGAAGGACGATGATGCGGTGATCAGCTTCGGAAATTTTCGAATGAAGACGCAGATTCGAAACTTGGAAAAAATTTCGAACCGTGATGCCCGCGACGCCGCTCGCAGTGAGGCGAAGAAGCCTGAAGCGGCAACGAATGCGGCGAACTTCGCGCAAGCGTTTGACATCAAAGACGGTACAACCCGCTTAGACTTGCGCGGACTGTTGGGCGACGAAGCCCTCACGCAGATCGATAAATTTTTGGATGAATCGCTCCGGCAAGGCGCGCATAAACTTGATCTCATTCACGGCAACGGCACGGGCGCGCTCCGAAAACGAGTTACAGAGTTTTTGAAATCCGACAAGCGCGTCAAATCCTTTCGCTTGGGAAACTGGGACGAAGGCGGCACGGGTGTAACCGTCGTGGAAGTGTAAGGCGGCACGGCGAAGTAAAGCAGAAAATAAAAAGGGGCACTGATGAGCGTCCCTTTTTTGTTTTGTTAATGTACTTGATAGAGAGTCCGTGAAATGTCCGAAGAAGTTTAGAAGTAGACCATCGCTTGCAGAATCAATTCCGACTTGCGACCGGCGTCGCTGTCGATGGTGATGCCCGCCAGTCCGTCCGGCCCGTTGAAGACGACGCCCGTGCCCGACTGCTGTTGCTTGAAGACGGGACGGTTGCGATAGTGCAGTGTGAACTTAGCGTGATGTCCTTCCAAGAACCAATTGACGCCACCCTCAATCAGCACCATCGGATCATTGAGCCGGTTGAACTTCGAGTAAGTAAAAGTGGCGTAAGGCTGCAACTTGCCGATGCCCGGTACGTTTGGCGGCAACAGCAATCCGGCCTCGAGATGGAAAATCGACCCCGTGCCGACGTGCGGAAACGACGCGCCTGCGCCGGAAGCGGGAATATTCTGCCGAAAGGCGAGTGTATCGGTTGGATTGGTTGAATTTGTAGCAATGTTTGCGATGCCGATGTTGCGCACATAGTTCGGGCCGAAGTCGTAGTTGTAATACACGCCGTAGACCGTAACCGCCATTTTGTTATCGCCCTCACCGAACGGATAA
>JACMJS010000234.1 GCA_014380515.1 Chlorobiales bacterium
AACTTCAGCGAAGCAATCCTGCGAAAGATGGCCGAACTCTGCGTCGAACTGGCCATCGACGGGCATCGCGGCGAATTAACTTTAGCCCGCGCGTCCAAAGCTCTCGCCGCGTATCATGGCCGAACGGAAGTTTTGCTTGATGATGTGCGAACCCTGGCACCGCTGTGTCTCGCACACCGCCTGCGCAAAGACCCGCTCGAAACGAGCGACCCCGTTGATAAAATCACCGAAGCCGCTGCGAAGATTCTGGCGTAATCCCCCCAGCCCCCTTTGACAAGGGGGAGCGAGATGCGGATCAAATCGAATTGATCGCATTTAAAAACGCTTCCCTTCGTCAAAGGGGAACGCAGAGAGTTTCCCCCGCGCCCGCACAATTCCCAATTTCTTCATCCGTGATTCGAGCGTGGTCGGTTTCAGGCCGAGCGATTCGGCTGCGCCGCCTTTGCCCGAAACTTTCCCGCCGCACGCAGTAAGCGCGGCAACGATATGCGCCCGCTCGCTTTCCTGAAGCGTCTTGGGCGCGGCCCTCGAAACCGGTTGCGATTCATTGACGCCTTTTGGACTTACGGGTTGCGAACTTGCGGGACGCGGTTCGGCAAAGGTTATTTGCGGCAGCGTGGGTTGCGACAATTCCGTCCGCTGCGGCATCAGCGATTCGATGCGCAAGGTCGGCGAGGCGGATAAAATCACCGCGCGTTCGATGATGTGTTCCAACTCGCGGATGTTGCCCGGCCATTCATACTCCATCAGTCGCTGCAGCGATTCGCGCGTGATGCTTTCAATCGGCTTTCCCATCTTCTTCGAATACTTTTCAATGAAGTGCATCGCCAAAGCGGGAATGTCCTCGCGCCGTTCCCTGAGCGGCGGCATGGTCAGCGGAAATACATTGAGACGGAAATACAGATCGTTGCGAAAGCGTCCGGCGGCGACTTCGCGCCCGAGTTCGCGGTTCGTGGCGGCGATGATGCGCACATCGACTTTAAGCACTTCTTTGCCGCCGAGCCGTTCTAATTCTTTTTCCTGCAAGATGCGCAACAGTTTCGATTGCAGTTCCATCGGCATCTCTCCGATTTCATCCAAGAAAATCGTCCCGCCGTCCGCCAGTTCAAACTTGCCGAGGCGACGTTCATGCGCTCCGGTAAAACTGCCTTTCTCATGCCCGAACAATTCCGACTCGATCAATTGCGATGGCAAGGCCGCACAGTTTACTTTCACAAGCGGCTTCGACTTTCGCGGCGAAAGATTGTGCAACGCCCGCGCGACAAGTTCCTTGCCCGTGCCCGTCTCGCCCTGAATTAAAACCGTCGCATCCGTCGGCGCGACTTGTTCGACTTCACAGAGCACCGCTTTGAGCGAACCGCTCGCGCCGATGATCTCATCAAAGTTGAACGTCGTTTTAAGTTCATCGAGCAGATACGTTTTTTCCTGTTCGAGTTCTCTGCGCAAGCGTTCGATGTTTTCGAAGGCGAATAGATTTTCGAGGGCAAGTGAAATCTGCGGCGCCAGTTGTCCGATGAGTTCCGCATCGCGCTCGGTAAATCCGCCTTCCCGCGCCGACGCCAGTACGAGGCTTGAAAGCACGCTGGCCGTTTGCAGCGGCACATACATCATTTCCTTGACCCCGTATTTATCCGCCACGTGCCGCATCATTTCGTAGCGCGATTTCAATTCCTTGAACGTCGCCCCGCCGATGATGCGCGGCGACGTAAAAGACTGAACCTCTTTGAAGTGTTCCTTCAGATCATTAATGAAAACCTGCTTCGCATCCGGCACGGATTTAAAGGTGTCGTCGGGCATCTTGGCAAAGTTGGCCACGCCTTCCACTTCGCCGTCGGTACGTTGAATCCGCACGCCGAAAAAATCACACGCAATCACTTTGTTGATTTCCGTCGCAACCCGGTGAAACATTTCGTCGCGGTCTTTGATCGTTACAAGCGCATTGCTGACGGCCAGTTGCAAGGCTTTTTCCCGTTCGCGTACTTCCAACTTTTCGTAGCCGAGCGTATTGCTGACGCCAATCGCAACCTGACTTGCAATCTGTTCGAAGAGCGGAAAATCTGCCTCTGAAAAATGATCCGGTTGCTTCGATACCAAAATAAACGTACCGACGAGTTCGCCGCCGCACCGCAACATCGCGCCCATACCTTGCTTCAAGCCCGCATACTTGACAAGCTGCGCGGGCGGAAAATTTTTCGCATCGAATGAATTTTCCGAAAAAAGTTTGACATAGTCGATCAGCCGCACCGCCTTGTTTTCCGCGACGAAGCGGGCGACGGGCGTTTTAGCGACTTCGAACCGGAAACGCTCAAGCAAGGCTTGCACCGTGCCGTCTAAAAACTGCGGCAACACTTCTTTGACAAACAGCCGCCCGTATTTGCCGTTGTCTTCAAAGACGATGATGATCGCCGCATCAAACGTATAAATCGGACGCAGTTTTTCGACGATCATTCGAAAGAGCACGTTCTTGTTTCGAATCGTCGCAATCGCATTGTTGATGCCCAGCAAAAGTTGCACATCCGTCGCTTTCATAGTTCTTCCTCCCGTTGGTGAGATGTTCTAATGCTCCTGTTCCAAACGCATCTCGCATTTCCCCGAAATATCGTGTATGGTTTCCTGAAATGTCGGGAATTTCATCGGGAATTTCGGGAATCATGGCTACGAACGTCGTGAAAAAAATAGTGAGGCATGAATTTCGCTGAATTGGCGGTTCAATGCGTTGAGTCATGTATTGGCACGGCAGTTGAATTTTGTTTCTGAAAAGGCTGTTGAGCTACTGAAAAAATTAGTCCACAAATTATCCACACTGAACGATGAAACGGTTTTTGGCTTTACTCGTCGCCTTTTTTTCCTTGACGCTGCCAGCTTCCGCGCAGGTGCGGCGCATCGGTTTGGATGACGCGGTGAAAGTGGCTCTTGAGCAAAATCGTGATTTGAAAGTGGCAAGATTGGAATCGGAAAAGTCGGCGCAAAAAGTGCGTGAAGCCCGCGGCGGACTCTTGCCGACGCTGACGGCCTCGGCCAATGCGACGCACAGTTTTCAATCCGCTCAATTTCTGGCGAACGCCACCTCCGCGATCTTTGCCCCCGCGGGCACGCCGGTCAGGTCTGGTTTTTCGCTCATCACGCTGCAAAACATCAACACATTTTCCGCCGGTCTCTCACTCACGCAACCGTTGTTTCAAGGCGCGGTTTATTCAGGATTGCGCGTTGCTGCGATTGTGGATGAATCAAGTGCCGAAGCCTTGACGAACACCCGTGCCGCCGTCATTACCGATGTAAAGAAAGCGTATTACAACGTGTTGATTGCCGCCGAAGTTTTGAACCTGCAACAGCAAAGCCTCGCCCGCAGCGAAGACGCGCTTGCGGATGCCCGCGCTTTATTCAAGCAAGGCGTCGTCGGTGATATTGATACGCTGCGAGCGTTCGTCGCCATGAAAAATGTGCAGCCCGCGCTCATCAAAGCTCGCACGAATGTGAAGGTCGCCAAAACCTTGCTCTGCGTTCGGATGGGGTTGCCGCAAACCGAACCGCTGGAGCTTTCCGACACATTGAACTTGGGCGAGATATCCGCCTTGCCCGCTGAGGACGCGGCTTACGCGGAAGCCGTAGATCGCCGTCCCGATGTGCGCGGGCTTGCGCTGAGTGCCCAAATTGCCACCGAGCAAGTGAGTGCGGAGTTTGCGGCGCACTTGCCGTCGCTGGTGGCGGTCGCGCAGTTTCAGGTGCTGACGCAATCGGATACTTGGGATTTCGGGACGTACCGGTGGCCGAGCAATTCGTCCGTCGGGTTGCAACTTTCCGTTCCGATTTTTTCCGGCTTCCGCACCGATGCGCGGGTGCAGCAAGCAACGCTCGCCCTGCAGCAATCACAAACACAGTTGGATAATGTGAAGGAAATCCTTCGCTCTGAAATTACGCTCGCGCTTTCAGCGGTCGAGGAATCGCGCGAGCGGATCCTGGTGCAACAGCAAACGGTAGCGAGCGCGGAGCGCAGTTACGCCATCACGCGCAACCGCCGTCAGCAAGGCGTCGGCTCGCAGTTGGAACTGACGGACGCGGAACTGGCCTTGAACCAAGCCAAGACGAATTACTTGCAAGCCGTCAATGATTATCTGGCCGCCAAAACCGATTTGGAAAAATCATTAGGCCGCGCCGGACGCTGACAGATTTTTTTTCAACCATCAATTTTTTAGCTATGACGAAATCACTTTTACTTTTTCGAAGCGCGATGCCCGTTGTGCTCACGCTATCGCTGGCCATAACGCTTTCCGCCTGCACCAACAAAGAGACCCAGCCGATTGAAGCCTCGGGCATCATCGAGACCACCGATGTCAATCTCAGTGCAAAGGCCGTCGGCACGGTGATTTCATTGCGCGTGCGCGAAGGCGATCAAGTTCGGCGAGGCGATACGCTTGCGGTGATCGATCCGGCGGATTTAAAACTTCAGGCGGAGCAGTTACAGGCGGGCGTCGATTTGTCGAAGGCGCAGTATGATTTGTTACGCAACGGATCGCGGTCGGAAGACGTCGCACAGGCGAGTGAAGGCGTCAGTCAGGCGAAGGCGACGCTCGACAATGCGAAAGATGATTTTGATCGCTATGAAAAACTATACAAGTCGGGCAGCGTGGCCGAAAAACAATTCGCCGACGTCAAGACGCACTATGAAGTGGCGCAGCGTCAATACGGCGGGTTGCAATCGGGCTACCAAAAACTGCGGCGCGGCTCGCGCAGTGAAGACCTTGCCGCCGCCAAAGCGCGCCTCACGCAATCGGAAGCGATTCTAAGGGCGACGCAAAAGAAGATCAGCGATTGCTACCTCACCTCGCCCGCGCAGGGCATCATCACCAAACGCGCGGTTGAAGAAGGCGAGTTCGTCAGCACCGGCGCACAGATGCTGACGGTATCAAAAACGGAAACGGTGAAACTTAAAATCTACGTCGCTGAAGATGAATTGGGCAAAGTGAAAGTCGGGCAGAATGCGTCGCTGAAGATCGATACGTTCAAAGACAAACGCTACAGCGGCAAGGTTACTTACATCTCGCCCGCCGCCGAGTTCACGCCGAAAAACGTACAGACGAAAGACGACCGGGTGAAACTCGTCTTTGAAGTGCAGGTCGAAGTACACAATCCGCAAGGTGAATTAAAATCCGGCCTCACCGCCGAAGCCACGCTGGACGCGGCCGGCAGCCTCGCCGAAAAAAAATAACATCACATCATATAATAATCTATTCACAAAAATTGACGCCAATGTCTCAGCACGAACTCACAACCGAAATTATCATCAACGCTTCCGCCGAAACGGTTTGGAAGATTTTAATGGACTTCAAAAAATTTCCCGAATGGAATCCGTTTATCCGCCGCATTTCCGGCGAGGCCAAAGTGGGCGCAACGCTCGAGGTGTTCATTCAGCCATCGGGCGGCAGCGGCATGACCTTCACGCCCGTGGTGCTTGCGGCTGACCCCTCGCAAGAGTTTCGATGGCTCGGCAAGTTATGGATCAAAGGTCTTTTCGACGGCGAACATCAATTCAAACTGCAACCGCTCGGCGACGGGAAAGTGCGATTGATTCATGCGGAAAAATTTTCCGGCGTCCTCGTTTCACTTTTGAAAAAAATGCTCGACACCGATTCGCGCCGCGGTTTCACCGAAATGAACGCCGCCTTAAAACAATTGGCCGAGCAAAAACAAACCGAACTTGGAACCCAATCCGCACGATGAACATGACGAACGGGCTTGCAATCGAGGCCATCGGCCTGACGAAAAAATTCGGTGATGTGTCCGCAGTCAATGATTTATCCTTCACGGTAAACCGCGGTGAGATGTTTGCCTTCGTCGGCCCTGACGGCGCGGGCAAGACGACCACGATCCGAATGCTCTGCGGCATCCTCGCTCCCGACGCGGGTAGCGGGACGCTGTTGGGATTCGACATCAAAACGCAGTCGGAGGAAGTCAAAAAACATATCGGCTATCTCTCGCAAAAATTTTCGCTCTACACGGATTTATCCATCGATGAAAACATCGAGTTCTTCGCGCGGATTCACAACGTCGAGAACTTCGCAAAAAAGCGTGAAGAACTCTTGGAGTTCACGCGGCTGAAAGAATTCCGAACGCGGCTCGCCGATAAACTTTCCGGCGGCATGAAGCAAAAACTCGCGCTCGCCTGCACGCTCATTCACAAACCGGAAATTATTTTTTTGGACGAACCGACGACGGGCGTCGACCCCGTTACGCGCCGCGATTTCTGGAAACTACTCGCCGAACTGATGAAGGACGGCACGACGATTTTCCTCACCACGCCGTATCTCGATGAAGCCGAACGCTGCACCCGCGTCGCCTTGCTCAACAAAGGAAAAATTCTCGCCTCCGATACGCCCGCCGCCGTCCGCGCGATGCTCGGACAAAAAATTCTGGAGGTGATTTGCTCGTCCGTCCGCGAAGCCTTTCGCGTCGCCGGATCGGACGCGGAGATGCGGGCGTTCTTCACCGACATCCAACTTTTCGGCGAGCGCATCGATTTCATTTTCACCAAAGGCACGGCGGCGGAGGCCGAAGCCCTGATCACAAAAAAGTTTTCGGAACACGGATTCACGTCGGGCGAGGTGCGTGCCAAAGCCTCGTCGCTCGAGAACGTGTTTATTCAACTCATGCAATCCGACGACGCTCAAGCAGCGGAAGCTGCAGCGAAGGCGGAAGTTGAAACAGAAGGCGCAGCAAAAACTGAAACGAAATCCAAAACGAAGGAGCGCGCGAAGTGAGCGGGGAAAATGCCATCGAGGTTAGAAATCTCACGAAGCGGTTCGGCACGTTTGCCGCGGTGGATGACGTGAGTTTCACCGTCAAGCAAGGCGAAATCTTCGGCTTTCTCGGACCGAACGGCAGCGGCAAATCGACCGTGATTCGAATGCTGTGCGGATTGCTCGAGCCGACGTCGGGCGGCGCGACGGTCGCGGGCTTCGACATCGCCAAGCGGCCCGACGATGTGAAACGCAACATCGGATACATGTCGCAGAAGTTCGCGCTCTACGAAGACCTGACGATTGAACAGAACCTTGATTTCTTCGCGGGCATCTACCAGATTCCGCCCAAAAAAATTGCGGAGCGCAAAGCGTTCGTTATCGAAGCGGCAACGCTCAAAGGCCTGGAGAAACGCACGCCCAAAGAACTGCCCGGCGGCCTGCGGCAACGCTTGGCTCTGGCGACGGCGATTTTGCACGAACCGAAAATCGTGTTCCTCGATGAACCGACGGGCGGCGTCGATCCGATCAGCCGCCGCAACTTTTGGGATTTAATTTACCGCCTCTCCGAACAGGGTATCACGGTTTTCGTTACGACGCACTTCTTGGATGAAGCCGAGCACTGCGCCAACATCGCCTTTCTTTACTTCGCCAAACTCATCGCGTTCGGCACGCCCAAATCGCTCAAGACCGACTACATGCAAAACACAATTTTGGAAATCGAACTTACCCGCGCCGCCGATGCCCTCACGCTTCTTAGCAACGAGCATGGTTGGATCGAAGAGACTTCAATTTTCGGCAACAACATTCACATCAATGTGCCTGACGCCGCCCTTGCTACCGAAAAAGCGCGGACGCTTCTCGAGGCCAATCAGATTGAGGTCAAGCGGATCGAAAAGATTGAGCCGTCGCTCGAAGATATTTTTATTCACCTCATCGAACTTGAAAACAAACATCGGGAGCAGAAGCCGTGATTAACCGAATCCTCGCCATCGCGCAAAAAGAATTCTATCAAATCTGGCGCGACAAACGCTCGCTCGGCCTGCTGGCTTTCGTGCCGACTTTCACGCTGCTGCTCTTCGGCTTCGCACTCAGTCTGGATACGAAACACATCAAGCTCGCCATCGTCGATGACGACCGCTCGGACGAAGCGCAGAAGTTCATTCGTACGTTCTCGCACACCGAATACTTCGATGTCGTGATGACGCTTCGAAGCGGCGACGAAGCTCGCGGTGTACTGGATAATGGCGACGTCAATGCCGTGATGGTGATTCCCGCGGACTTCGGCAAACGAATTTTAGCGAGCGAAGGCGTATCCGTTCAAGCCCTCATCGGCGGCGACAACTCCAACGCAGCGACGGCGGCGGTAAGTTATATCGCGTTGTTCGTCCAAGACTACGGATCGAAAATTCGCGTGGCCACGATGGCACGGATGGGCGTTGCCGCTTATACGCCGGTCGATTACCGTCCGCGCATCTGGTTCAACCCGGAACTGAAAAGTTCCAAGTATCTCGTGCCCGGCTTGATGGGATATGTGCTCGTGATCTCGACCGTAATTTCAACCGCGCTATCGCTCGTGCGGGAAAAAGAAAAAGGGACGATTGAGCAAATGATGGTCTCGCCCGTCTCGAGCGGTGAGTTCATCATCGGCAAGACGCTGCCGTACTTCGTGGTGGGCGTGATCTTGGCGACGGCGATCATTGTGGCGGGATGGGCGTTGTTCGGCATCGGCGTCAAGGGCAGCATCGTGATGCTGGTGCTTTCGCTGTTCTTTTTTATCGTCGGCGGCTTGGGATTAGGCTTGATGATTTCATCCGTCGCCAACACGCAAGAGACGGCGTTCTTCATCGCCACGTTCGCCACCGTACTGCCGACACAGTTGCTGTCGGGATTTATTTTTCCGATTGAAAATTTGCCGCTTGCGCTGCAAGCGGTTACAACGATTGTGCCCGCGAAGTATTTGCTCATCGTGCTGCGCAGCATCTTGCTCAAAGGCGCGCCGGTTTCGGCTTACTGGACGTCGTTCGTCGCCCTCGCCATCTTCGCCGTCCTGACGCTCACCATCGCCATCCGCAGATTGAAAAAAACGGTTTGACAATGAAGTGGGCCGAATTTTTTTTCCATTCTAAAGACAACGCGAACCGACAATTGTGTTATTCCTGATAATTGATCACTGACAATTGAAACACCATGCAAGCAATTCTGGCACTCATTCGCAAGCAGTTTATCGAGATTCGCACGTCGGCGCAGCTGCGGTCGCTGACGCTCATCGCGCCGCTGATTCAGTTCATCATCTTCGGCTTTGCGGGCAATTTGGATGTGAAAGAAATTAATCTGGCCGTGCTCGATGATGATCAAAGCCCGGAGAGCCGCGAACTTGTGCAAGATTTCACGGCGTCGTATTTCAAGGTGATCAAATATATTTCGCAGAGCCGCGAGGCCGACGCGCTCTTGGCCGATGGTGAAGCCAAAATGGTGCTCGTCATTCCGCCCGATTTCTCGAAGCAAGTACTTGCAAAACGAACTGCGGCGGTGCAAGCCCTCATCGATGGCGCGGATGCAAACTCGGCGAGCATCGCATCCGGCTATGCGTCAGCGACGGTGGCGGCCTATTCGCAAAAGCGATTGGCGGATGCGTCATCGCGTCAAAGTGTGATACTGAAAGTGGCGTCGGTGAATGTGGAGACGCGCGTGTGGTATAATCCCGACCTCAAGAGCAAACGCTTTTTCATTCCGGGCATTCTTGGGCTGCTGATTTTAATCACGACCGTCATTGCCAGTTCGACTTCGATTGTCAAGGAAAGGGAAGTCGGTACGCTGGAGCAATTGGTCGTCAGTCCCGTCAAGCCCTACCAGATCATCATCGGCAAACTGGCACCTTTTACCATCACGGCGAGCATTACGCTGATGAACCTGCTCATTCTCGCGGCTCTTGTATTCGGCGTCTCGATGCGCGGCAATTTGCTGCTCTTCTTTTTGCTTACGCTCGTGTATCTCATCACGATTTTGGGACTGGGCTTATTCATCTCGACCATTTCAAAGACGCAGCAGCAAGCCAGTTTCACAACGAGTTTTTTTGTGTTGCCGCCGTTTTTGTTTCTCTCCGGATATTCATTTCCGGTCGAGAACATGCCCGCGTGGTTGCAGCCCGTGTCGTATCTCATTCCGCTGCGGTACTACCTGACGATCATTCGCGGCATTTTTCTCAAGGGTATCGGGCTGGAGGAATTGTGGCCGAGCCTCGTCGCGCTACTCATCTGCGGCATCGTCATTTTTACAGCCAGTTTCCTGCGGTTCAAGAAGAACTTGGAATAGGCGGTATGGCAAACATTTTTTTCACACACGGTAAAAAGAGATGTCGCCACCGCAAAGCTGGGGCATTTGTATATTCGGCTGTTCGCCGCAATAAAAAAACTTTCATCCGGTTTGGCGGCGCAACAAAAAATCCGCTACATTACATCACTTCTCGTACATTACCTTCAAAATCACCTCGTGCCGAACATCCTGTTGAGGGATGAATCCCGTATGTTCAGCGAAGCCCGCCGGTAGATGATCCTCTGCCGGAGAACTGTTTTTTCAACCCAATGTGATGTTGCAGATGATACAAATGTTAAAATCGCGGCCTTTCACCGCACCACCCGAAACCACACCTCAAAATTCGCCACGTTTGGTTTCCGTCGGAAAAATCGGTGATGCGACTCAAGGCTACATTTCCGTGATCGAAGGCGAAAAGTTGATGTTTGATATTCAGCGTGTGTATTGGATTTACCTCTCACCCGAAGACATTACGCGAGGCCATCACGCCCACAAAGAACTTGAGCAAATTATTTTTGCCGTACATGGTGAAATTGAAATCGAGCTCGAAAATCATCACGGCGACAAACACCGGTTTCTACTCGATGATCCGTCCGTTGGATTATTTATTCCGAAGCAAACATGGCGTCGGCTCGTGATGTTGAGCGACGCGGTGCTCGTCTGTATGGCCTCGATGGAATACGACGAAAGCGACTACATCCGCGACTACAACACCTTCAAAAACTTTCAGGCGTAATCACACTCACCACTCATTCATGTTTCAAAAAAGCCCGAAGTACTACGGCCTTGTTTACGGCTATAAAAACTACAAAGAAGAATCTGCCGTCGTCAAAGCCTTGCTCCAGCATCTTAACCCGAACTATCGCACCTATCTCGACATCGCTTGCGGCACGGGCGAACATGCCAAATATCTCAGTGAAACTTATCAAGTCGACGGCCTCGATCTGCATCCTGATTTCGTCGCCATCACGCAAGCGAAACTCCCGAAAGGTGAAGTCTTCGTTGCCGACATGACGGATTTTGATCTCGGCAAAAAGTACGACGTCGTTTCGTGCATTTATAGTTCCATCGGCTACGCGCGTACGCCGGAAAAACTTGCGCGTGCGTTGCGCGCTTTCAAAAAACACTTGAACAAAGGCGGTGTGATTTTGATCGAGCCGTGGGCAAGGCCGGACACGTGGAAGACGGGCGAAGTGCGAACCTTCACCGGTGAATCGGACGGCATCAAAATCCTGCGCATGAGCGAAACGGAAACGACGGCGGACGGACTTTCGTGCGTGATCCTGCACCATTTGGTGGGAGAAGCAGGCAAAGTAGAATACTTCGCCGAACGCCACGAGATGGGACTTTTCTCGCCCGATGATTTCAAGCGGGCTTTTGAGGAAGCCGAATTGGAAGTAGACTATCACGCCGATTTCAAAGGGCTTTCGGAGCGCGGATTGTATATTGGCCGCGAAAAATCCTGATCGTCTGTAAGATGTTCATCTGGATGTTCATCCGGCTAAATCAGAACGAACGAAGTCATCGTGATAAATCCCGCCGCATCACTCTCCTTTTCAATGCATGAGAACGCCGTTCCGCTGGTCTCGGTGATTATGCCGGCATACTGCACTGAATCTTTCGTGAAGCTGGCGATTGACAGCGTGATGACGCAGACTTATCCGAACATCGAACTGATCGTCATCGAAGATTGCTCGCCGGACGGCACGCGGGCGAAGATTGAAGAATCCCTTGAACAACACGGCGGACGCTTTACGCTCGTTCGCCGCGAAAAAAATTCAGGGCTTGCAGCAGCATATGGCGACGGTGCGATGATGGCGAAAGGCGAGTTCATCACTCAGATGGATTCGGACGATTTGATGCCTCCGGCATCCGTCGCTGACCGCGTTGCCTACATGCAATCTCGTCCCGACCTGCAATTCATTCACACGGATTTCCTGATGATCGATGGTGCCGGGAAAGTGTTGCCCGACGACGGCACATTTTATCCGTCGCCGAACAACGAAGCCAACTGGTGCTACCAAGTTCAGCGGGACTACCGAACGTTGAAACCCAAAGACCTCTTCGACTTCGTGCTCATTCACAAACATTTCATTCATCTCAATACGGTCATGTATCGGCGCGAGGTTCAAGCGTTCTGGCAAACATATGATGACAAGGAAGTGTATTATCTCGACGACTATGATTTCTGCTTGCGCTCACTCCTGCGTCATAAGTGGGGACACATCGGAACGATCTCGCAGCACTATCGCAGCCACGCCACCAATACCAACAAGCGGGAATCGTTCGATGATTTTTTTCGCCGCCAAACCGCGCAGTGGATTCGGGTATATGAAAAACTTTATGACGACATCTTGAGCTTGAAAGACAATCCTTACGCTGTTCAAAAAAAAGAAGTGTTGCTCGAACATGCTTATTACTTTTGGCTTGAGTCCGGCTCGATGTATGAACCGCTAGGCCGCAACGCCGCCATGTTTGGCAAACGGTACGGATGGCAAGTCAGAGTGAGAGCGTTTTTTAAAAAAATTTTAGGCATCGACGTCAAGTACATCCTCAGAAAAAAGCCGGAACAATTGATGCAACTTTTCGCGTGGATTGCTTGTCTACCGAATGAAATTTCTCTTTGATTAATGCGATCGTAAAAGTGATCGTAAAAAGCCAATCTGGTAATCAGTTACTTAAAAAGCATTCAAGGTCTGATATGATAAAACTTTTCGAAACCGGTGAAGACGGCGTGCCGGTCATGTTCCGAAACCCATCGAAACTTTTCGTTACGAGCCAAGATGTTACGGCGCGCATCTTCAAAAGCAATCTCTTGGAGTTCGGCACGCGCGTGCATTGGACGACGCCACTCTGGATTTATTTGCCCGCTTGCGCCTACCTGCTCTACACCGCCTTCACGCTTGGCGCAAGTCCGTTAAGCATGATCGCGCTATTCGCCGCGGGTGTGTTCGTCTGGACGTTCGCTGAATACACGCTACACCGTTTCGTGTTTCACTTTCATCCGAAAAGCAAGTGGGGCAAAGGCGTGATGTGGTTTTTACACGGCGTGCATCACGACTATCCGAGCGATTCTTTGCGATTGGTCATGCCGCCGCCGATCAGCCTGCCGCTTGCTGCGTTGTTTTACTTCATATTCATTACGCTGATGGGCGAAGTTTACGCTCCGGCCTTTATGACCGGATTTCTCGCCGGATATTTATTCTACGACATCACGCACTATGCCCTCCATCACTTTCCGATCAAAGGCAACTGGTTCGGCAAACTGCGCGAGCACCATCTACGGCATCACTTCAAAGAACCGCAAGACGGCTTCGGCGTCAGCTCGCCGCTCTGGGATGTCGTCTTCCGCACCGAACTGCAACCGCTCAAAAAACAAAACGCTTAAGAGCATTTGGCTGAGATAAGATTTAAATTTGAGGAGCAATGATATGACGTCATTGCTCCTTTTTTATTGAACACGCTTATGATGAACGCAACACTTCATTTCGCCGGGGCGATGCCGATGACGGGCTTGAATGATCAAGGTTTCGCAACCCGCTTCGATTCCAGTCTTGACCACGGCGGTAGCGGCACCGCGCCGACGCCGATGGAAGTGTTGCTTCAATCTCTCGCCGCGTGTTCGGCGGTCGACGTGATCAGCATCGTCAAAAAGAAGCGACGACAAATTGATCATTTGTCTATCGAGATTGCTGGTGATCGCGCCGAAACCCATCCGCGTGTCTTTACAAGAATTTCGCTGCGATACGTACTCACCAGTCCCGACGCCGAACTGACCGACTTGGAATCCGCCGTGTACCTTTCGATGCAAACGTATTGCAGCGTCTCGGCGATGATTAAAAAAAGCGGCTGCGACGTAACATGGACGTCGGAGATCGTTCGTTCGCCCGCATCTGACAAGCCTTTGCAGCCTTCCGCTTACGACACAACTTCAAATGCCTAATCTGAATCTTCCGCCCTCGCTGTTCGAATCGACCGGCGGCTTTATCCGCGTGCCGGTGTGGGGACACATTGCCCTCGCCGCACCGTTGAAGTCCGTGCTCTCGCATCCGAATTTTTTGCGGCTCAAAGGCATCCGTCAACTTTCCTTCGCGCATCAAGTATTTCCGGGCGCGACGCACACGCGCTTTGAACATTCGCTCGGCGTGTATCACCTGATGAAATTGATTTTGCAACGGCTCACCACCAGCGAGCTTGCGATGTCGCTCCAAACTGATGCGTTTCGCTTCGATGAAAATGCGTGCAAACTTTTGATGGCCTCATGCCTGCTGCACGATGTCGGACATTATCCGCACGCGCACGTCGTTGAAGACCTCGAGATCGCCAGCACCGGCAAACCGGTATTTGATCATCATCAAGACCTTACCGAATCATTCGTATTCGAAAACATCAAAGGCTTTGGCAGCCTTGCAGGTATTTTGGAAGAGGAGTGGGATTTGGACGTACGGCAAGTCGTCCAGATGGTCGAAGGCCGTAAGCCGCTGGCGTTCTCGAAAGTCATCAGCGGCACACTCGATCCCGACAAGATGGATTACCTGATGCGCGACGCGCATCATTGCAACATTCCTTACGGCAACATCGATATCGAGCGGCTGATTGAATCCTTCGTGCCCGATGCGAAGCACCGGCGGTTTGCCATCACGAGCAAAGGCATCGCGCCGCTGGAAAGTTTGATGTTTGCCAAGTACATGATGATGCGCAATGTGTATTGGCATCATACTACGCGGACTTGCTCGGCGATGCTGCGGCGGCTCTTGCAAGATGCGGCGGATGAGTATTGCCTCTCGCCCGAAGAACTTCGAAAGATTTTTTATCACAGTGCCGACGACCGCGTGCTCTACGACCTGCAAGGCTTCCTGCCCAAAACCGGTTTCGCCGCCATCTCGCTCTCGCACGATTTGCTCAACCGGGTGCCTTACAAACGCGCACTCACCATTTCATTCGATGAGAAAGGCACAAAGCGGGATACGAAGGAAAAAAAGTTCTTCACGGAAATTTCAAGCAATCCGAAAAGTTTTTATCAACGCTTGTTTGAATTGGGGGCGAAGGCAAAACTGCGGAAGGCGAAAGAGATTGAACTCTGCCGGTTTGTCAGCAGGAAATTTAATCTCAGCCTTGCGGGACATGAAATTGTGATCGATGCACCGTCGCGCAAAACGATTTTCGACTACGAGGATTTTTGCGGTCTGCAGATCTGCGATACGCGCGGCAAGAGGCCTGTGTTCAAGTCGTTTGATACCTACGGCGAATCGCTATTTCGGTCGAACTTTATTTTGGAGGCGGAAAAATATGCGAAGAAGTTTCGTCTGACCGCCCGTGCGGACGTCGCTGAGAAACTCCGCACCCGTATCGAAGACGTCATCGATATTTTACAGGGTTGATCAACCGATGACAATCAAATTCACGGCGTAGGGGCGATTGCGAAGTTTACCGAGCTGACGCTCTGTGGCCTCGCCCCTACAATGGCACAAAAAATGTTCAGGCGGCGTTTGAGATGCCGTTGCTCGGAACATCGCTCTCCGTTTCAGGCTGCACGGGCTTTTTATAGAGCAAGGCGAAAACGATTTCGGAATAGGAAAGGACGAGGAGAATCGGGCAGAGGGTAACGGAGACGAAGCCGTCGACTTGGTTGTCGAGTACCATCAACAGGTAACTGAGCATGATGCCCGCGACGCCAATCGCAAGCAAAATATAATTTTCACGTTTGAGCGGCATTCCGAGCGTCAGCATTTTCTTCGCACGGTCGGATTGCTGTTTGCGCTTTTGGCGCTCCTGCTGTTTCTGCGCAGCGGCGGATGACGTTTTGGCCATAATTGTGATAGGCAATCTGATAGGTTTGTAATGAAAAAGAGAAGATGCCAGCGGGGAATTTTTGTAGATACAGAAAAGACGCGAGAAGTCAAAGGAATTGGGCTAAACCACGCCCTCTTTTGCAAAAAAAGTTATAAAAGTTTCTTCAAGCCTAAACCTAACGCTCCATAGCGAGCTTGAGGTTATCAATGATAGAAATTAGCGTCAGCGGTTTTTGAATGGTGCGGAGCCGGGCGACTTCGGCCAATGTTTCGCTGTGATGCGGCGGACGCGACATTTCACTGCTGAGGCTGGCCAGTTCAAATTTCGGTGCCGCCGGTTGATTAAGAAAAGGTTTTACTTGTGTCAGCCGCTCCGGCGAAATCATCAGGACTTTCGGAATCTTCGGCGCGGCGTCGTTGATGAGGCTGAGGAAACGCGATTCTTCCGTACCGATCATTTTTTCATCGATCAGAATCGCATCAAACTCCAAGCCTTTCAAAAGCAACTCCCGCGCCCGCGCCGCCGCCGTAACAACCACCGCCCGGTACTTTCCGCCGATACCTTCGCCCAACTGCTCAAGCTCGGCGATGTCGGGATTGATCACCAAAATGTTTTCAAGCGATTCATCCTGCGAACGTAGAAACGGCACATAGACCTGCAAAAATTCTTTGTCGGATACACTCGCCGCTGTTAATCGCGTCGGCTCGGAAGCCGGTTCAGGCAACGTGCTTTCAGCGAACAACCCTTTCGAAAGTGCGGCTTCTTCGATGTCTTGAATCAAGGATGTTGAACCCGCAGCATCCCTCGTGGTTGGTGCGGCGATGCCGGATGCGGGTTGAGTACCGCCGTTATCGGACGAAGCGAGTAGTGAAGCTGAAGCCCCGCGCTTCTTAGCCATCTGATAGTTGATCAACGCGGTACGGACGATGCTGCGCAATACCTCGTGATTCCACGGCTTGCGCAGATACCGGAAGACGGAACTGCTGTTGACGGAGTTGATCACCGCGTCCATATCGCTGTAGCCGGTAAGCAAGATGCGGACGGTGCCGGGTGAAATGAGTTTCGCGCGCTCGAGCAGTATGGTGCCGAGCATATCGGGCATCCGGTGATCGCTGATGATGATGGCGACTTCGTTTTTTCTCAGGAAGGCGAGCGCAGGATGCCCGCTCGTGAAAGCGTGAATCTCGCAAGTGTCGTCGAGCAGTTGGGTGAGGCTGTCGAGAATCTGCGGCTCGTCGTCGACCAAAACGAGCGCGGGCTTCTGTGGTTCAGGCATAACGATAAACGGGTGTAGAAACTTCGATGATAAAGATTGATACGAATATCCTAAAAATCATTCGCGCCACTCGTTGCTGAAAATTAGATCGAGCACGCGAACCGATTCCATCGCTTCCGATTCGGTGATGATGAGCGGCGGCAACAGCCGAATGACATTGACGCTGGTGGCATTGATAATCACACCGTGCTGCAACGCCCGCTCGGCGTAATAACCGGCGTCGCGCGAAACGGAAATGCCGAGCATCAAGCCGTGTTGCCGCACACTTCGAATTTGAATATGTTTTTGCTTCAAGGTTTCAAACGCCGCGCGAAGTGCGCCGCCGACTTTTTCGGCATGCGTCATCAAATCTTTTTCCAAGAGTTCATCGATCAACGCCAGCCCCGCCGCGCACGCCACCGGATTGCCGCCGAAGGTGGTACCGTGCACGCCCTTCGTAAAAACTTCCGCTACCCGGTCTCCGCCGATGATGGCTGCGAGCGGCAACCCGCCGCCCAAGGGTTTGGCCGCACAAACCAAATCGGGCGCGATGCCGGTTGAGACGAAGTGCATGTAACTGAAAAATCTTCCCGTCCTCCCGCAGCCCGCTTGAACTTCATCAGCCACGATCAAAAAGTTGTACTCTTCCGAAAGGGCTTTGAGCCGTGTGGCAAAGACTTGCGAGACGGGACAGATGCCGCCTTCGCCCTGCACGAATTCCAAAACGACCGCGCAGGTTTTGCCGGAAACTTTCCGCTCCAAATCTTCAACATCGTTGAACGTGATATAGCCGGTGTCGGGCAGGAGCGGGTAGTAGCCCTCGTGATATTTAGGCTTGGCGGTCAGCGACAGCGCGCCGTAGGTGCGGCCATGAAAGCCATTGGTAAGCGAAAGAATTTCCGTTTTATCCGCGGCGATTTTCGATCCCCACTTCCGCGAAAGTTTCATCGCGCCTTCGATGGCTTCGGCGCCGCTGTTGGCGAAGAATACTTTCGAAAGGCCGGTAAGCGAAAGCAATCTTTCGGCGAGTTTGATTTGCATCTCCGGCACGAACAGGTTCGAGGTATGAATATATTTTCGAACCTGTTCGGTGATCGCCGCCTCGACGCGTTTGTTACCGTAGCCGAGCGCATTAACGCCGATACCCGCAATCATATCAAGATACCGCTTGCCCTGTTTGTCGTAAAGATAAACGCCTTCGCCGCGCTCGAGCTCAACCGGCAACCGGCTGTACGTGTGAAAAAAAAGTTCATGCTCTTTCTCTAAAAAAGGCTCGATCGCAACGGATTCCAAAACCGGTGTAGACATCGTTGAAAAATGAAAGATGAAAAGTTAATTGCCGGATGATGTTTCAGACGGTAAAATAGAATGAAAAACTTTGACGGTTTCAAGATTTAAATCGTCAAGCGATCCGTTGTTCCAAATGACGTGATCGGCGTGCCCAACAAGTTTCTCCTGCGGCCACTGATTATGAATACGTTCCAACGCCGCCCCGCGCGAAAGCCCGCTGCGGGCGGAGACGCGGGCGATACGAATTTCTAAATCCGCCGCAACGACAATGACGACATCAAGCCCTGTTTTGCCGCGGCCGCTCTCGAACAAAATGGCGGCTTCTTTGACGAACGCAATCCGGTTTTCTTTTTCTGCTTCCGCCGCCGCGTGATCGAACAAATCAAAGACGCGCGGGTGAATGATGCGGTTCAAGGCGGTAAGTTTTGATTGATCCGCAAAAACAATCTCGGCAATGCGCTTGCGGTTCGGAATCTCCTTGCCGTCTTGCTCGCTGTAAATTTCCTTGCCGAAGAGATGCTTCAGTTCCCGCACCACCTCGAAGTCGGTTTCTTGCAGTCGCTTCGCGGCGGCGTCCGCATTGAAGATAACACAGCCGAGCGTCGCCAGCACGCGGCATACTTCCGACTTCCCGCTGCCGATGCCGCCTGTAACCCCGATCAATTTCATTGCAAGTTGCTCACCCGTCTTTAATCATTGAACCGCTCCGGCGCAGGCGGTGGCTCCGCATTTCGCCGCAAGCCGCGCCTTAGTGAATCAATCAAACTCGTTCGCGCGGTTACCTTTGCAAGCGAATCCTGAACCTTGCGTTCATATACTTGAACTTCGGCGGCAACGGGCGCGCGGCGCGATTCTAAAATTTCCGTTGTCCGGCGTTGCACTTGCTGCCACTTTTTCGGCACAGCAATAAACTGTTCCATCTGCATCCAAAACAGTTTCGGATCGGCTTTACGCGATGCAAAGACCGCACGAAGACTATCGGGTTTATTGAACGCCCGCTCTGCACTATCGGGCAACTGTTCCATCACCGCATTAACGAGCAACACTTCCGCGTAAGTTTGCGCAAACGCCTCGTCTTCCGGCGTCAGCGGCGGTTCTACGGCGGCTCCGCTTTGACAACCCGCGATTGCAATGAACATCATCACACTGAAAAACAGCAAACTAATTTTTCTTTGCATCGCCGCCTTCAATCGCATCGATAATTTTCTGCGTGTTCTGCTTGCGAACGAAATCATCCGTCGATGCAAGCAACGCTTTCAACTTCGGCAGTGCTGATTTCGGCTTGAGGCTGATGAGTGCCCGCGTCGCGGTGTAGGCGACGAAGCCCGACGTTTTTTTATCGGCCACGGCGGCGATGAGCATATTCATTGCCGCCTCATCCGATGCGGTCGCCATTTCCGAAAGGGCGGTGATGGCCGCGCTGCGGGTGGCATCGTCATTGCCCCTCGCGGCATATTTCAACGCAGCGTTCATCGCGCGGCGGTCGCCCAAGACTGCGTATCCGTCGAGCACGCCGCGGCGAATGAGATTGCGGTAAGAATTTTGTTCGAGAAACGGGGTGATGAAAGTATACGCATTCACGCTATCCACCGCGCAGAGCGTCGTCAATGCGGCTTTGACGGCGGCGTAACTCGAATCCGTCTGCGCGACTTTCATCAACGCATCCGCCGCATCCTCGCCGTTGTAGCCCGTCAGGGAAAGGGCTGATTCGGTGCGCACGCGCGAACTTTTGTCGTTCAATGCGGCGATGAGCGCGGCCTTTGAAGCGGCGTCAGGATTGGCTTTCGCAAGCGCGGTGGCGGCCATTTTTCTAACGCCCCAGTAAGCATCATTCTTCAACGCTTGAACGAGCGCATCACGCACGATGAAGTTTACTTCCAACTTGGTATCTGCGCCGATCAAATAATTACGAAGCGTATCGGCGGCTTCCGCGCGGGCGGGCATCGCGTCGCTCGTAAGCAAAATGTTCGTCCAATCACTGGCCGTGCGCTGCGGATACTTGACGGTCTTCAGGATGAAAGCGTTTTTATCAAGCACCACGTATTTCGGTTCGGCGGGTACAGGCATTTTGACCGTCGCATCGGCGGATTCGATCATCACGCGCACTTGCGAACGCGACCCGTCCGGCATCACGGCTTCGATTTCAACCGGCGTCTTGAACCCCGTGCCCTGCTGCATCTGACGCAGCCGCACATTGACTTGCTTGGCGGCGGCATCAAAAGTATGCGTAACCTCAAATTCGGGATGCCCCTGCTGACGAAACCATTGATCAAAAAACCACTGTAGATTTTCGCCCGTCGTTTCCGACACCGCTTTCTCCAAATCGATCAGCTCGACGTTTTGAAACTGATGCTTGCGAATGTAAGCGTTCATCACTCGCCAGAAGTTTTCTTCGCCGAGCGTGTATCGAAGCATCCGCAGCGCAAGGCCGCCCTTTTCGTAGGTAAAGACATCGAACATATCATCGGGCTTTCGAAACCTGCGCGAGACAATCGGGCGGTTGCGTCCGCCGCGCACCGCGCTGAAATACTTGCGTCCCATTCCTAAAAACTCATTTTGCATATCGGGATACGACACGCCTTTTTCGAAATAGGCCGCTTCGAAAAAAGTAGCGAAGCCTTCGTTGAGCGTTAGGTTCGACCAGTCTTTGGCTGTAACCAAATCGCCCCACCATTGATGCGCGAGTTCGTGGGCGATGAGCGAGGTCATCGGATAATCCAACGCCGCGCGGTCATCGATCTCGATGTATTCGTACATCGTCGTTGCGCTCGTATTCTCCATGCCGCCTGCGGTGAAATCACTTACCGCGATCTGCGCATACTTATCCCACGGATAATCATAGCCGATTTTTTTCGAGAACCAGTCCATCATGTCCGGCGTCTGGCCGTAGATGAGTCGCGCGTATTTTTCATTCTTCGGCGTGAGGTAATACTGAACCGGAATGCGGCGTCCGCTTTTGTTTGTCCAGCCGTCTTCGATGATTTTAAAATCGCCCGCAATGAACGTGAGCAGGTAAGTCGAGTGCGGCTTGTCTTGCAACCAGTGATCGGTGCGCGTGCCGTTGCCGTTTTTGACGGATGAAATCAAGCGACCGTTCGACGACGTAACCATCGAATCGCCGACGGTTGCCAGAATTTCACTGGTGGCTTTGTCGTTCGGCGCGTCGTAGGTCGGCACCCAATACCGCGTGTCTTCCGATTCGCCCTGCGTCCAGATTTGATAAGGCTTGTCGGGAAACTCAGCCGACGGCGTGATGAAAATAAGTCCGCGATTTTTGGGCGTCGCGCGGTAGGTGATGCGGAGCGTGAGCGTATCCGACACGCCTACTACCCGTCCTAACTTGATGCTTAGGCCTTCGCCCGTCGTATCAAAAGCGAGCGCGGGGTATTCGAGTATCGTCGGCGTGGCGGCGGGCGCGAGCACAAGTTTCGGTTTATCGATTGCCTTGCGGGTCTTGGCGGATTTCTGTTTCGATGTCTTCGCTGGCTTTGAGGGTTGCGCGGCAGCGGACGTAGATGCTACCGGCAAGGGTTGGTTCGGTGCGAGACTGATGCCGCTGATGATCATATCGCCTGCGTCCAACTCAACGGTTGTAAAGTTATCGGAGAGCGGTACAAGTTTAAGTTCGGCTTCGGCGTTGATGGCTTTGGCCGTCCAATCGAAGCCCATAGAGATTTTCGTGTGGAGCAAATCAAACTTGCGGGCGCGGGTTTGTTGCTCGGGAATCGATAGACTGCCCGCCGCACCGCCGCCGAAGTTCGGTTCGGGTTCAACCAATTGCGGATCGGATACAACTGTAACTGACTCTTTGCTCGAGCCGCAGCCTGCGATGAGCGATAAACAAAGCGTCAGCGGGAGGGCGAGCGAGACGGCGGTAAATCTGAAAAGCGTTCGCAAAGCCACCGGCAAAGAAGGTGTGCGTGAAAAATGGTGCATCGATGGTTGAATGAAAAGTGTTGAAACCGTGTGGCGGGCGGAGGAATTTACGATTTCAAATCGCGTGGTGAAAGGCAAACGAAATTTTTTCTGAACCCGATTTCCTCCGTGTCATTGCGGGTGCAATGAAGCAATCTAAGGGTGCACCGCCGGTTCAGCGTGCTTTGTTGCGCTTGTGATGAGACGTGCAATCGTCGATATCAAAATAAACTTTGCAGGTCTTCGAGGCGGCGGGTTTTGGCGGCCTGCGGGCGGCGGAAAGTAAAAGAAAAATTCGGGTTGTTGAGTTGCCGCTCCCCGTATTCAATGACGACCTGCTGCGTAACGACCTCGCCAGCCGGTTTGTATTGATACGCCACAAGTTCAATTTCCTGCGGCAGCATGAGGCTCGCCTGTGGGCTGCGCACTTCGACGAACTTGCGGAAGTTCATCAAGATGCGCGTTTGACCGAGCGAATCAATCAAGCGAATGCTTTCGGTGCGCGTGGCGGCGGAATCTAAAATAAATTTTTGCGCCTCTTTGCCGGAGACAAACGTGTAAGTGAGTTTGCCGTTCTCGCTCTTCACCTCTTGCAAGCGGCTCATCAAACTATCTGAGACAGCCAAAGCGGGCAGACCGATGAAGGCATCCAGCATTTGCGGAAAACCGGCAGTGATGCCCGTAACCTTGCGCAAATTATCCGGCTCGTTCTTGCCCAGAACCAAAGTGCCCGAAACCAAATTGTGCGCAAAAATACTGTCGGGTGTGATCATCGCATCGAGCACCGTGAAAAATAAAAGTGAACCGGTGATCTGAATGCCCACCGTTTGCGAGGCCGATTGCGGCGATGCAGACGGACGGCGCACCCGAATGCGGCAGCCGAGCGATTGAGTGAGTTGCGGCGATTGGAAATGAATATCCGCATCACCTTCAAGTGTTTCAATCGCTTGCAACGGCATCGCACTTTGACGTAAAATCTGTGCGTAAATGTTTCGAGCAGTAGCATTTCCCTGCGATGTATCCGCAGGTGATTTCGTAACGACGGCCTGTGATGAACAGGCGGCGAATGCGGCGACAAGCAACAGAAAAAAAATAAGGCGAAGGTACATGTTGGAAATCAAAAAAGTTGAATGAAAAAGGCGGATGAGGTTTCCGCCTTTGTTACTGAGGTAATGCGTTTCGGGATTTCGGACTTATGCGAAGACGGCGACTTCACCGACTTTCACTTGGCTGAAGCGTTTCTCGACCACCGTCCAATTGACGTTCTTCATAAAGGCTTCGGCGTATTTCTTGCGCTCGGTCGGAAGATAGTCGCCGGTATAAGCGTGTTCCCACACGTCCATGATCATCAGCATCGTTGCGGCGACGGGATGATTGTGTTCGTGATCGCCGATCCACACGTTGAACAGTTGTCCGGTGAGATTATCGATGTAGAACGCCGACCAGCCGATGCCGCGCACGAGACCGGTATTGATGAAATCCATTTTCCATGCGTCGTACGTGCCAAATGTTTCCACGATCTTTGATTTCAAATCGCCATCGTGCAGATCGCCGCCGTTCGGTTTCATGTTGGAAAAATAATATTCGTGCAAACGCATCCCGTCGAACTCAAAGCCGAAGCGTCGCTTGAGTTCATTGTAATCGGGCGTGCCGCCTTTGCCGTCTTTGGCCAGTTGCGAAAGTTGATCGTTGATTTTGTTGAGGTTGGTTACATACCCTTCGTAGAGTTTGTAGTGTGATTCCAACTGCTTGTCGGAAATGCCATCGAGGCCGGTGAGATGAAATTGCTTTGCGGTGTAAGCCATTGCGGTAAGATTTTAGGTTTTATGAAAACACTGGAAATTGCAACAAAGAAAAATTTCAGAGCGGCGAAAGCCAATATCGATTTGAAGTATCCATTTTAAGGGTGGTGTGTCCAAGTTGTGTTTTGTCATTCTGAACGAAGCGTAAGCGGCGTGAAGAATCCCTGATTATCGAAAAGCCATGAGGGATTCTTCGCTGCGCTCACTTGTGAGCCTACGGCTTAGAATGACATGAAAAATAAATCCACACTTTAGACGCACTACCCATTTTAAGTATCAATCATTGCAACGACATCGGACTGCGGCACGGTTTGACAGGCCAAGCGGTAAGCCACCGGAAGCAGGTCTTTTGCGTACATCTCTTTTTCCTCGCGTGTCGGGCGGCCCGCATCGCCGGAAAGAATCTTCACGCGGCACGTCGTACAGATGCCTAAGCCGCCGCACGCACCGCCGATTTTCAAACCGGCAGAGAACGCCGCTTGTTGCAAACTTTCACCGCCGATGAGCATCGCGCGTTCAACCGTAACTTCGGAAGGCGCGTCCGCAACCGGATGCTCAATGTGAAATCGAAGAAGCGTCATCCATGATTACTCGGTATAGGCCATATACGGTTCACGCGGCGATCAAATTTTTTGTGCTGCTTTTCAGAAAGGCGTTGGCCATCGATTGCATTTTTTGCGTCATCTGTTCGCTGACGAACCGCTCGCCCATTACGGGTGCAAGCGGATGAATGTCCCTGCCTGATTTGCGGCGCACTTTGATCGACAGTTTCATGCGTACTTCGGTCTTGGCATTGCGCGTTTCCGTAAGCGTCATCGCGCAGGCCATCGTATCGCCTTCGCTATCGGCGGTTTGAAAACTAATTTCATTGTCTTGCTTCACGAGCCGCGTCAAGATTGAAAGTACGAGCGGCGGCGCGAACGGAATATCAATTGAAAACTTCCATTCATAACGCCCGTCGCCTTTATCCGACACGGCTTTGACGCCCGGCATGTTTTTTTCAAAGGTATTGGGATTGGAAAGATATGCCATCAACCGCTGCGCCGAGACCGGCACTTCAAAAACCGTATCGATGACGCCTTTCACTTCAAAGGCTTTTGCAGAAAGTTTGGTGTGATTCACAATGAGCGGGTGCTTGTTGGTTTGTTTGCGGCCACAATCGCGGTGGGCAATCGTAAGGAGTTGACGATTAATTATTGCCCGGCAGTGATTTCTTTGATAGAACTGCACCCTGCAACACTGCGAACGTTTATATTAGTTTCCAAAAATTTAACAATAGACGTCTTGCATCTTTCCCCGCCGTTGCACGATCATTCAACCAATCTTTCCTGATGCAAAAATTATATCTCCGCAAGCGTGAAGAACGCCGCTTGCTTGCCGGACATCAATGGGTGTTCAGCAACGAACTCTTGGATGTACCCAAGAATCTTAAAGCGGGTGAAAGCGTCTCGGTCTTCACCGAATCGCATCAATTTCTCGGCACGGGCTTCTTCAATCCGAACTCGCTGATCGCCGTGCGGTTGCTCTCCGACGCCGACGAGGAAATCGATGAAGCCTTTTTCGAATCACGGTTGCAAGGCGCATGGAACTTGCGAAAAAGACTCTACCCCGAATCCGTTACGAACGCCTTCCGGTTGTCGCACGCCGAATCCGACGGGCTTTCGGGTTTGGTGATCGATAAATTTGCAAATGTAATTTCGGTGCAAATCTTTTCCGCCGGAATGGAACAGCACTTGGAAACCATTTGCGACGTGCTCGAAAGATTATTTTCACCCGCGGCAATCGTGCTGCGCAATGAATCGCAATTGCGCACGCTCGAAGGCTTGCCGCTCTACAGCCGCGTCGCTCGCGGCGAATTAAAGGGCAACGTTGAAATCCATGACGCGGACATCAAGTATTCCGTTGATGTCTTGCAAGGCCACAAGACGGGCTTCTTTCTCGATCAGCGCGAAAACCGCAAACGCATTCGTCCGTTTGCGAAAGACGCCGATGTGCTCGATGTCTTTACCAGCGACGGCGGTTTCGCACTCAACGCCGCATTTGCGGGCGCGAAATCCGTGCTTGCTCTCGATGCGTCGGAAGCCGCATTGCAACGGATGGGGAACAATGCGTCGCTCAACGGCTTCAAACAAATTTCAACCGTGCAAGGCGATGCGTTTGAACTTTTGAAGCAATTCAAAGCCGAGGCACGCAAGTTTGACGTGGTTGTGCTCGATCCGCCGAGCCTGACGAAATCGAAAAAGAATTTATCCATGGCCTTACAAGCTTACCGCGAACTCAATTCACTGGCACTCTCGCTGGTGAAATCCGGCGGCTTTCTCGCAACGGCGTCGTGTTCGCACCATGTTTCGGAAGATGATTTTTTGGGTGCCATTCACAAAGCCTCGTCGGATGCGGAGCGCGGGGTGGTGTTGCTGGAGAAAGCCTCGCAGTCGCCCGATCATCCGGTGCTTCTCTCGATGCCGGAAACGCAGTACTTAAAATTTGCCTTGCTCGCCGTCGCGTAACGCCCCCGTTTCGCTTGCGCTCAACACCCTCTCGGTTTGAACTTGCTGAAAACAAGTTTCAGATGAGGGAGCGAGGGGCAGTTAACACATCGTTCGTCATTCATTCATGCGATTGCCGGAATCACTTATCGAAGACATCCGCCAGCAGGCCGACATCGTTGATGTGATCGGCGACTATGTGCGGCTGAAACCTTCGGGGCGCAACTTCAAAGGGCTGTCGCCTTTCACCAACGAGAAAACGGCGTCGTTCATCGTCTCGCCGGAAAAACAAATCTATAAATGCTTCTCGAGCGGCAAGGGCGGCAACGTGTTTACCTTCGTCGCTGAAATCGAAAAGTTGGGGTTCATCGACGCGGTGAAATTCGTCGCCAAACGTTTCGGTATTGATCTCTCCGCCTACGAACAACCGCAGCAACAACTCCGCCCCGAAGAACAAACCGCTTACGACGCGCTGACCTTCGCCGCAAAATTTTTTCACTCGGCGCTCAATTCCGATGAAGGCAAAACCGCGCTCAAGTATTTTTTAAATCGCGGCCTGACCACCGAAACGATTTCGAAGTTCGGACTCGGCTACGCTTACGACGATTGGGATAAACTCTCTCAGGCCGCGGTGGACGCGGGCATACCGGAAGCCTTGCTTTTGGAACTCGGTCTCGTCGCTTACAGCGAACGCGCCAAAAAAAACTACGATACCTTTCGCGCTCGCGCGATGTTTCCGATTTTTTCGACCGCCGGAAAAGTGCTCGGTTTCGGCGGCAGGATTCTGACGTCGGAAAAGGAAACGGCGAAGTACATCAACTCGCCCGAAAGCAGGCTTTATGAAAAGTCGAAGATTCTTTACGCGATGCATGCGGCCAAAGACGCCGTTCGCCGCAAAGACGAAGCGATTTTAGTCGAGGGTTACATGGATGCCATCTCGCTGCATCAGGCGGGGGTTGATAACGCGGTCGCTTCGAGCGGCACGGCGTTAACGCCGCAGCAAGTCGCACTCATCGGCAGATACACGAAAAACGTGCTGTTCATTTACGATGGCGACAAAGCGGGCGTCAAAGCGATGATGCGCGGCATCGATGTGATTCTGGAAGGCGGCCTCACCGCGGCTATCGTCTCATTGCCGGGTGAAGACGATCCCGATTCGTTCGTACGCAGAGTCGGAGGCGAGGAATTTCGAAAGTTCATTGACGCGCACCGCGTGTCATTTCTCGATTTTAAAATCGGTGTGATGAAAGCGGGCGGTTTGTTTGAAACGCCTGCATCGTCATCGGATGCGGCGAAGGAACTGCTCGGCACGCTCTCGAAAATTTCCGATGAGCTTGAGCGCGAGATGTATGTGAAAGCCCTTTCGGAGAAGCTCGATGTTTCACTCGGCACGTTGCAACAGGAACTCGCCCGCGTGATCATTCGCGCCGAACGCCGCGCGCGTCCGGGTGCCTTGCGAACGGAACGCAACGGAACTCAGGGTGAAAGCCGCCCGGGAATAAATCGCGCGGGAAATCGCTTTGCCGAAGGGCGGGCGATGCCAACCCAAAAAACGGAGCAGCCGCAGACGCAGGCAGAGAGCGGCGAGACGGACGCCACGGTTGACGAACCCCTCGCTGCCGAGATCGAAGCGGCTGAACTGGCAACCTTGAAAGTGCCGGTGGCCGAGCGCGCATTTCTAAAAGCCCTTTTGGAAAGCACCTACCATGGCACGACGGTGATAGAGTTTGTGATCGCCAACTTCGATATCCTCAACATGCGCCATAGATGGACGTCGCGGCTCGTCAATTTCATCACCGGCAGGTATAAGCACAACGTCGAGGCCGATCCGCCGTACGATTTCGATGTCTCCAACGAACTCAATTATTTGGACGATGAAGCGTTGCGCGATTTTGTGTCGGGACTTTTGGTCGAGCTGCCGATCAGCAAACGCTGGCCGACGGAGACGGCGAGCGGCTACGCGCGGCGTTGCCTCGAAGCGATTCTTGATGCGATGAGCCGGATGATTGCCGAGAGTTACGATGAAGTGATCGCCGATGTGATGAGCCGAATCGAATCGCATCCCGACTACGATGATCTTGGCCGCGAATACGCGATGGAAAAAAGCAACCTCGAAAAAAAGAAGCAACGCGCGAAGGCCGAGTTCGACGGTGCCATCAAACGGCTGTTTCATTGAAATGGCGTGAATGCCCGCGACGTAGGGGCGAGGCCACGAGTGTCAGCTCGTTAAACCGGGCTATCGCCCCTACAATGTTGTTTCGAAGATGAAATGCTTGTCAAACTGCGCGAAGCGTGTTAGTTTCGCCGAGCAACTTTTTAGCAACACAAACCATCATAACATTCGCCGCTTTTGACAACCTCAACTATATCTCCAACCCGCAACACCGCTTCCAGAGCGGCCATTCGGCTGACGGGTATCACCAAAAAATTCGGCGCATTCACCGCCAACCGCAATATCTCACTTGACATCCAACAAGGATCGATTCACGCCGTCGTCGGTGAGAACGGCGCGGGCAAATCGACGCTCATGAAAATCCTTTACGGGCTTTATACGCCGGACGCCGGTACGATTGAGATCGGCGGCGAACCCGCACGGCTGCGTTCGCCCGCGGATGCGATCGCGCTCGGGCTTGGGATGGTGCACCAACATTTTATGCTCGTACCCACGCTGACCGTCGCCGAGAACGTCATCTTGGGCAACGAACCGGCGGACAAACGCATCACGATTGATTTCAAAAACGTCCATCGCTCGCTGGCATTGCTCTCAAAACAATTCGGGTTGGATTTGAATTCGGAAGCCCTCGTCGGCTCGCTTTCCGTGGGGCTTCAGCAGCGGGTCGAGATTCTGAAGTTGCTTTACCGCAGCGCGAGCATTTTGATTTTAGATGAACCGACTGCGGTGCTTACGCCGCTGGAGACGGAAGAACTTTTCACCACGCTGCGGCGGCTGCGAGCCGAAGGCAAAACGATTGTGCTCATCACCCATAAACTCGATGAAGTGCTCGCGGTCAGCGACCGTATCAGCATCATGCGTCAAGGCGAGCTTGTAAATACGGTTGAGACGAATACAACAACGAAAGAATCCATTGCAAAGCAGATGGTTGGCCGCGCGGTGTTGATGCAAGTCGATAAACCCGAAGTCCTGCCCGAAGAAAACGTGCTTGAAGTTTCGGATGTGAGCCTGACCCTGCCGGACGGTGTGAAAGTATTGGATCATTTGTCTTTCACGGTTCGCGCGGGTGAGATTTACGGCATCGCGGGCGTAGAAGGCAACGGACAGTCAGAACTCTTGAAACTGCTGTGGGGACTTGCGGGTGAATCAACGCTTACCGGAACGGTGCGCATCGGCGGTGAGAATCTCGCGGGAAAAACGCCGAAGGAAATCGCGCGGCTCGGTGTCTCGCATATTCCCGAAGACCGGCTGCGGTATGCGGTCATCAAAGCCTATCCGGTAGCGGAAAATTATATCTTCGGTCGGCACACGGAATCGAAATTTCTGGCGGCGTTGGGCTTCAATGAAAAAGCAGTTGACGAAGAATGCCGCGAGATGATCACGAGCTTCGATGTGCGGGCGGGAAATCCCAACGACAGCATCGGAAATCTTTCGGGCGGCAACCAGCAGAAAATCGTAGCGGCGCGCGAACTCGGCAGGCCGCAACTACGTGTGCTGATTCTGGCGCAGCCGACGCGCGGCGTTGACATCGGCGCGATTGAATTTATTCACCGGAAAATTATCGAGACGCAGGGCCGCGGCGTCGCGGTGCTGCTCGTCTCGGCGGAGTTGGAGGAAGTAATGTCGCTCTCCGACCGCATCGGCTGCATTTACAAAGGCACGATCAAAAAAGAATTTTCACAGGCCGAAGTTGCCGAAGGCCGCAAAGACACCAAAGCCTTCGGGCGGCAACTGGGTGTGTTCATTACCTGAACCGCTCTTGAACCCCTCTGCACTCCCCTTTGGCAAAGGGGAGAACGGTTTAATGCAAATACATCTCGATTTCATTCATGCCTCTTAATTCTCATGCCTCTTGATTTCATTGACTCTCCCCTTTGGCAAAGGGGAGATGTCCGCAGGACAGAGGGGTTCAGACGCACGATGTTTTTAACACAAGTTGATAGACCAATCATGCAATTCAAACTGACACTTTCCGAAACCCTCAGGCCGCTCCTAGCGGTGTTGCTCGCGTTTCTGCTCGGCGGGCTGTTGATGCTCATCATCGGCAAAGACCCGTTCGGGATTTACGGCAAGATGCTCGCCATGTCGCTGGGAAATAGTTACGGCATCGGACAAGTACTTTTTCGCGCAACGCCGCTGATTCTGACGGGACTTGCGGTAGCGATTCCGTTTCAGGCGGGACTGTTCAACATCGGCGGGGAAGGACAGGTGCTGATGGGCGCGTTTGCCTGCGCGGTGATCGGGGCGGCGTTGCCGGTCGGCTTGCCGTGGGTGGTGGCCGTGCCCTTGTGCCTGATCGCAGCGATGCTCGCGGGCAGCGTGTGGGGCGGCGTTGCGGGACTTTTGAAAGTGCACTTCGGCATCAACGAAGTCATCACGACGATCATGCTCAACTTTATCGCCGCCGCCATCGCCGGATATTTTCTCACCAATGTCTTTGCGGTGGAATCGACGATACGCACGAAAGAAATTATCGGCGGAGCGCGGCTGGCAAGGCTGGAGTTTTTGTTTCCGCGTTCGCCGGTAAATTTAAGTTTGATCTTATCGATAGGCGCGGCGATAGCATTCTACTTCGTCATCTACAAAACGAAGTATGGCTACGAACTTCGGGCGGTGGGCTTGAATGCGGAGGCGGCGCGGTATGCGGGCATCAGCAACGAAAAACATGTATTGGTTTCGATGATGGCGGCGGGTGCGATGGCCGGCCTCGTGGCGGCGAACAGCGTGATGGGCTATAAAGGATACTACGAAGCGGGACAATCGTCGGGCGCCGGAATCTTGGGGATTGCGGTGGCGATGTTGGCAGGCTCAAATCCGCTGTGGATTATTTTTTCGTCGCT
>JACMJS010000235.1 GCA_014380515.1 Chlorobiales bacterium
ATGATTCCGGCATTGGCACCGCCGCTGAGCCGGATACCCTTTTGTGCGTTGTTGTAAATGCTGTTGCCGCCGATAAGCACACTGCCGACGCCCGCGCCGTTCAGGTCAAGGCCGTCTGCAGTGTTGTCCGCAATCGTATTCCTGCCGCCTAAGCCGTTGTCGCCAACGATGGCGTTGGAAAGCGTGCCGACGGATAAATTGAATTGCACGCCGTATTGCTGTGAACCGGAAGTGATGGGCGATGAACCGTTTTTCTGTAAACCGATGGAGTTCCCCTGCACGCGAATGTTGGACATCAATACCGTGCTGCCCGCATTGAACGAGACGCCGACTACCGTATTGCCGCTGATCGTATTGCCTTCACCGGCATTGACCCCGCCGATACCGACATTGCTTTGGCTGCCGGTGGAATTGATGCCCGTCGCTTGCGAGCCGCCGGTCGGACGGTTCGTTGCGTTTTTATCGAGGCCGATGATATTGCCGAAAACGCGGGTGTTGGCTGCGTTCGTGATATTGGTGAAATCAATACCGGCGACGCTGTTGTTGCTGATAAGGTTGCCTTGACCGGCGAGCGCGCCGCCGATCAGGATATTGCCGCTGTTGATGCCCGCAATCGAAATGCCTTTCGGCTGCGCTCCGACGCTGACTTCGCCGGTTTTATCAAGGCCGATGATATTGTTGGTGATGGTAAGGTTGATGCCGTCCGAACTTAGAATACCGGCATTGGTATTACCGGTGATGACGTTGCGGTCGGCCACGTTCGGCCCGCCGACGAGCAGGTTGCTGCCGGAACTGTTCACGCCGTTGCCGAGCGCGCCCGGCGTGGTGCCATCGGCGCGCAGCCCAAGAAAACAGCCATCAACGGAAAGGCCGGAGGAACTGAGCGTAAAGACGCCGCTGCCCGAACCGCTGCCGAAAATGGAAAGCCCGCGAATCTTCACATTGTCGCCGCTGACGTTGAACCCGCCCGATGCAGTGGTATTGATCTCAACCAGAATGTTGGCGTTGCTGCCCGCCGCTAAGGTGTTCGGGCTTGAACCTATTTGAGAATAGCCGTCAACCACAATACCCTCGCCGGAGATAGAGGGTAAGATGGTTGCCGGAGTAATCGTAAAAGGCGATGCGGGAATAGCGAAATGAATGCGACCGGGGGCGAGATTGGCGGAGGTGATCGCTTGCCGCAGCGACCCGTCGCCGCCGTCGGCAGTAAGCACGACCCTATACCCGCCGACGAGCGAGGCAAAAATATCGCCCGCGCCGGCACCGGAGCGTTCATCGCTCCACGCGACGACCGCGCCTCCGGTTTCATCAGCGGCCACGACCGGATCAAGTTGGTTGTTGCCCGCCGTACCGACTGCAACACCGGTTGTCAGCCAGCCGGGTGTCAGCGTTCCGTCGGAGCGGAGATGCTGCGCGTAGATGCCGGTATTGGCCGTACTGATGCGTGCGTCTGTCCAACTAATAATCGCGCCGCCATCTTTATCGCCGACGATGGCCGGTCGGTTTTGATCCGCGCCGATAGTGCACACCGCCACGCCGTTCAATATCCATGCGACTGTGCCGGAGGAAATTAACCGCTGGGCGTAAATATCAGAATTGCCGCCGCGCTGATCCGACCAAGTAATAATCGCGCCGCCATTGCCATCAACTGTAAGTTGGCTTTCCGATTGCACGCCGGTTGCGGTGCAAACGGGTATGTTACCAAACAACGCCCCCGTTTGGGTGATGGTTGCTGCATAGATGTTCGTGGTCGCTACATCGTCCCACGCGGCAATCGCGCCGCCCGCGCCGTTGCGAACAAGATGCGGTTTGATTTGATCTCCCGCCTGAGGCCCGGCATGAAGGCTGATGCCGTTCGGCGTGGATGACCAAACGCCGCCGCCGAGCGCGCCGGAACTGATCAAAACGCGCTGCGCATAAATATCAAAATTGCCTGAGCGTTCATCCGACCACGTGATAATGACGCCGCCCGCGCCATCATTGATCATTTGCACCTCTTGAGCGAAGTTACCAAGGACATCAGTGCGAATGATGTTTGGTCCCCAATCGGGACTGCCGTCGTCTTCAAACCGCTGCACCTTGAGATTTTGATTGTTCTGACCTTCCGTCCATGCGACGATGGCGCCGCCCGTGCCAAACCCGGCCACCGCGACATCGGTCGGGTTGCCGTCATCGACCACGTTTTCAATCGGCACGCCGCCGTTGCCCCAGTTGCGTGTGCCGTTGGCAAGTATCCGCTGAATGTAGTATTCGGTCGCCATCGCGCCGCCGCGGCCATCTTTCCAAACGACCAGCACACCGCCCTGTTCGTCGGAAGCGATGTTGAACAAAATTTGATCCTCAAGTCCCACGCCCGCGCAGACCAAAACACCGTTCACCGCCCACACCGGATTGCCTCGGGCGTCCAACTTCTGCGCGTAAATATCCGTGCGCTCCGTGGCTGAGGCGCGGTCGTCTTCCCAAACGATGATCGAACCGCCTTGCCCGTCGGCAATGATCAGCGGCTTCCTTTGCTCCGACCCTGCAACGCCAACAGTATTATTAGCCGTCGTGCTTGATACCCACTGCGCCGCGGCGGGAATACTGAGTGCGAATGTAAAGACTGCAACCAAAGCCGCTGCGAAATGTGCCGCACCGAAGCCTTGAAACTGTAACCGTTTTTTCATGATCGTAGATTTGGATTGATGGCATTTGAAAATGGCCGTTCGCTTCGAATAAAATTCGAAGCCGCAAGATGACGAGCAAAAATAGATTTCAATGTTGTGTGCCCGGGAACTCAAGGCGGCGAGAGGTATGAGGTAAAGTATCCATTTGAACGCCGCGCCGGAAAAACCGTCAGCGGTTTTTTGGAGCAGCCGGGTGAGACTGCGGCGGAAGTTTTGAGGCGGTGCAAACATAAAGAAGTCGGGCAACACCGCCAAAACCTTTTCTTCCGGCGTTACGCAAGACATCAAGGCGCATAACCTTGCGCCATAGCGAAGCACAACAAAGAATTTCCGCCGCACCTTTTGAATCGAAACAAAAAACTGTAATTTCTCCGCACCAATTTTACACGTGAGACTGCGGGGGTTCAATGCCGTCCTTTATGGCTTCCACGTCGCTCTACCACCCGCGCCTCACGAACAACATTCTATTGATAGAAAAGGAGAAATAGAGTTATGGCCTTCGATGTCGCAATGATCAAAGCCAAGTATGACGCTCTGCCGTCGCTGCTCGAGGCCGCCCGCAAAGCACTCGGCAATAAACCGATGACGCTCACCGAAAAAATTCTGTATACCCACCTTTCGGAAGGCGACGCTAAACAAGCCTACAAACGCGGCGATGCTTACGTCGAGTTCTCGCCCGACCGTGTGGCGATGCAAGATGCCACCGCGCAAATGGCGTTGCTGCAATTCATGCAGGCCGGACGCAAAAAAGTCGCCGTGCCCTCGACCGTTCACTGCGATCACCTGATCGTCGCCAAATCCGGCGCGGTCAAAGACCTGCAACTCTCACTGACGGACAACAAAGAAGTCTTCGCGTTTCTTGCCAGCGTCTCCAACAAATACGGTCTCGGATTCTGGCGACCGGGCGCGGGGATCATTCACCAAGTCGTCCTCGAAAACTATGCTTTCCCCGGCGGCATGATGATCGGCACGGACTCGCACACCGTCAATGCGGGCGGGCTTGGGATGGTTGCTATCGGCGTCGGCGGTGCCGATGCGGTTGATGTGATGGCCGGAATGCCGTGGGAACTGAAATTCCCGAAACTGATCGGCGTCAAACTTACCGGAAAACTTTCCGGCTGGACGAGCGCGAAAGACGTGATTCTTAAAGTCGCGGGCATCCTGACCGTGAAAGGCGGCACGGGCGCGATCTTGGAATACTTCGGCGACGGCGCAGCTTCGCTTTCCTGCACCGGCAAAGGCACGATTTGCAACATGGGCGCCGAGATCGGCGCGACAACTTCCATCTTCGGCTACGACGCCAAAATGTGCGAATACCTCAAAGTTACCGGTCGCCGTGAAATCGCCGAGATGGCCGATGCGATCATGCCACACTTGACGGGCGACCCCGAAGTTTATGAATCGCCCGAAAAGTATTTCGATCAAGTCATCGAGATCGACCTGACCGATCTTGAACCGCACATCAACGGCCCGTTCACGCCCGACCTTGCCACGCCGATTTCAAAGTTTGCGGACGCGGTTCGCAAAAATAATTGGCCGGAAAAATTGAGCGTGGGTCTCATCGGTTCATGCACGAACTCTTCCTACGAAGACATCACCCGCGCGGCGTCGGTGGCGCAGCAGGCGGTCGATAAAAAACTTTCGGCGAAGTCGGAATTTACGATTACGCCCGGCTCGGAACAGGTGCGTTTTACCGTCGAGCGCGACGGCTACTTGGAAACCTTCGGCAAGATGGGCGGCGTCGTGCTGGCGAACGCCTGCGGGCCGTGCATCGGGCAGTGGAACCGGTTCGAATCGGAAAAGAAAGAGCGAAACTCCATCCTCACTTCGTTCAACCGCAACTTCGCCGCCCGCAACGACAGCAATCCGAACACGCACAGTTTCGTCGCCTCGCCGGAAATCGTTACCGCGCTCGCCATCGCCGGATCGCTGACGTTCAATCCGCTCACCGACACGCTCACGAACGCCGACGGCAACCGCGTCGTGCTCGATGCGCCGATGGGAATTGAACTGCCGCTCAAAGGTTTCGCGGTTGACGATGCGGGTTTTCAAGCTCCGGCGGAAGACGGCAGCAAAATCGATGTGATCGTCAGCGCGAAGTCCGACCGCCTGCAACTTTTGGAATCGTTTCCGGCGTGGGAAGGCACCGACCTCATGGGTTTGAAACTACTGATCAAAGCAAAAGGGAAGTGCACGACGGATCACATTTCCATGGCCGGTTCGTGGCTGCGGTATCGCGGGCACTTGGATAACATCTCCAATAACCTGCTCATCGGCGCAACGAATGCGTTCAACAACGAGCGTGATTCGGTCAAGAACCAACTGACGGGCGAATACACATCTGTGCCGAAAGTACAGCGGGCGTATAAGGCGCAGGGCGCCGGATCGGTTGTCGTCGGTGATGAAAACTATGGCGAAGGCTCATCGCGCGAACATGCGGCGATGGAGCCGCGGTTTCTGGGCGTCCGCGCGATTCTCGTCAAGTCGTTCGCTCGCATTCACGAAACGAACTTGAAGAAGCAAGGGATGCTTGCTTTGACATTCGACAATAAAGACGATTACGATAAAGTTCAAGAAGACGACACGATTGACATTACCGGCCTCGTGCGCTTCGCACCCGGACGCGCGCTCAAAGTGGTGCTGAACCACAAAGACGGGTCGTCGGAGAAAATCGTCGCCAATCACAGCTACAACGCCGGGCAGATCGAGTGGTTCAAGGCGGGCGCTGCGCTCAATCTTATCAAGGTTCAAGTGGCGATGGGTAAAGTGTAAAGGTGATGTGACGTTGCAAAAGGGTGTTCCGTAAACTTTAATTGCGGAACACCTTTCTTGTTTTAAATAAACACGTTACGGGAATGACTTGTGCGCTCTGTAAGGCTTTATCCGCGCGATTAAAAGTTTTATGTTGCTTTTGCATTCATGTCATTCCCGCGACCTGTAAGCCTGTGGCTTCAAGCGGGAATCCCAACTTTGACTTGCGAAGATTCCCGCTTCCCGCCCTAATAGCGGGACTTGCAGCAAATGCGGGATTCAAAGCAGTAGCGGGACCTTGGAGCGGCACGGGCGGGAATGACAAAAAAGATTTAAGGCACAACGAAAATTGTTTTCAGTATGGTTTTGGTGATTGATAACTACGATAGTTTTACGTACAACCTCGTTCAGTATCTGGGCGAACTGGGCGCGGATGTAGAAGTCATTCGCAATGACGCGATGACGGCTGAAGAGATTGAAGCCAAGCAACCGGAAAAGATCGTCATTTCGCCCGGACCATGCACGCCGAAGGAAGCGGGCGTGAGCGTGGAAGTCGTCAAAGCGTTGCAAGGAAAAATTCCGGTGCTCGGCGTCTGCTTGGGACATCAATCGATTGGTGAAGCTCTCGGCGGCCACGTCATCCGAGCGGAAAAATTGATGCACGGCAAAACCTCGATGATTCATCACGCAGGCAAAGGCATCTTCGCCGGGCTGCCGAATCCGTTCGTCGCCACGCGCTACCACTCGCTCATCATCGAGAAAGAAACGTTGCCCGACGCATTGGAGATCACCGCGTGGACGGACGACGGCACCGTGATGGGCGTGCAACACAAAACCCTGCCGGCATCGCGCTCGCTGCACGGCGTGCAGTTTCATCCCGAATCCATTATGACCGCCGCAGGTAAAGACCTGCTCAAAAATTTTTTGAACCTTTGACTTTTCTCAAACGCTAAGCATGGCCACGAAAAAAACAACCATACCGCGCGGCGTCTCGCCGCAAAAGAAAAAACGGCTCGCCGTTGAATCTCTGGGCAGCGAAAAGTACACACGGCAGGGCAACGTCGTCGTCAGGCACAGCGGCCACGAGAAAAAGAACGGCCATGTCAATCAAAACGGTAAAGCCGTTCGCAACGGACGGGGCGGAGAAAAAGTGAGCGGGCGTGCAGATATTTCTACGGCGGCGGTTGCGGAAGCGGTAGAGACGGGACACCTTTCGGAACTCTCGATGGGCGTGACGGGACGCAACGGCAACGAAAAAGTATGGGCGGAAATCGAACTGGATGCGTGGCGCATTTTCAAAATCATGGCCGAGTTCGTCAGCGGCTTCGAGAAAATGGCGGCACTGGGTCCGGCGGTTACGATCTTCGGCTCGGCGCGCGTCGTGCCAAACGATAAAGTTTATAAACTCGCCCTCCGCACCGCGGAGTTGCTCGCCCGGCAAGGCTTCGGCGTCATCACGGGCGGCGGCCCCGGGATTATGGAAGCGGGCAACCGCGGCGCGAAGAACGCCGGCGGCGCGTCCATCGGATTTAATATCGAGTTGCCGTTCGAGCAGGTATCCAATCCGTTCGTCGACCGCGATAAACTCATTACCTTCAACTACTTCTTCGTTCGCAAGGCGATGTTTATGAAATACTCGCAAGCCTTCGTGGTGATGCCGGGCGGCTTCGGCACGCTGGATGAATTCAGCGAAGCGATCACCTTGATCCAAACGAAAAAGATTACCATGTTTCCCGTCATTCTCGTCGGCAAAAAATTCTGGTCGGGCCTGATCGGTTGGATGCGCGATTCGCAACTCCGCTGCCATTACATCGGCGAAAACGATTTCGATTTTGTCCACTTGGTCGATACGCCCGAGGAAGCCGTGCAGATCATTCAGCGGTTTTACCCGGAAAACAAATACGCTCCGAATTTTTAACACCAACCGTTGTACGAATGCCCTATCAATTACTTCATCGATTACTTCGCGCCTCTATGGCCGCCTTCATACTTGTAGGCTGCACCGAATCGCCGAAACCGCCCGTGCTCGGTGCGCGTGCGGCCATTGCCGATTCGATCAAACAAAAATCGTTGCAGACGGATGGCGTACTCAAAGATTCTTTGATGTTGCAGCAACTTCAATCGCCGCTAGTGCAGCAGTTCGCAACTTTTACCGCCCCGGAAAAACCGGTCTTCTGCGGCGAAGCGATGCCTGACGATGAAGACGTCCGCGAGCGGTTCGACCGTGATTTTTACGTCAATGTCTATGACCGCGCGCAAATCACGATGTATCTCAAACGCTCAGGCCGGTTTTTCCCTTACATCGAACAGCGGTTGAAAGATGCCGGATTGCCCGATGATTTAAAATATCTGATGGTCGCCGAAAGCGCGATGCGCAATGTGTCTTCACCCGCCGGGGCTGCGGGGTTCTGGCAACTCATGCCGCGCGTCGCCGAAAGTTACGGCCTTACGGTAAATGCGAATATCGATGAACGCTACAATTTAGAAATGGCCACCGACGGCGCGATTCGTTACTTGAAAACGTCTTACAAACGTTTCGGCAATTGGACGGTTGTCGCGGCGTCGTACAACATGGGCATGGGCGGGGCGGCGGACGAAATGGCCTTTCAGGGACAACAAAGTTATTACGATCTCTGGCTCAACGATGAAACCGCGCGGTATTTATTCCGCATCCTTGCAATCAAGGAAGTGATGGCGAACGCCGCGAAATATGGTTACGGCGCAGTCTCGCTCTACAAGCCGATGCCTGTGCGCGAGGTTGAAACCGGTGAAGCGATTGAGAATCTGGGGAAGTGGGCGAAGACGAAAGGCACTTCGTTCAAGATGCTGCGCGTACTCAACCCATGGATTCGCGGACGCTTGTTGCCGCGCCCGCCGAACGGCAAGTACAAAATTAAATTACCGGCTGCCGAATCGCCGAAAGACCAGAGAGACGCCGCCGCCTACGGCTACATCTCAACGGATGACGAACTTCGAAAACTCAAAACCGGCATCTATACCGTGCGTGAGGGCGAAACGCTGCAAGTGATCGCCGAACGCTTCGGCATGAGCGTTGATGATTTGAAACGCGACAACAATTTGCAATCGGAAGTGCGCGCCGGGCAAATGCTCAAGGTGAAGCCATGAACCGGAAACTTGTATTTATCTGTCTGGTTATTACAATAACGTTCGCACCGTGCGCCGTAACCGCGCAACCGCAAAGCATCGGGAGTTTTCAGAACGCGGTGGCGGTAAGCGTGAATCCGGCATCCGGCGACATTTTTGTGATCGATGAAGCGACGTCAAAACTCTACCGCTTTGACCGCGACGGCAAAGCGATTGCGGTCATCGGCGGCTCCGGCATCGAGAACGAAAACCTCAATGCACCATCGGGCCTGACGGCTTCGGACGGAATTAATTTATACATCGCTGATCGCGGCAACCAGCGCATCGTGCGCTACGACCGATACCTGAATTTCATTTCATCGTTCAGCAGCCTTGCGTCATCCGCATCCGGCAATGTTTCACCAACGCTGCCGCAAACGATCCGTCCGCTCGGCGTCGCGGTCTCGGCGCAAGGCGATTTGTTCATCTTGGAAGAAAGTTTACGGCAAGTCATCAAACTCAATCCGTTTGATCCCGCGCAGCGCAGCGCAATTGTTTCAGGTGGGGCATCGGGCGGTACAGGCAACGCGCTCCTGACGTTCGGCGGGTTTGATGCGGGGAAGGGACGGCTCGAAGAGCCGGTGCAGATAGAGGTTTCGGCGGGCGGCACGGTGTTCATCGCCGATGAAAAACTGTCGTGCGTCATTGCCTTCGATCAGTTTGGAAATTTTATCACCCGCATCGGCGAAGGCGTTTTCGGGCGTCCGAAATCTCTGGCGACGGGGATGGTAACTTTCACGCTGACGAACGGTGAGAAGCAGTCGCGGGAATGCTTGCTCGTTGCCGATGAGAAAAATATTTTCGTCGTCGGTGCCGCCGCTGCAACCGGACATGCGGTGCTTAAAAAAATTCCGCTCGCGGCTCTCGAACTTTCACGCCCGCAACCTGCTGCGGCACTCAATCTCACCGGCCTCGCCCTCACCCGCACCGATCTCCTGTTGCTCACAAAGACCACGCTCTACAAATTGCCGCTGTCGCAAACGGGAATTGATACTTTGTGATTTGTTGAGACAAATAGGCTAAAGTGCATATCTAAAACGATTTGTATTTGATTCACAACTCGGCTATTAAGTGCGTACCACGCTCCGACGTCGCAATCGTTTGCCTGAGTTCGCCGATGAATCCGAAGCCGTATTTGTTGAGAAAATAAAAAATGTTCAGCGTCCGCTCTTGCAACTCGCCGGAAGGAAAGAGATGCTCGGCGCATTTATCCAACTGTGCGATGAGTTCCGAACTCTTTTGCTTTTCCGCCCGCGCCGCTTTTTCCCTGATGCCCGAAAGCACGTGCGTGATTTTCCCCGAAGCCGTTTGCAATGATTCGCCGAGCGTCGGATCGAGTTGCTTCAAGGCCGTTTCAAGTTCGGCGAGCGCGGTCTTGACCGCAGTTTCATTCCTCTCGAAAAGCACCTCTAAGTTCGCATCGGACGCCGCGGCGATGAGCCGCTTGGTTGCCGCGTCGCGCTCTGCAAAAAACTCTTTGTAGGAAAGGCCTACCTTCTCAAATACTTTTGAGACTTTACTTTCGACGAGCGTCATACATGCGCGCGGCACGATGAGCGGCATCTCGGTTTCAAAGAAGTAGTAGTTGGTTTTGAACTGCGCGAAGTAGGCGGCTTCCGCAGGGCCTGCGATATAGGCGAGCGTCGGCAATACATGGTCTTGCACCAGCGGGCGCAACACCACGTTCGGACTGAAGCGTTCGGGATGTTCCTCGGCCTGATCGATCAATTCCGCTTTCGAAAAAGTTTGTTTCGTTTGTTTGAGTTCAAA
>JACMJS010000236.1 GCA_014380515.1 Chlorobiales bacterium
ACACACTGTTCGCCGAGGCCTTCGTCTTAATGCCGTGCTTCGTAAAAGGCAAATCACTCACGAGCATCAATGCACCAATCGCAACCAACTTTGCAAACCCCGCAATGAACAGCGTCGCACATTCCATATCGATGGCAATCGCGCGCTCCTCGATTAAATCTTTTTTGAACGGTTCATCGAATTCCCAGAAGCGGTAATCGGTCGAGTGAATCACGCCTGTGCGGTAATGGTGGCCGTTCTCGACCAAGACTTGCGATAAGACTTTTTGTAAGTTGAACGTCGGCAGGGCGGGCACGCGCGGGGGCATGTAATGTCCCGAAGCTCCGTCGTCGCGGATCGCGGCAATCGGCAAGATATATTCGCCGACGGTCAAACGTTTGTTAAGGCCGCCGCACAGCCCCAGCATAATCACAGCTTTTGGTTTCGGCTTCCGGTACGAAAGCAAATCCATTACGAGTGCCGCTGTCGGACTGCCGATTTTGTAATCGATAATCGAAATATTTTCCGACTTCGCCGTTACAACTTGAAACGCCGAACCGGAAACAATTTCCGCGCTGAACATTTTCGAAAACTCCGCGAGATATTTTGAGAAGTTTGTCAGCAATACATAGTCGCCCAAGTCCGTTGCACCGACGCCGGTGTATCGCTCCAGCATATCGCGCCCGATGTCTTCCTGCTTCAACGCCGCCAGTTCGCTCGGCACTTGATCTTTCTCTGTTTTTGTTGTTGCCATGGTTTGTGTGTTTCTTTGCAATTGAATTCAAAGTTAGAGAAAACCTTTAGCACCTTCAATGCACGCAGAAATTATTTCAATCGGCGATGAACTCTTGATCGGTCAAGTCGTCAATACCAACGCGAGTTTTATCTCCGCAGAGCTTGGACGCATCGGCGTGGACGTCAAGCGTATCACCGCTGTAGGCGACAGCGACAGCGACATCAAAGCCGCGCTTGCATCTTCACTTGCCAAGTTCGACATCGCGCTCATCACCGGCGGCCTCGGCCCGACGCACGATGACATCACGAAAAAATCTGTGGCCGAATTTTTCAATTTGGGTTTCGAGTTCAACGACGAAGCCTTCGAAAACTGCAAAAGTATTTTTGCGCGATTTGGCCGTCCGATGCCTGACTCAAACCGCTCGCAAGGCGAAGTGATTGCAGGCAGTCTCGTTTTGCAGAACAGTTGCGGCACGGCGGCGGGCATGATTCTGCATGGTCTCCCGGGCTACGACAACAAATTCGTCGTCATTATGCCCGGCGTGCCCTACGAAATGCAAGCCATGATGCGGCTTTCCATCATTCCGTATTTTCAACCGCTCTCGAAAACCGTGATCAAACATTCCGTTTTGATGACCACCGGCATTGGTGAATCCACACTCGCGGAACTCATCGGCGATGAACAAAAATTTTTGACCGCAACATCCACACTCGCCTATTTGCCTTCACCAACGGGCGTGAGGCTTCGCATTAGCACACGCGGCACGCACGCTGCTGCGGTCGAGAA
>JACMJS010000237.1 GCA_014380515.1 Chlorobiales bacterium
CTTCGGCGGCGACGTACCAATCGACGTTGAGATAATGTCCGTGATAGGTAACCGGCCCCGCGGCGGGAATCGCAAACTCGAACGGAAATGATTTCACCGTGCCCGCACCCCATTCCTCCTCGCCCGTCAACGCAATTTCCTGCAACGCGCCGGTGGTTACATTCCCCTTGCCGTGCGTCCGCCACTCCGAACGCAGCATCAGTTTCTTGCACGTCATCGATTCATTGACAACGACGTTCAACGTGCCTCTGACACTTTTTCCCGCGGTATAAGTGCGGTCGGGACTTGAAAAGGTCATCGTCAAATTACACTTCGACATTTCCGGTTTCGGTTAAAGTTTGAAAGTGTTCATATAAAAAATGTTCAATCGCTCGAAGGTCATCGCCAAATTTTTGAATCAGATGTTCAAGGGCGGCCTCAGTAAATTGTGAAACCGGTTTTGACACATCGCGCTGCGCCCACCGCATCCGCGCTTCCAGAATTTTTCGTAACCGCGCGGGCGAGAGGCCGCGAAGTTCGATGGCGATGAACTCAAGTTTGGCCGATGTGTATTCGGCGGTAAACGGTGCATGCGTCCCGACGACGAATGAAACCCGTCGCTTGAAAAGCCGCGTCCGGTGCGGCTTCGGAAGACGTTGCAGCTCGTCTAAAAATAAAACGGGTGATTCGGGAATTTCGGGTAACGGTGCGCCGTCGGCAAAATAAATAAACGGGGCGTCGGGGAAATAGCGGTGCAGGCCGCGAAGGTGCGTTGATTTGCCGCGTCCGGCATCGCCGGAAAATTCAATCGCAAAGGTTGATGCGCGAAGTTGAGCAACGACGGCTTCAATATCCATCTCAAGCACTGCAAGCCGCGAACGCTCACCGGGCGCGGGTTCGCCGAACGGATTGCGCGTCAAGTTCAGGTGCGCGAAGGGCAGGGAAACCGGTTCAGTCATGTTTTGCAGTGATTCCACTTGACTCTAACATCAAAACTTATCGAAGATGAACGCTTATTTCCTTATCGCCATCGGCGGCGCGTTGGGTGCTGTCTGTCGTGTGATGATGCAAAATCTCGCGCATCAATTTCTACCGATCACTTTTCCACACGGCACGCTTTATGTCAATGTGATCGGCTGCTTGCTCATTGGGATTTTTATCGGTGCGGCGGAGCACGGGCAACTTACGGACGCATGGAAGCTTTTTCTAACGACGGGCTTCTGCGGCGGCTTTACAACCTTCTCGGCGTTTTCTCTTGAAACGTTCGCATTGGTGAAACAGGGTGAAGTCAGCGCGGCGGGGATTTATGTCGCGGCCAGCGTCGTGCTCGGTCTTGCAGCGGTGTGGCTCGGACTGTTCATCGTCAAAGTTTTTGCACGGTAAGTTTTACGGGTGATGCGCAAACGGATGATAAGCAATCGATGCGCCGACCCAAGTCTGTTCGCGGTTGAAGGCCACGCCCATCATTTTGCCTTTGCTCATCCGCACGAGATTATTGACGAGCAAGGGTTTTGAATTCGCACCGCCCTGCGCATCGTCCCACACAAACATCATTCGAACTTCGGCCTTCGCGTAACCGGATGGTGTTTCAACGAGCGGCGCGTAATCCACCTTGCGCTGCAAAATATAATGCTCGCTATTCCCGATGCCATCGAGCATCGGCGTCGTTACTTCCACCTCCACACCCGCACCGGCAAAGGAGAAGAGCGGTTTCAAAACATAGTTTTCCAAATCGTCGGGATACGTTGCCAAGTCCGAAAGGTAGAAACAGGGCGGGGCGTATTTGGATTTGATGAGCGGCAGCGAATGTTTGCTGAGTTTGAAAAACCAGTTCGGATGTCCGACCCACACCGCGTCAATTTCATCGGTAAGATGAAACGGCGCGGTGAAATTTTTCCGCGAGAGTTCATCAAAGATCACGCGGTTGTAAATCCGCTCGACCGGAATTTCTTTGCCGTTCTTTTTGTAGAAAAGTTTTTTGCCGCGCTTGATAAGATGCTCCAAGCCTACCGTCCCGACGCCCGTCATTTGTTCGGTGCACGCAAAGTCAATCCGCGTCTTTTGTTGTTCGGGTTCGATCTCTAATAGAATGACGTTTTCCGGCGCGCTTGTGCCGAGCAACGTATTGCGGAAAAGAGCGGCGTAGGAATCCGCGTCGAGACCGTTGAAATAAACGGTGAGGCCATCTGGGGGAACGGGCAGGCATTGCCGCATCGCCTTGTCCATCACGGCTTGAAAGGCGAAGAGCGAGGGGAAGCCTTGAAGCTCGATCAGTTGCGGCATGAAGTTGCCGTTGGCATCCGTGCAAATTGCAAAGTCGGCTTGGAAAAAGGTGGTATGTCTGTCTTCATTCGGTACCGCGAGGCCTGCGGGAATGGCCCGGTCGGAATGACGCTTGAACTCCGGCGTCTGAATGGCTTCGGCGATTTCGGTCGCGGCGGCAATGAGTTCGTTGGTAAGGTGCGCCGTCAAAAAAAGCGGTGTTTCGGCGAGCCGGAAATCCGCCGGATACTTGACGGCGGTATTGAGCGTACTCGTATAAGCCGCGTACCGTTCGGCGGAGAAGGCTTGATTGTAAGCCAGGCGCAGGTCAGGATTCATTTCTTCAGCGGCGTCTCGTTGGAATTTGGCGGGATCACGGTGCCGGAACCGAGCCGCGTACGGATGCGGCGCACGGTGGAGATGAGCATGAGCAGGGCGGCAAGGTCGTCGGCGATGCCGAAAACCGAGAACGCCAGTTCCGGTATGAAATCAATCGGGCTGAGAATGTAGAGCGAGGTGAGCACCATCGCCAATTTTTCCGAGGCCTGCGCCGCCTGCCACGTGGTTCGAATGAAACTCAACATAAAATCGAAATGATAAAACGGTTACAAACAGTTACAAAAGGGTGATCGGTTGCAAGGCATAAATCTACATGGTGGCGGGTGAAAAACCGTAGGCCGCTTTATTTTTTATTCAGCCGCGCGGTGTGTATTTTCTACGCGATCTTAAAGTGTGTTTCAATACATCTTTGCCACGCCGATTGCCACAACGTCCGACATGCTGCCTGAGATGCTACTTGTCCGGCAGCCGCCCGCGCCCGCGGGTTTCACTACCAAACCTACACACCGATGATGAACAGCGATCACGATTTCTTTGATGATGACGCCGATGGCGGTTCAGACGGCAACCGCAGGCCTAACAAACCGGGCCGCAAACCGCGCAAACCCAAAAGTTCTCAGGATGAGCGCGACGTCAGTTCGATCTACGATTCCGAAATGCTCGAGGAAATGATTACCAATTGCATCGAGGACGCCAACTACGACCGTGCCCTCGAAGCCTCCGAACATCTCACCCGCATCGCGCCCTACAGTGCCGACAGCTGGTTCAAACGCGGCATGGTGCTCAACAACATCGGCAGCTACGACGACGCGGTGGAATCCTATCAAAAAGCCATCGCGCTCAATCCCTCTGACTTCGAAGCGACGATGAACCTCGGCCTCACGCTCGATAACATGGGCCGCTATCCCGATGCCCTCGATGCCTTCGACCGCGCGATCTCGCTTTATCCGACCGACGACGAAGTGCACTTCAACAAAGCCATCACGCTCGAAAAACTTGAGCGGCACATCGATGCGGAAACGGAATTGGAAGAATGTTTGCGGCTCAATCCGCAGCACCGCGAGGCGTGGTATGAACTCGGTTACTGCAAAGACATGCTCGGAAAACTCGCGCAAAGTTTGGATTGCTACGATAAGCATTTGGAGATCGATCCTTACAGCAGCAATACATGGTATAACCGCGGCATCATTCTCAACAAACTCAAGCGATACAACGAGTCCGTGCAGAGTTACGACATGGCCGTCGCCATCCGCGAGAATTTTTCATCGGCGTGGTACAATCGCGGCAATGTGCTGGCCAACATCGGCAACCTCAAAGAAGCGATTGAAAGTTATCACCGCACCTTGGAGCACGAGCCGGATGACGTTGCAAGTCTTTTCAACATCGCCAGTGCGTACGAAGAATTGCGCGACTACAAGCAATCCATTCAACATTTGGAAAAGTGTCTCGAGCTTGATCCGAACTATGCCGATGCGTGGTATGCGCTCGCGTGCTGCTTTGATATGAAAGAGCAACACCTTGCCGCCTACAACGCCGTCGTCAAAGCCATC
>JACMJS010000034.1 GCA_014380515.1 Chlorobiales bacterium
CTCGCGGACGTCGGTCGCATCGAGCGCGCGACCGTCGCCATCTTCGTTGCCGTTGTTGTCGGTGCCGTCGTCGCGCCGCTCATCGATCATCGGATAAAGTGTTCGGTTGATGACGAGCGGATCGAATGTCAAACTGCCTGCGGCCACGCTGGCAGGTATTCCGGTTGGGTTTGCAGCGGCGAGCGCGATGTAATCTACATAGTGCACCGGCGGCAACACGATTTCCGAAATCGCGCCGCTTACCAAATCCACTTTGCTTTGGCGGCGGTTGGCGTGCAGCCCGTAATCTTCATCGCTGATGCCGTTGAGATTATCGTCCTGTTGATTGTTCGAAATTTCCGTCAGCACCTTGCCCGGCCCGATGAGATACGCTTTGCCAAGCGAGACAACCGTCGTATCCGACGCAGGCACTTTAAGCGCGCGGCGGAGATAGACCGAAACTTTAGTGCCATAGACGGCGATGTCCTGCTCCGTCCGCTCAATGACAATCACGGTTTCACCCTGCTGTAAGGTGCGGCGAAAAAGAAAGGCCGGCGTGCCGTTCGAGCGCAGCACCTCTTGATAATCGTAAGGCCCGCTGCCGGTGGTGGTTTTAAATTGGGCGGGCGCGGCGGTGGCGTTCGTGCCGGTCTGCAAATAGTCGTCGTCGTTGTCGATGCCGTCGTACGGGTTGCCCGGACTTTCTAAAAATGCGAGACCGACGTAGCCCGGCGTGCCGACGAAGGTTTGTCCCGCCGCTCTGCCGGGCGGTTGAAAGGAATAGGTGATCGATGCACTTTGATCGAACACCGTTCGCCCATCGTCCGTCAGCGCGATGCGGGTGCCGACGATGGAGCCGAAAAGTACTTTGTCGTAATTGAACCGCGAGGTGTTCTTGACTTCATAGAGCCAGAAGATGTTGTCTTGAGCGAGGAAGGTTGAAAACTGCAACCCGCGTCCGGTGATGTCAAGCCCCGCGCCGAAGCGGGCGGGGTTGTTCGGGTCGGGCAGGTAGCCGTAGTCCGAAAACCATTGTTTGTCCTGCGCGTCGGTGGCGGCGAAATAACTTTCCTGATCGGCGTTGAAGATGCCGCGTCCGAAGTAGCCGTTCCAATCGGCACGGTCGCCGGTAAACCATGTCGGCTGATCGGGCCAGCGGGACGGCCAAGTATCGGGCTTATCGCTTTGCGCGGCGCCATCTTGCAATGGATTGAGAAAGCCGCCGTAGGGCGTGATGCCCCAGAAGTCGCCGCCGCCCGGCGGGCCTTTGGTATTGTTGCGCGGCGTTTGGTGGCTGGTTGCATAGACCGAGGTATCGGAAACAGCGACCGCCGCGCGGCCATCGGGCAACGTGAAATTGCCGGTGATTGAACCAAACGCAATCGGCACGTTCGTTTTGCCGTCGCGCAGCCGTGTGCCGGTGGTCGAGTTACCGGCGGAGACGACATTGACGAACGTATCGGGAAAGGCTTTTTCGATCAGGGCGAAGATATTCAGATCGGCGATGTAGGTGTTTTGTTCGACCGGCCACGC
>JACMJS010000238.1 GCA_014380515.1 Chlorobiales bacterium
CGCGCCGCTCACCGGCGAAGTCCGCGATGTGATTTACGATCATGTTCAACTCGCCGGTTTGTTTCTCGCCTACCGGATGCCCGATACGATGTCGTTCGACGGTGAAGTTTTCAACGCCGTCTCCCGCATCCTCGCCAGTGGTCGCAGTTCGCGGCTCTACCGCACATTGGTTTATGAAGAAGCCCTCGCGCAGTCGGTGATGTGTTATCCATCGGGCAACGAACATCCGGGCTTGTTCTACATTCGCGCTCTGGCGACGCCCGGCACGCCGCTTGAAAAATTGGAAGCGCGGCTCACGGAGGAAGTGCGCAAGCTCGCCTCCGAAAAAGTAAGCGACGGCGAATTGCAGAAAGCGAAGAATGCCAACGAGATGTCGTTGATGCAAAGCCTTTCAACGATGTCGGGCATTGCCGATAGTCTCGCGGGTTATCACACGTTCTTCGGCGACGCGGCGGAACTCAACCATGATTTGGACAAGTCAGCCCGCATCACCGCGGGTGACATTCAGCGCGTTGCCAAACAATACCTCGATACCGATAGCCGCGTCGTGCTGCATTGGCTTCCGAAACATTAACATCCTTTTGCCTTTGCAGTGATTAAGGAAAAAGTTCAAACGTATTTCGAAGGCTTGCAGAGCCGCATCACGACTGCGTTGGAAGTCTTCGACGGCAAAGCGAAGTTCATTGAAGATGCGTGGGTCAGGGCTGAGGGCGGCGGCGGCAACACGCGGATCATCACGAACGGCGACGTGTTTGAGAAAGGCGGCGTCGCTTTTTCAGCGGTGCACGGACGGTTGCCGGAAAAGATGGCGACGAAAATGAACGTCGCCGCATCCAACTTTTTTGCGACGGGCGTCTCGCTCGTGCTCCACCCACAAAGCCCGATGATCCCGACGGTGCACTGCAATTACCGCTACTTCGAACAATATGATTCCGACGGCACGCTTACCCAGCAATGGTTTGGCGGCGGCGCAGACCTTACCCCCTACTATCCGACCCTCGAAGACGCGCAGCATTTTCATCGCATTCATAAAACGGTTTGCGACCGTTTTGATCCGACCTTTTATCCGAAGTACAAAGCGCAGTGTGACGCTTACTTTTATTTGCCCCATCGCAATGAAACGCGCGGCATCGGCGGGATTTTTTTCGACTATGTGCGCGATGCGCCCGGGCAAACTTTCGAGTTCGTCAAAGCATGCGGCGATGCGTTCTTGGATGCCTATCTCCCGATTGCCGAACGGCATCGCGGTGAGTCTTATACCGAACCCGAAAAAAATTTTCAGCGCGTGCGCCGCGGCAGGTACGTCGAGTTCAATCTGGTCTATGATCGCGGCACAACCTTCGGGCTTGAAACCAACGGACGCACGGAATCCATTTTAATGTCCTTACCGCCCGAAGCCGCGTGGGTCTATAACTTCACGCCCGAAGCGGGTTCGCGCGAATCGGAACTTTCAAAATTTTTGAAGCCGCACGATTGGCTCGAACTGCAAGGCATCGTATGAACCATCAAGTCATCATTATCGGCGGCGGCCTTGCCGGATTGGTTTGTGCGTTTTATCTGAAGCGTGCGAATGTGGATGTGAAACTGTTCGAAGCGTCGGCAAATACTGGCGGAAAAATTGCATCGCAACAGGTCGGCGGCGAACGCTTTGACGTCGGGCCGAACACAGTGCTGGAGTCGAACGAATCTATCGCGCGGCTCATAGACGACTTGCATCTGCGCGAGCGAATGATTTTTGCAGATGCTGCATCGAACGCGCGTTTTGTGTTGAAGCACGGCGCGCCGGTAGTGATGCCTGCATCACCGCAAACTTTTTTGACGACGCCGCTTTTTTCCGGCCTCGCAAAGTTGCGGCTGCTGCGTGAGCCGTTCATCGGTATTTCAGCGCGAGAAGAAACGCTTGCCGAATTTTGTGAACGGCGTTTCGGGCGCGAAGTGCTTGATTACGCTCTCGATCCGTTTCTTATCGGTACTTACGCCGCCCGGGCCGGAGACCTTTCCGCGGATGCTTGTCTTAAACTGCTGCGCGAGTTGGAGCAAGCCCACGGCAGCGTCATCAAAGGATTTTTTAAACGGGCGAAAGAAAACCGCGGCGTCAAAAAAAATTATTCCGGCAAGATGTTTTCGTTTGAGCACGGCTTTTCGGAAGTGATGACGTCGTTGCGCAACGAACTCGGGCAAGCGGTACTGACGGAAGCGCAGGTGAATACGCTCGAAGCAACCGGGCAACCGGCGAACGGCGTGCGGGTTCGATACACACATCAGGGCGATACCTTTGAAGCCAGTGCATCAACGGTTGTGATTGCAGCCCAAGCGGATTCCGCGGCGTATCTGATCGAAGGCGTGGATGTCAAACTTGCAGCGACATTGCGGCAAATCAAATCGTCGCCGGTCGCACAGGTATTTTTGGTGTATGACCGAAACGAAGTGGCGTCGCCGCAAGGCTTCGGATTACTGGTGCCATCGAAAGAGCAACAGGAAATTTTAGGCGTGGTATTCAACAGCCGGATATTTCCCGCGAGGTATCAGCAAACGGTTTTCACCGTGTTCATCGGCGGATCGCGGCAGCCTGAACTTGCCCGTCAAACGGATGACGACCTCAAATCCCTTGCGGGACGCGGCCTTGCAGCAACGTTGGGAATTACGGCTCAACCGATTGATGCGGCGGTTGCCAAGTGGCCGGACGCCATTCCGCAATACGGTCTCGGGTACAACCACATACTTCAAACGGTATCGGATTTCGAATCGCATACAAAAAATATCTTTTTCACCGGCAACTGGCGCAGCGGCATTTCCGTACCCGATACGATAGCACACGCTCATACGGTTGCCGAAAAAATTTTGAACGCACTTATCAATGATTAATGCAAATGACTGACAACCGATGACTGATACAACGCTCGCTGCAAAACTTCATCTTCCACAACGTCCGCGGAGACTGCGCCGCACGGCGGCGATTCGAGACCTCGTTGAAGAGACTTCGCTGCGCAAACAAGATTTTGTGTTTCCAATCTTCGTGCACGAACGTCAATCGCCGCCTGAAGAAGTCGCATCGATGCCCGGCATCTTTCGCTACGCGGTGGATGACGCCGTGCGCGAGTGCGCCGCCTTGCAATCGCTCGGTATTCAGGCCATTGATCTTTTCGGCATTCCCGACGTGAAATCGGACGACGGACGCGAATCTTACAACAGCGACGGCATCATTCAACGCGCGATCAAAGCCATCAAGCGCGAAGTGCCGGACCTCTGCATTATGACCGACGTCGCGCTTGACCCGTTCACGACGCACGGACATGACGGCCTCGTCTCGAATGGAAAAATTTTAAATGATGAAACGGTTGAAGTGCTTTGCAAGATGTCCGTCTCGCACGCCGCTGCCGGAGCGGACTTTGTTGCGCCAAGCGATATGATGGATGGACGCATCGGTGCGATTCGTGAAGCGTTGGACATCGCAGGCTTCGAGGACACGGGCATCATGGCCTACGCCGCTAAATATGCCTCGGCATTTTACGGCCCGTTCCGCGATGCGATGAACTCCGCGCCAAAATTCGGCGACAAGAAAACTTATCAAATGAATCCGGCCAACGCCGAGGAAGCCCTGCGCGAAGTTGAACTCGATCTCGCCGAAGGTGCGGACATTGTGATGGTGAAACCCGCGCTCGCATATCTTGATGTCATTCGCCGCGTGAAAGAAAATTTCAATGCGCCCGTCGCGGCCTACAACGTCAGCGGGGAATACTCGATGATTAAAGCGGCGGCGGCGAAAGGCTGGATCGATGAACGGCGCGCGATGATGGAAATTTTGCTTTCGATCAAGCGGGCGGGAGCGGATATCATTTTCACTTACTTCGCCAAAGACGCAGCCAAACTTCTATGACCGGGAGTCTTAGAGCCACATCGCTTTAAAATCTTCAGCAAACTGCCGCATGGTGATTGGTGTGCGTCCGAGAAGTTTTTCGGTGTCATCGGTAAGTGCTCCGGCAAGCCCAAGCCGCGCGGTTGTATAAATTGCAGACATGACGAGCGTGAAGGCGAACGGTTGTTTTCCGATGTAGTGAAAGATGAATCGCAGAAGCGACGGGTGCGTGTAAGTAATTTTGCGGCCTAAGACTTCCGAAAAAATCGTAGCGACTTCATCATACCTCAGGGCTTCGCTACCGGTGAGCGGATATGATTTTCCCTCGTGTCCAGTCTCGATCAATGTTTTCGCGGCAACCGCGGCGATGTCGCGGGCGTCGATGAAACTCGTTTTGCCGTTTCCGGCGGGCACGAAAATTTCGTTTCGGCTTCGAATCTCATCGCGGTGCGTCGTTGAAAGATTTTGCATAAAGAAACTCGGACGCAGAAAAGTATAAGGCACACCCGACGCTTCGATGTGGCGTTCGATTTTATAGTGCGGCACGATGGAATTTTTTTCCGCGCCCAAGAGCGAAAGAAAAACGATGTGTGTAATGCCTGCTGCTTTCGCCGCATCAACCACCGGATTGATAAACTGTTTCACATCTGAAATCGCAGGCGGGCGAACAAGAAAGAGTTTGGTCGCGCCGTCAAGTGCGGCGAGGTAAGTTTCAGGGTGCTCGAAATCGAACGATACATAATTCACGTCGTCGCTTTTAGATGACGCGGCATCGCGCACGGCGGCACGAATTTCCGCGTCTGCGCCGCGCAGATATTTGATAACTTCCGCGCCGATGTTGCCGGTGGCACCGGTGATGACGATGACGTTTTTTTTATCGGGCATTGGTTCAAAGTAATTTAAAGGTCTCGAGAGAACGCATCAATCGTCGTGGCGGGCTTTCCTAAATCGTCCCATGTTTTTTGCGCCTGAAATTGTTCGGGATAATTTGCGAGGGCTTCAAGAATGTGCGAACCGTAATTGAGCTTCGCCGAAAAGATGCCGATGAACTTGAGCAGTGCGAGCGGCGCACGCGCAATCGTTAAAGGTGTTTTGTAGGACTTGATGAACCGCACGGCGGCTTCGTCCATCGACAGGGCTTCGGGGCCTTGCACGGCGTAATCATAACTCTCCGAACCCCCGCGCTTCAACGATGCGGCGACTTGCTTGCCGTAATCACTCGCGGCAATCCAGTACATCTTTTGCGGCGACGCTCCTGCGAGCAACATCTTCGAGCCTTGCACGTTTTGCCGGTGCATCGTTTCCATAAACGCCGACGGATAAAAAATGGTGTAAGGAATGCCTGAAGCTTTGATCATTTTCACCGCGTCGTTCTTAATGCGGAACACCCACCACTCGAAGCCGGTGTAATCTTTGATGAGCGACGAGAGATACACGATTCGCCCTGCGCCCGTTGCCTTCGCGGCTTGCAAGATATTTTTTAATCCGTCAAGTTCGGCGTGAAATTCCGTTTCTTTTTCCGTCTGCAAAACGGAAAGATTGAGATACACCGCATCCGCGCCTTTGAACGCGGCAGCGAGCGTCGCCGGGTCTTTGACATCGCCTTGAACGAGATTGATTGCGGAAGGCAGTTGTAATTTTGCTTTTGCGATGTCGCGCACAAGGGCGGTGATTTTGAAACCTGCGGCTGCAAGTTCAAGCGCGACGGGCTTTCCGAGCATTCCGGTCGCGCCGATAAAGGTGATATTCATAAAATTTTCTGATGTTGTCGTCAATGATCATCAACGGTTCGGCGGAGTAATTCGCCACCGTAAATTGTAAATTGTACGGCGAAGATAACCGCCGGTGCGAGCGAAGTCAAGAACGCACAGCGGCGTCAGGAACGGTGGTGCAGGTAAGTAAAGGGAAAGGCGGCCTGAATCCGCAGAAGTCGTCTCGAAAAAAAAATTTAAAAATGTCTGTGCAACGCAAGGAAATTTATACGTGTCCGGTCGAAGCAACGCTCGGCGTCGTCGGCGGCAAATGGAAAATTTTGGTGATGTATCATTTGCAAAGCGGTGCGAAGCGTTATGGCGCGTTGCGGCGGTTGATGCCGGAGGTTACGGAGAAAGTGCTTTCGGAAAATCTTAAAGCGTTGGAATCCGACCGCTTGCTCATTCGCACGGTGCACTACGAGCGCCCGCCTCGCGTGGAGTACCAGGCAACGGACATCGGCAAACGGTTAATGCCGCTCATCGAAAGCGTCAATCAATGGGGACACGAATACCTTAAAGAAATCAATCACGCCGTACCCGAAAAAGCCATGCCGCCCGCCCGCGTGAAAAAATCATTTTCTCAATCCGCTCAAGTATGATTCGTTATCTCACCGCCGGTGAATCGCACGGCCCCGCGCTCACGGGCATCGTTGAAGGCCTTCCTGCGGGCGTGCCGCTTTCGCCTGAGACGATCAACTTTCATTTGCACCGCCGTCAGCAAGGCTATGGCCGCGGCAACCGTATGAAGATCGAAACCGATGCGGCGGAAATTTTATCGGGCGTGCGCTTCGGCAAAAGTATCGGTTCGCCGATTGCATTCACGATTCGAAATGCGGATTGGAAAAACTGGACGGAGAAGATGAATCAGTTTGATGACCTGTCGGGCGAGGTTGCATCGGTGCAGATTCCACGGCCCGGACATGCGGATTTCAGCGGCAAGTTGAAATATGATCTCGATGATATTCGTCCGGTGATTGATCGCTCGTCCGCCCGCGAAACCGCGACCCGCGTGGCTTGCGGGGCAATCATTCGCGCGTTTTTAAAATCGCTCGGCATCGAGATCGGCAGTTACATCTCGGCGATTGGCCAAGCAATCGAACCCGGGGGACATGAGATAAAACAGGCGGAGCGGCTTTGCATGTTACTTGATGAAGGTGCCGAAACGATGATGCGGGAATCGGATCGTTCGCAAGTTCGAATGCTGGATGCGGCGATGGAATCGAAAGCGATCGCGCTGATTGAACAAGCAAAATTGAAAGGAGATACGCTCGGCGGCATTTTCGAAGTGTTCATCACCGGCCTTCCCATCGGGCTGGGCAGTTATGCACAGTTTGATCGCAAATTGGATGCGCAACTTGCGGCGGCGATTGTTTCGATCCAAGCCGTCAAAGGCGTGGAGATCGGCACGGCGTTTCGCAATGCGGTGAGTTTCGGTTCGGAAGTGCACGATGCGATGCACCTTGAAAAC
>JACMJS010000239.1 GCA_014380515.1 Chlorobiales bacterium
ACGCAAAAGAAGGGACATCTGGCGATACGCCACAGCCTGCTTCGACAAATCGTCATACACGATGACGGCGTGCATCCCGTTGTCGCGGAAATATTCGCCCATCGCGCAGCCGGTATAAGGCGCGAGGAACTGCAGCGGGGCGGGCTCGGACGCGGTCGCGGCGACGACGATGGTGTAATCCATCGCGCCATTTTCCTCGAGCGCGCGGACGATCTGAGCGACGGTCGAGCGCTTCTGGCCGATGGCGACGTAGATACAAAAAACGCCTTTGCCTTTCTGGTTGATAATCGTGTCAATCGCCACGGCGGTTTTGCCCGTCTGACGGTCGCCGATGATGAGTTCTCGCTGGCCGCGGCCAATCGGAATCATACCATCAATGGACTTAATACCCGTTTGCAGCGGCTCTTTGACGGGACTGCGGAAAATGACGCCCGGGGCGCGGCGTTCAAGCGGCGTACGAAACTCGGTTTTGATGGGGCCTTTGCCGTCAATCGGATTGCCGAGCGGATCGATCACGCGGCCAAGCATCGCCTCGCCGACGGGAATAGACGCAAGTTGTTTGGTGCGCTTAACGATGTCGCCTTCTTTAATCAAATCGGACGCGCCGAACAGCACTGCGCCTGCGTTGTCTTCTTCAAGGTTGAGCACCATGCCTTTGACGCCGTTGGGAAACTCAACCAATTCACCGGCCATGACTTGTGAGAGACCGTAGATACGGGCAATGCCATCGCCTACCTGAAGCACCGTGCCGACATCGTAAATATCGGCGGCGTTGTCCATGCCTGAAAGTTGTTTGCGTAAAATTGCCGAAACTTCGTCCGGTCTGACCTCTGCCATGGCTCTATCTAAAATTGAAGTTGTGAAAAATTTATAGGCTGCGCGAAGCAGCTAAGGTTATTTAGTTCAGAATATCGGCGGTGAATTGTTCGCGGAGTTGTTCCAGTTTGTGCTTTACGCTGCCATCAATCACCGTATCGCCGATTTGCACCGAAAGTCCGCCGATGAGTTCTTTGTCGATGGAGAAATTGATGCGGATTTTCTTCGCCGTGTAAGTTTCCAATTTCTGACGCAAGTCTTCCGATTGAATCGCATCCAAATTCACCGCGCTTCGAACCTCAACCGTTACCAGCCCGTTCTTCTCGTCAATCAGCGACCGCAGTTCCCGTGCCACATCATCAATGTAGGCTTCGCGGCCTTTACGCGATAAAATCTCAAGCAGTGATAAGGTTTGCGCCGAGACTTTGCCCTTGAAAATTTCCTGCAAAATTCTGCCCTTCTGATCGCGCTTGACAATCGGACTTTTAAGCACCGCCGTCAGTTCACGCGACCCGTTGATGACCGATTCAATCAGGCTGAAATCCGTCAGCACCGTACCAACATTGTTTTGCGCTTCCGCCACGCTGAGCACCGCCATCGCATATCGGCGTCCGATTCTTGAAATCATAATTCGTTCTGGTTTAGACGCTAGCGACGGTTTGTTTATTCATGCTACCGTTGCCGGTATTTGATTTGCCGATGTTATCGATCACGCTGGCAATGACGTCTTTTTGTTTCTCCGCGTCGAGGTTGGCGAGAATGATTTTTTCGGCGGCTTTGATGGCAAGATCGGCAACTTCCGCACGCAGTTCCAGCAAGGCTTGATCTTTTTTACGGGCAATTTCCAATTTCGCAGCCTCAACAATTTTCTTGACTTCCTCACCGGCGGAGATACGCGCATCAGCCTTGAGCTTGTCTGCAAGGACTTTACCTTCCGCAATCAGCCGGTCGGATTCAACACCGGCTTTCTCTAATACAAGTTTGTTTTCGGCCAGAATGCGTTCGGCTTCCGACTTGGCGAACTCGGCACGCTCAATTGAAGACTTGATATTTTTCTCGCGCGATTCAAGGGCATCGACGATTGGCTTCCACGCATAAAGTCGCAGTAAAATCAGAAGCAAGCCGAAAGTAACGAGCGTCCAGAAGATGACGCCCGGGTTCGGCGTAAGCAAGTCAAGGCCACCGTTCTCAGCAAGCAAAATAAATGTGAATGTTCCGAGTGTGGTCATAGTAAAAATCTATGGTAGCAAGATGTGATTAATAAGCGAGACCCGTCGCAAAACGACGCATCTCTCTGGTAAAACCGGTTGAAAATCTAATGTGCTGGGGAGACAAATGTATGATTGAAAAATGCAGGGCGATTTTCAGACCGAACGCCCTGCAAAAATCCTTTAAAGTTACTTGGTGGCGAGCAAAACGCAAATCACCTCGCCGAAAAGTACCGCACCTTCAATAAGCGCGGCCAAAATGATGGCGGTGGTACGAATATCACCGGCGGCTTCCGGCTGACGCGACGAACCGTCGGCGGCGGCACTACCGATACGGCCAATGCCATAGCCTGCGGCCATTGCGGCGATGCCTGCGCCAAGACCGGCGGCCAAATAAGCAAATGCTTGATTTCCCATGAGTATATGTTTCCCGTTAGAAAGTTAAGTAAGGTTTGGAGACGAGTAGAAAAAATTTCTAATGCGCTGCCGCGTGACTATCATCTTCGTGCGATGCCGCAAGGCCAATAAAAATGCTGGAAAGCAATGTGAAAATATAGGCCTGAATAAAGGCAACTGCGAGTTCAAGAATGTAGATGAAAAGCGAAAAAGCGACTGACACCGGCGCGATGACCAATTTCATCGTAAAAATCAGACCGATCAGTGAAAGAATAATGATATGTCCCGCCGTCATGTTCGCAAACAAACGAATCATCAAGGCGAACGGCTTGGTAAAAAGACCGATAATCTCAACCGGAATCATAATCGGCCACATAGGCCACGGTGTACCTCCCGTCAGATGCGCGAGCCAGCCGCCAACGCCATTTGCCCGAACACTAGCGAACTGTGTAACGAAAAAGGTAAAAACTGCTAAAGTAAAAGTAACGTTGATATTTGAAGTTGCTGTCGATCCGTAAGGAATCAAACCGAGCAGATTGCAAAGCAGGATAAAAAAGAAGGTAGTAAGCAGGTAAGGCACAAACCGTTCGTAGCCATGTCCGATATTTGATTTGGCGATGTCAAGGCGAATGAAATCGACGAACACTTCAACAAGGTTACCAAGTCCCTTTGGGGCTTCGGAGGCATTCATAGTCTTGTAAGCGTTGCCGATTGAAATGAGCACAACGAGCAAAACGAGCGCGACGAGCCACATCATCACAACGTGCCGTGTGATGGAAATATCGAAGCCGAAAAGTTCGAGATGCGGCAAGTGAATTTCAACAAAGGGTAATTCAATCGTATTGGCATCATTGATATGATGTGCCACATAGTCGTCATCGTTATGAACCGCTTGACCGTGTTCCGCTGTATGAGCGTCTTCATGCTGCGGCGCAGTCTCACTGCCGTGCGGTTTTGCCGTTTCCTGTGCGGCAAAAAGAATTTGCGATGAAAAAAGAAAAACGGCGAGAAATAGGAAGGCAGAACGGCGTGCGGTGGTAAGAGCGGAAATCATGTCGGCCCCGAAGGTGATCTATAGTAATTAGAAAAATTGGTTATCTAAAATGTAGCAGTGCGGCAGTATTAGCGCAGGCTTGCAACAACATACTCAGCCCGAATTTCAACGCGGCGCGAAGATGCAGCATCTTCTTTGCCGTCTTTCTCAACCAAGTAGCGTGCATCTTCTCCAAAGCCCTGTGCGGCAAAAATCGTTTTCTCAGAAGTCATCTTCTTTCCGCCATCGCCTGAAATCATTTCAGCAAGTGCGGCTTCAACCTGTTTTGCCCGGCGCATCGAAAGCCGGAGGTTATAATTCGCCTCGCCGTGGCTGTCGGCAAAACCGGAAATCTCAATCCGTTTGTAACTGACCGGTGAACCGGATGGTAATTGCTTGGCAAACTCGGCCATCAACTTCTCCTTTTCCGTCTGCTTCAGAGCCGCATATTCTTTGCGGAAATGCACGACGATCATTTTGGTTTGCAAAAGTGAAGTCGCCGGCGCGGTTACAGCCGCCGGACGTTCGGAAGCCACAGCAACAGTTTCGGAGAGCAATGCTGCGATCTGATCGCCCGCAGTTTTCTCAACGGGTTTTGGAATGATTGCCGCTACCGGAATCTGCTTCGTTGATTTCGGCGCAGCCACAGATTTTGGCTTTGCCATCAGCGTCTCTGGCTTCGCAGAGTATGCCGCGTCCATCGGTTTGGCGGATGACCAAACGCGGCTCAGCACCCAAATCGTGCCAACCAAAAGCAAAATTAATGCAAAAACAATCACGCGGCTATAATCCCGCTCGATTCGAACTACTCTTGCCATTCTTTCCCCCGTGCTAAGTTGAGTTTAGACACAGCCATTAGCAGATTTCCATAACTTTCCAGTTCGCTCAAGGCCGAAGTGAGGTTCTTATCGTCATCATCGACCACTTTATCCAACTCCGCAACTTGTTGCTCGAGTTCCTTCAACTGCGCAAGCAGCGTGTTAATTGCAAAAACTTTCTTGCTCCGGTACTCTTCGACCATCCGCCGGTTCTGACTGACGCCATCGACAAGTACTTTCTTGATTTTGTTGATGTCGCTCGTAATAACGCTCAGGTTGGCGTTGGAGGCTTCGAGAATCAAGCCCAAATCTTCGGCAATTTTCGGCGACGTCGTTTCGTCAATGCTGCGAAGGCCGCGGCGGTTAAGAATCGTTTTGACGGATTTCTTAAGCAAGGCATGTTGCGCAGGCGATTCCGGCTCGGCCATCTGCATCAGGGCGTCGATGTCGGTGCGCGTGTGAGCGTCTCGTTGCAATTCTAAACTCAATCCGGTTTGAACTTTGGTAATTTTTTCTGCTGCCTGCCGGTTCGTAGAAAGAGACCGGTTACCGTTGCCATTGCCATTGGTATAGGCGACGTAGTGAGGATCGCCCTTGGGTTCAGCGGTTTCTGTTTGGACTTCAGATTCGGGCAGTTCTTCCTCAACGACCCGCTTCGGCGGCGCGATGATGTCCAATAGTTTTCGGCCAAAACTCATACTCGTTTCCTCTTCCGCAATTTCTGGTTAGGCACTTCAATTTTTTGTGTGGATACAAATCCGTGCAAAGCATCATCAACAAAACTTTTCCGCAACATTTTTCTCAGGCGACTTTGGCGGCACGCAAGGCTTTTTCAAAAGTATTTTTCTTTTGATACGCTAGCACTTCAATCGCTGTGTATCCAATGTAAAATGCAAACATCGCCAAAATAAAATCTTGTGTCTTGATCCACGGCATCTGCAAAAGCACCGCGACAAGTGCCAGCGAAAGCATCATTCGAACGACCAATGATCCTATCGTGAACTTGTAGAACGATTTCAAATCTTTGCCGAACGCAAGATCAAAAGTCACATATCCCGCGAGCGTATTACTCGCCATAATCAACCACGCTGAAAAGATGGAGACGAGGCTCAACGATGCAACGGCATTTGAGATCGCCAAGATTGCCGCCCAGATTACCGCGCTGAAAATAAGCATCTTCAATAGAAAATCAAACAACGGCTTCACGATTCGTATTCTTTTTTGGCTGGTGTAAATTTCTTCTTTGTGTCGGCAAGTTTGATAATCCGCACGACGAGCACAATCATCGCAGTCATGGCGGCGGCAAGTCCGAGCAGCAAAAACAACGGCGAGCTTTTCAACTGTCCATCCGCCCAAACGCCGATCCCCAAGAAGAACAGAAAACTTCCGGCAAGTTGAACGCCGATGCCGATGTAAGGTCCGGCCTCGCGGTAGGCCTTGCCCAGCCGCGACTGCGTGTTGTTATCGCCGTCATCGTTGCTACTGCTATCGTTACCGGACATCTTGCAACTCGGCCACAGGTTCCGCGCCGACGCCGGTGCTTAATTGCGAGCCGCGCGCTTCAATTGTAACCTTGCCATTGATCGCTGCGCCCTCTTCAACCGTGAGTACGCTCGTCTTGATGTCGCCCAATACGGACGAAGTAACATCGAGAATTAATTTCGTACTGATATCGACGTTGCCTTTGATCTTACCGGATACTTTCAACATTCCGGCGTTAATGTTTCCGTCAACTTGTCCGCTCTTTCCCACCGCAACATTTGCCGATGAAGAGATGTTACCGATGACTTTGCCATCGATGCGTACGTTGCCGTCCGTTTCAAGGTCGCCGCGAAAGATCGCGCCGTCGGCGATGATACTGATTTTATCAACGGAGGGAATCGAATCGCTGATACCGTTTTTCTTGCCAAACATGTTCCGAAAAAATTATGGGTTGAGATAAAGTTCAGGATTCTGCGGAATGCCCTGCTTCCAAACTTCCAAGTGTAAATGCGCCCCGCCCGATTCGATGCCCGTGCTGCCGGTCAGCGCGATGACTTGGCCGCGCCGAACGCTCTCGCCGCTCTGTACCAACACCTTACTGCAATGTTTGTAGAAGGAAAGCAAGTCTCCGTGCTCGGTGATGATCGTGTAGCCGTACTCTCCGTTCCAATCTGCAAAGACCACCGTGCCATCGAGAAATGCACCAATCGGTTCGTTGGATGCGGTTGCGATGTCGAGGCCGTAATGACTTCTGACCGGATCGAACCGCTGCGAGATACGGCCTTGTACAACGAATCCGATGAAAAGCGCTTCGCTTGCGGCAGTCTTGGTGCTGTTATAGCCCGCACCGGAAATGGCGACGAAAGTTTCACGGCCATCACGCACATCCTGAGCCGGAGAATTTGCCAGTGCAGGGTCGCTGGCACTCGGTGCGGATTCCAAGATGCTGCGCAACCGGCGGTTATAGTACTCAAGTTGAATGATTTGATTGCTCAAGCTATCAAGCCGCACTTGATTACGAATCACTTCTTTGCGATAACTGGAATCGGCGTAGCCCGGAATCAGCGTGCGTATCGGCGTGAAAACAATGATGAGCAGTGAAACGACTGCCACACCAAAACCCGATGCAACGACGAGGCCGATCACGCGCTCTTTCGTAATGCCGCCGTAAGTGCGCGTCTCCGAACCGTCTTCGGGAATGATTGCGAGCGTATAAGTCTCAACGGCTTTTTTCTTTTCGGGCATGAACAATTTCGGATTGGTAAAGCCTATGAATATAATGCCCACGCGAGGCAATGCCAATTGCCCGGTTTCCCAATTGCCCGATTGCCCGATTGAACATTGCGCCGGATTTCATTATACTTCCGGCCTTCACCTTTGCACGCTTCAGCTTAACTTTTTTTCTCAACTTTGCTCAATGGCCACGCATAAAAACGCGATTCTGTTTACCGGACTGACGCTGCTCATTTTCGCCCTGAACTTTGTTTCCGGTGCAATCAACGCTTACTATTTTCAGATTCTCATTTACATCGGCATCAGCATTATTCTGGCGACGAGCCTCAACCTCATCAACGGATACACGGGGCAATTTTCGCTGGGGCACGCGGGATTCATGGCGATTGGCGGCTATGCTTCGGCAGCACTGACGCACTACTACGGCGCGGGCATGATTGCGGCAATGGGCGGCGGCAGCTTCGGCGAACAGGTAACATTTTTCTTGTCGCTCGTGTTGGCGGGGGCAACCGCAGGAGCAGCCGGATTGGTCGTCGGTGTGCCGTCATTGCGACTGAAGGGCGACTACCTCGCAATCACAACTTTGGGCTTCGGCGAAATTATTCGCGTGCTGATTCAAAATGCGGAATTCGTCGGCGGTGCGAGAGGTTTCACCGGCATCAGCAAATACACCAATTTCTTCTGGGTGTTTTTTATGGTGCTCGTCGTGATTTATTTGGTGCATAACCTCACGACCTCCACTTTCGGACGGGCATTCCTTTCTGTCCGCGATGACGAAGTGGCTTCGGAGGCAATGGGCATCAACACGACGAACTACAAAGTGATTGCGTTTCTCATCGGGTCGGTCTTTGCCGGAATTGCGGGCGCACTTTACGCGCACTTCGTGCTTTACCTGAATCCCGAAGATTTCGGCTTCTTACGGTCTATTGAAATTGTAGTGATGGTCATTTTAGGCGGCATGGGAAATTTGGCCGGAGTTGCAATCGCCGCGGTGATTCTGACGATTTTGCCCGAAGCTCTCCGGTTCGTCTCCAACTACCGGATGGTAATTTACGCCTTGATGCTTATTATTCTTATGCTCGTCAGGCCTCAGGGTATCTTCGGCGATAGAAAAGTATCTTCCTTCTTTAAGCGACCCGCCTAACGATAAAAAAGTTCAGAAATAATAATAATGCTCCGACTTAAATTCGGAGCACGAGCCAAGTTTAATGACGGAAAGTTTGTTTCGAGCCTACCGGAGAAAGAAGCAGCGAATTGGCGTCGGGGTGCTTTCGGGAACATCGCTAGATGGCATTGATGTCGCAATCGTAGGAATCAGCGGCTTTGGGGAAACAACGGAAGTTAAATTGCTTGCAACTGAAACTTACCCATTCGAACCTGTCATTCGCCGAAAAATCTTCCGAAACCTTAATCCTGAAACCGCACGCCTGCCTGAATTATCGCAACTGCATTTTCTCATCGGAAAAGTTTTCGCGGATGCAACCAAGAAACTTTTGGGGAGCAGCAAAATAAAATCAGGAGCAGTAGATTTTATCGCGTCGCACGGGCAAACTTTTTGGCATCAACCGGCTGCGGAAAAAATTGGAAGGCATCAAGTTCGTTCGACTTTCCAGTTGGGCGAAAGTGCTGTCATTGCCGCCGAACTTGGCGTTCTCACCGTTTCCGATTTCAGAGTTGCCGAAATTCCGCTCGGCGGCGATGGTGCTCCGCTCGCTCCGTTCCTTGATTACATTCTTTACCGAAGTTCGAAACACAATCGTGCTTTGCTGAACATCGGGGGGATGAGCAACATTACCGCCATGAAGCAGGGTTGCAAAAGGCAAGAAGTTATCTTTTTTGATTGCGGCCCCGGAAATGTATTGATCGATAAAGCCGCCGCATTGCTTTTCGGAAAGCCTTTCGACCAAAGCGGCAAGTTTGCTGCGAAAGGTAGCGCGTCGGAAACTGCTTTGAAGACGCTACTCCGGCTGCCTTACCTAAAACAAGTGCCACCGAAGTCGACAGGCCGTGAACTGTTTAGCGACGCCTATTTTGAAAATGCGCTCGCACGATGCCGCTCGGAAAATCTGAATGACTTTGACATTATCGCAACCTTGACGGAGTTCACCGCCAGAGTTGTGGCGGCGCAATATCAAAAGTTCATTGCGCCGCACTTCAAGATTGATGAACTTGTCGTTAGCGGCGGCGGCGCGCGGAATAAAACGCTGATGCGGAGTTTAGAGAAAAAGTTTTATTTTGCCGCCGTCAAAGATCACGCTTCGGAGACACCCACCACAGGTATTCCGGCAAAGGCGAAAGAAGCCGTCTTGTTTGCCGTGCTCGGAAATGAATTGCTGTGCGGAGGCAGTGCCTCAATGAAAACCGGAGCGATGCTGGGAAAATTATCTTTCCCGCCGCAATAACATTGCGTAAAATTATAACATGCCGACCTGATGAAATCAATCCTGACGAAATCAACCTTTACTCTGTTCAAACTTCTGTTTCTCCTGCCCGTCATTTTTCTTGCCATTCCCAACATGGCCTGCAAAGCCACCTCCGCCTCCCGCCGCTTCGATGCCAAGGCCACAACGACCGAAGAGATCGCCGCTTTGGAAAGCGAAATCGATAACACCAGCACCACGCCTGACGCAGCAATTGAAAAATATAACCGCGACCTGCGGCGCATCAGCGTACCATCGAACGCAGCTGAACTGCTCGAGGTGGAAATCAGCAAGTATCTCGGCACGAACTACAAACACGGCGGCACGGAACTCAGCGGCATCGATTGCTCTGGTTTCGTCTCCCGCGTGTTCAACAGTGCACTCGGCGTCAAGTTGCCGCGTACGACCGTCGATCAGTCCAAACTCGGTGATGCGGCGGATAAAAAAGAATTGGCATTCGGCGATTTGATCTTCTTTAAGATTCACGGACGCCGCATTTCGCACGTCGGCATTTACATTGGCGAAGGCAAGTTCGCGCACGCCAGTTTGAAGATTGGTGTAACCGTTAGCAACTTGGAAGAGAAGTATTACAAAACCCGTTATGCCTGTAGCCGCCGCATTCTGAGTTTCGAAAATGCCCGTGCGAGCAGCGATTCAGAGTAAGCCGCAAGATTAAACTTTCAGTTTCTTAAAAATGCGCTCGGGAATCAGTTTGACCGCGAGCATAATCCATCGCCAGAAAAACGGCAGATAGACGACATCTTTCCCGCGACGCATCGCTGTGTAAATTCCCTCTGCAATCCTGTCTGGCCTCGCAAAGAGAAAATTCTTCGGAAGGTGCGCTGTCATCGGCGTATCGACGAAGCCGGGCTTGATGGTCAAAACATTTACATTTGATTTTGCCAAGCGGCTCCGAAGTCCCTGCAAAAAAATCGTAAGGCCGCCTTTCGCCGCGCCGTAAGCATAGTTGCTTTGCCGCCCGCGGTCGCCCGCCACGGATGAAATCACCGCAATCGTCCCGCTGCCGCGTTCCTCAAAATGCAACGCGAGCCAATGAAGAATGACGGCCACGCTCGTGAAATTAATTTCAATGACTTTTCTGAGTTCTGACTGATCCGTTTCACAAAGCCGCTGATCAGGCAGTGTGCCGTGGGCGATGAGCGCGGCCTCGAGATCGGGAAATGCTTCTAAACACGCATCGATGGCGGCGGTAATGGAATGATCATCAAGGGCATCAAAGACGGAAATCCTGACTTCCGCCGCGCCGCGCACTTGAAGATCGAAGGCCAAACGCTCAAGTTCATACTTCGAGCGGGCACAGAGATAAAGCGATGCACCGGCGCGGGCAAAAAGTTTTGCAGTCTCATATGCAATCGCGGAGGTTGCGCCGAAGATGAGAATTTTTTTGGGTGAACGCATTTGGTGAAGGAGTTATATCGCCGTTTGAAATGCCTGCGAAGCCGCATCCGGAGCGAGTTCGCGGCCACCGGCCATCACGCGGCGATAAAAGCTTGAGGAAAATTTCGGATCGACGAACTTTTCAAACAATTCTACCTTCGGAAACGACCGGCGAAATGTCTCGCCCGACATTCTTGCATCTTTGGCCGGATAAATTCTACCGCCGTTTTGAATGACGATGCCGTCAACTTCATCAAGCAACTTATAAAGGGGTGCGCCTTCGTTCGGGAAATCCAGCGCGAGCGTCAATCCTTCAGTTGGAAAAGAGAGCAATCCTTCGGCGGGAACGCTGCCGAACATTTTCAGTACGGCCAGAAACGACGCAAAGCCGCTTTGCGTGATGCGAGCTAGAATTTCTTTCATCACTTCGCCTCGCTCACCCGCCGGAACGACGCACTGCCACTGCAAGAAGCCGCGACTGCCGTAAATTTTATTCCACTGCGAAACGCTATCGAGCGGATAAAAAAACGTATCGTAGTGCTGCAC
>JACMJS010000240.1 GCA_014380515.1 Chlorobiales bacterium
CGGTTTCGCGGCGGCGGCGGTGGCGGCGGTTTTCGCAGGCGCGGCGGCATCGGCTTTATCCCGCCGATCATCATTGGCGGCGGCGGTTGGGGAAGCGGCGGCGGAAGCAGTTGGGGCGGATCATCGGGCGGCGGTTGGAATAGCGGCGGTTTCGGTGGTGGTGGTGGTGGGTTCGGCGGCGGCGGCGCATCGAGCGATTGGTGAGAAATGAGTAACTCATAATCGAAGCGAACCTATGAACCGATCCTCGATTCGTAATCCGCCTTATACTCTTTCAGCAGGGATTCTATTGCTTCCTTTTCTGACTGCGGAAAAATCACAATCAAATCGTGCGGCGGAAACCTCGCGTGCGACTCAATGTCTTCTTGGTAATTTTTCCAATCTTCAACGCTGTCGTTCAAAACTGATATGTAAACTTTCAGTGTCTCTCTTTTCAAATACATCGGCAATTTTTTGTGAACTAACACTATTTTTTTCTGAGTAATCCATCCGAAATCTTTCATACACTCATCAAGTGCATCCCAATTCATACCGAAGTAATCTGGAAATGCTAATTTCCATGCGAGTACACAAAAAAGTATTTCGTCGGTCGCAATCTCCGAAGGTATCTCAACAATCCATGTATCATTGTCAGATAGTTGTCCTTCCTTTACATGTTGCACCTCATCTGTAAACGTAAAATTTGTCATTTCTCATTTTTCTTAGTTCAGGACGATACCCGAAATTTAGCAAGTGAACCATGAAAAAATTAGAAACGCGCCTCACCGTGCGGAGTTATGAATTGGATTTTTACGGGCATGTCAATAACGCAACCTACGTGCAGTATCTCGAACTCGCCCGCGTAGAAATGCTGTACGCGGCGGGCATCACGTTCGATGCCCTGTTCAAAGCACGAACGACGCCCGTCGTGGCGAATGTGAATATCAACTACAAACATTCGGCGAAACTGCACGACGAGATCATCATCTATACCCACGTCTCCAAACTCGGCAACACGTCTTTCACCGTCCGGCACGAAGGCTACAACCTCACTCAAGGCAACGTGCTTTCGTTCGATGCCGACGTCGTGCTCGTCTTCATCGATCCGCAAACCGGCAAACCGCAAGCGATACCGGAAGCCATCAAGGAAAAGTTCAAGCCGTAAGTCTTTGCGACGAATAATCCAGAAGGATAACCTTGTTATCCTTTAAAGGCTTTCATGCACGCCGTCAATTTCGAGAGGAAATGGACGTAATGAATGCCGGTGCCCGACTCAATCGTCAAGCGGAGTTTTTCGTCAAAGGCTTTCGCTTCGGGAATCAATTTGTTCATCAACTTTTTGCCTTTATCGGTAAACTTAAATACCGACGAACGCTTGTCGTGCTTGGCGGGAATTTGCTGCAAAATACCCGTCTCCAGCAGCGGACGCATTTGCTTCAGGATTGCTACGTTTGAAACATGTTTCAAACGGGCGACATGACTTTGTGTGATGGCGGGATCGTCCCAGATCAGCGTCAGCAGGGCAAAGGTTTGGAAAGAAAGGTCATGCTTTTGCAAAACGGCTTTCTCGATGCGGCTTTTGTAGAGCGCGGCGACCGTCGTGATATTCTGTCCGATGGTATCACCGAAAGTAACGAACGGGTTCATCGGTGAATCCACGGACGCCAAGTTGCCTGAACGGGCGGCGGCCTGTTTCAAACCGGCGGAATCAAGTGTTTCCTGTTTCATTATGATTGAATGGTTGGTAACGCGCCTCGCCGCTACGATACAGTCCGGCAAAAAATGTTCGTAGAATTTCTTTAGTGCGTATTGTTTTTCTTAACAAAGTTAAGTAACATTCCGGCGATTTAAAAGCGACCGCATCGCAAATTGTATCAAAGTCGCCGCAGGAATTTTGCTAAACAGTTGTCCATGTCTCCGTCGCACCAATCGCCGGAGCCTGAAAGGAGAAAACTATGACGATGCCCATGACAATGCCCGCGCCGGTGCCAATGCGGGTCTTCGACCTCATCTCACATCAACTCGCCCACCATCCGAAACCGGACGCACTGGCTTCAAAAGTTGACGGCCTGTGGAAGAAAATCTCCACGCAGGAATTTTATGACACGGTGAATCATATTGCGCTTGGCCTCGCCGGAATCGGTATCAAGAAAGGCGATACTATTGCCAACATCAACGAAACCAGTCGCCCCGAATGGAATTTCATTGACGCCGCCGCCATGTCCGTTGGCGCGGTGCACGTACCCGTCTATCCGACGCTCACAGCGGAAGATTACAAGTTCATCTTCAACGATGCGGGCGTCAAACTCATCTTCGTCTCCAGCGATGCACTTTACAAAGTCATCTGTACGATTGCTGCCGACATTCCGACGCTGCAAGGCATTTACACTTACGATAAAATTACCGGCGTCAAGCAATGGACCGAACTCCGTGAGGCCGGTAAATCGCAGAGCATCGCTGAACTTGAATCGCTCAAAGCCAACGTCGCGCCGAACGATCTCGCCACGCTCATCTACACCAGCGGCACGACCGGTACACCTAAGGGCGTGATGCTTTCGCACCGCAACTTGCTGAGCAACGCGCTAACCTGTACCAAGTACATGAAAGCCACCGCCGAAGAAACCGCTCTCTCGTTCCTGCCGCTCTGCCACATCTTCGAACGCCTGATGATCAACATGTACATCTACGAAGGCTGCTCGATTTACTACGCGCAAAACCTGACAACCATCGCCGATGATTTAAAAGATGTCAAGCCGAATATTTTTGCCACCGTGCCGCGCGTGCTCGAAAAGATTTATGACAAGATCGTCGCCCGCGGCAACGGTCTCACGGGCGTCAAACGGATGCTGTTCAAATGGGCGATGGAACTCGGCCACCGCTACGATCCGCAAATCAATCACGGCGCGATTTACAATGTTCAACTCGCGCTCGCCGGTAAACTTGTTTTCTCGAAATGGCGTGAAGCCTTTGGCGGCAATGTTCGCGCCTTGGTTTCCGGCGGCGCGGCCTTGCAACCACGCCTCGCCCGCATCTTTCTCGCCGCGCAAATCAACGTCTGCGAAGGCTACGGCCTGACGGAATCATCGCCCGTCATTGCAGTCAACCGGCCTGACGGAGGCCGCAACCGCGTGGGCACGGTCGGCGAAGTGGTTGAGGACGGCGAAGTAAAAATTGCGGACGATGGTGAGATTCTCTATCGCGGCCCGAACGTGATGCTCGGGTATTATCGCCGCCCCGACCTGACCGCCGAAGTCTTAGATAAAGATGGTTGGCTGCACACCGGCGACATCGGCGAATACACAGACGGCTATCTCAAAATCACCGACCGCAAAAAAGAAATATTTAAAACGTCGGGCGGAAAATATGTCGCGCCGCAGGTGATTGAAAACAAGATGAAAGAATCCCGATACATCGAGCAGGTTCTCATCATCGGCGAGCATAAAAACTTTCCCGCCGCGCTCATTGTGCCGAGCTTCACGAACATCAAAGCGAAGTTCGATCATGAAGGCATCCTGCTTGAAGGAACGGACGCGGAAATTATTGGGCATCCGGCGGTGCTGGCACTGATCGACCGTGAAGTCGCGCGGTACAATGAAAACTTTGCGCATTACATGCAAGTCAAAAAGTTCACGCTGCTGCCGAACGAATGGACGACGGCCAAAGGTGAACTTTCCGCCAAACTCAGTTACCGCCGCAAAGTGATTCATAAAAACTACGAAGCCCAAATCGAGGCGATGTATAAAACTGAACCGGCAACTGAGAAAGCGGTGAGTTGAACCCCTCTGCGCTCCCATGACGAAGTTTCCTTCGGCGAGCTCAGATAAAAGGGGAGATTGGTTGAACGCGATTGAAAAATATGTTCTTGAAATAAGTCCGAAGTAATCTTCAATCCTCAATGTCAATGAATAGATGAATAGAATTATCAAACAAGTTGCGGTGCTGGGTTCGGGTGTGATGGGATCGCGGATCGCGTTGCACTTCGCAGGTATCGGCGTCAAAGTGCTCTTGCTCGACATCGTGCCGAAAGAATTGACGGCTGAAGAACAAGTCGCGGGAAAAACGCTTCAACAGAAAAGCGTCCGCAATCGCATTGTTGACGCCGCGTTGCAGGCGGCGATCAAATCCAATCCTTCACCTGTCTATTTCAAAGACGCGGCCAAACAAGTATCGACCGGCAACTTCGATGACAACATGCCGCAGATCAAAGACGCCGATTGGGTGATTGAAGTCGTGGTCGAGAATCTTGAGATCAAGAAAAAAGTTTACGATCAAGTCGAGCAGCATCGCAAGGCAGGCACGATTGTCAGCTCGAATACGTCCGGCATTCCGATTCGCTTGATGGCGGAAGGGCGCAGCGACGATTTTCAAAAACATTTTTGCGGCACACACTTTTTTAATCCGCCGCGCTATTTAAAACTCTTGGAAATTATTCCCGCGCCGAAAACCGATCCCGAACTCGTTGGGTTTTTGATGCACTACGGCGACTTGCATCTCGGCAAAACGACCGTGCTCTGCAAAGACACGCCCGCGTTCATCGCCAACCGCGTTGGCGTGTTCGGTATTATGAGCACGTTTCGAGCGATGGAAAAACTGGGAATGGGCATCGACGAGGTCGATAAAATCACCGGCCCCGTGGTCGGTCGTCCGAAGTCGGCCACGTTCAGAACGTCGGACGTGGTTGGGTTAGATACGCTGATTCATGTGTCGAATAATTTGTATGCGGAGTTGCTCAGCGACACCGCGCGGGAAGTGTTCAAACTGCCTGATTTTCTCTCGCAGATGTCCGCCAACAAATGGCTCGGCGATAAGACGGGACAGGGCTTCTATAAAAAAATCAAAGGCGAAAAAGGTTCGGAAATTCTGACGCTCGACCTGAATACGCTGGAGTACGGCGAAAAGAAAAAAGTCAAGTTTGCCACGCTCGAAGTAACGAAAGGGGTGGACGATTTGCGGCAGCGGCTCAAAGCCTTTGCCGCCTCGAAGGACAAAGCGGGCGAGTTCTTCCGGCTCACGATGGACGATGTGTTCGAATATGTGGCGAACCGAATCCCCGAAATCTCCGACGACCTTTACCGCATCGATCTCGCCATGACTTCCGGCTTCGGCTGGGAACTAGGCCCGTTCGAAGTGTGGGACGCGATTGGCGTCGCGCGGACGGTGGAACGCATGGAAGCGGAAGGCCGCAAAATAGCCAAGTGGGTTTGCGGGATGATCGAAGGCGGGCACAAGAATTTTTACGAAGTGAAGGACGGTATGAAATGCTATTACGACATCACTTCGAAATCCTATAAACCGATTCCGGGTCTGGATGAATTTATTGTTCTCGATGCCTTGCGCGGATCGAAAGCGGTGATGAAGAATCAAGGTGCATCGGCGGTGGATTTGGGCGACGGCGTGCTTTGCGTGGAGTTTCATTCGAAGATGAACGCCATCGGCAGCGACACGTTGTCGATGATCAGCCGGACGATTGAGAAAGCGGAATCCGAAGGCTGGCGCGGGGTGGTGATCGGCAATCAAGCACCAAACTTTTCAGCGGGCGCGAATCTCGCGCTGATGCTGATGGCGGCGATGGAGCAGGAGTTTGACGAATTGGATTTAATCATCCGTCAGTTTCAAAGCACGGTGATGCGAATCCGGTATTCATCAATTCCGGTCATCGTTGCGCCGCACGGACTCACGCTCGGCGGCGGTTGCGAGATGACGCTTCATGCCGATAGAATTCAAGCGGCGGCGGAAACATACATCGGTTTGGTTGAGTTCGGCGTCGGGTTGATTCCCGCAGGCGGCGGATCGAAGGAATTGGCGATGCGTGCAGCGGACGCGGTGCTGGAAGGCGACATCGAACTCATCGCGCTGCGAAACAACTTTATGAAAATCGCCAATGCGAAAGTGGCGACCTCAGCCTTTGAAGCCAAGGAACTTGGGTTGTTTCAACGCGGCGATAAAATTTCCATCAACAAAGACCGGCAGATACTCGATGCGAAAAATTTGGTGCTGGAACTTGCCGAAGCAGGCTACCGTCAGCCCGCACCGCGCCACGATGTGCGCGTGTTGGGACGCGAAGGCTTGGGCGTCATTTATGCGGGCGCGAACTCGATGCGAGCGGGCGGATACATTTCGGAATACGATGAGAAGATTTGCCAGAAGCTCGGCTTCGTGATGTGCGGCGGCGACTTGACTTCGGCAACCGAGGTGAGCGAACAGTATTTGCTCGATCTCGAACGCGAAGCCTTTTTAAGTTTGCTCGGCGAACGCAAAACGCTCGAACGTATTCAAACGATGCTCACCACCGGCAAGCCGCTTCGCAATTA
>JACMJS010000241.1 GCA_014380515.1 Chlorobiales bacterium
TCGACGACGCCGTTGAGGTTGTCATCAAAATTATTTTGCGGGGTTTCACGCAGTGTATCGCCTACTTTCACCGTGTAAATTTTGCCGAGCGACGTGAGCGTCAGGCTGCCCGATGCCGGAAGTTGCAGGGCGCTGCGTTCATATATTGCAATCGTTACGCCCGCCGGATAGCGGCCGCCGGGCGGCGGGATGGATTTCTGTTCAATCGTGATCAGCCAGTCGCTAGCTTTCAGCACGCGCGGCACCGGTTCGCCTTTGACTTCATCAAATTCGTAGCCGGTATTGGTAAAAGCAGGGCTTGTCCCACCGCCGGATTTACGAAACTGATCGGGGATTTCGCCGCCGATGAACGCAAAGGCATCGCTGCCTGTCGCTGCGGCGTTACCCGGAACGACGACGCTTTCGCGCGTGATGAGATTGCCGTAGGGATTGACGCGCGGACCGGTGATTGGATCCGCTTCTTCGCCGTAGGAATCGTCGTTATCAATGCCATCGAACGGGTTGCCCGGACTTTCCAAAAACGCAAGGCCGACATAGCCGGGCGTATATAAATTGTTCCAAGGCTGGGAGGGCGGAATGTTCGGTGGGTTGTAGGTATAAGTAATCTGACGGCTTTGATCGAAGAGTGAAATATTTTGAAAGGTGTTGGCCACTGCCGTACCTGCAATCGAGGCGAAGACGACTTTATCGTAATCGAACTTGCTGACGTTTTTGACTTCATATACCCAAAACACGTTGTCCTGAGCCAGAAAGTTTGCCCATTGCAAACCGCGCACCTTGACTTGCAGGCCGAGACCGGCACGGTCGGGTTCAGTCGGAATCGGACGGTATTTGTATTCGGCCTCGAAGGTAAGGTCGTTGGCATCATCGGTAACGAAATAACTCTCCTGATCGGCGTTGAAGACGTCGCGTCCGAAGTAGCCGTTCCAATTGGCTTTGCCGGTAGCGGCGTTTTTCCAATCGGGATGATCGGGCCATTCGGCAGGCCACGAATTGGGCAAATGGCTCATCGCAAGGCTTTGATTGTTGCCGCTGTTGTTGAAGAAACCGGGTACGGGTTGAAGGCCGGAAAACGCGCCATTGACGATTTTGTAGCCCGCACCGCGCGGCCCCAAATGCGTGGTGGTATATTTTTCCGGCATGGCCACGGACGCGCCGTAGTTGCCGCCGACGAGCACGTTACCCAAAAATTCTTGTACGCCGCCGGAAACGCCCCTTGCACCCGCGCGGGTAGATTTGTTGGGCGTATTGTCGCGCAACCGTGTGCCGGTCGCGCTTGTCGTGTCGCCGTTGGGAAAGGCGGAGGTGATGGGATACAGAATCGTATCGCGGAATACTTTCTCGACGCCGAAGATAACGCCCGCGTCGTAGAGATACGGGTTGTTTTCCGTCGGCCATGCGCAGGTAGGCGGGTTGGCGTTGCCGCCGATGAGACCCGTATTAACAAACCGGGTTTTGACGCGGTTGCCGTTGTGCAACCCGCCGCGAACGAACAGCGACGAGCTGCGCAAGGTCGTCGGGATATTGCCGTCCTGCGCGGTTGCCGGTTGTACGCCGATGGTCGCCATCAGACACGTAATGATCACCGCCGTTATCGCCGCCCCCGCGCCAAGCGTTACCGCCGGGCGAAGCGGTGTTGCAAGGCGATTGTAGAATCGAAAAAAATGAGTCATTGGTTATTTCGCTTCGCTTGGATTAGAAATTCACGGCAAATCCGACCCGCACTTTACGCGGCTCCGAATACAGTTCAGGACGGCGGTAGTAATCCTGAATGGAATTAACCGTGCTGATGCGTCCGAACTGTTCGGCGTTGACGATGAACGGATCAGGGGTCAGCAGGCCGCCGCCGATGCCGTTGTACGTGCCGCGCTGATTGAACGCATCAAATAAATTGGTAATGTAGAGATAGATATTCGCATTGAATCCGTTGAACTGAAAATCACGCTGCGCTCGCAAATCCACCACTACCGACGCAGGCGTGCGCTGCGTGTTCGTGAGCACGTAGCCGGAACTGATCGGCTGGGTGGTTTGATCGGGCAATTGCGAGACGGGCGTGAAAGGAAACCCGGAGCCGTAGCGGGCGATGAGACTGCCGAGCCAGCTGTTCGCCTGATAAGCGAAAGAAACATTGAGCGTATGGCGTTGATCCCAATCGAGCGGAATGATTTGCGTCGGCGGGGTGGCGTCAGGATCGCTGTTGAGAATGTTGAGCGCGGTGCTTGGGTCGCTGGAGTTTCCTTCGGCGATGAGGAAAGTGTAGTCCATGTTGAAATTGAAATTTCCTGCAAAGCGCCGCGAGAGCGAAACGACGAAGCCGCGCGATTGTCCGAAATCCGTATTGACGAAACGGGCATATCTGCCGACCTCACCGAAAAGCGGGGTAATTTCTGCCGAGCCGGTCAGGTCGCGGATGTCGTTGAAGAAAATGGAAATGTCAATCGAGAGGTCGGAGCCGAACTGTTGCTGAAGGCCGATTTCACCTTTCGTCGTCTTTTGCGGGCGTAAAGCCGCGTTGCCGAACGGTCCGTAGATCGTGGTCGTCCGGTCTCTGCCGCTCAGGAAATACGGGTTTTGATAGAGCAGGAAAAAGTTCGGAATCTGAAAGAAGAACCCGTAGGAAAAGTGCACGATGCTGCGGTCGGTAACCGGCACGGCCACACCCAAGCGGGGACTGACTTGAAAATTGGTTGGAGCTTTGGTGTAATCTTCCGCAAGCCGCGTTGCAATATCTTTCGATTGGCGCTCGGGGCGGACGGCATCATAGAGACCCGGATCGTCGGTATAGATCGGCACGAGGCCGTCGGGCTGGAAGTAGTCCATCCGCAGACCGAGATTGACGGTGAAGTTTTTGAACTCAAGTTTATCCTGAAGGAAAGCCGAAACCTCGATCGGTTGGTGAGAATACGTCTGGAAGTTTCCGCCGAAAATATCCTGCTCCGTTTCCTGTGCCTGCCGGAACACCACCTGCCCGCTCGCCCGCGTTGCATCTTCATCAAGCACCGTGTTCTGAATCAGTTGGCTCAGGTAGTGAAACCGCACTTCCACGCCGCCGCGCACCTGATTGGTCTGATCAATCTGGCTGGTGATATCGGCCTTGATGCCGTAGGTTTCAGTCGAGCGGCGGTAGCGGTTTTTGTTCGTGCCACCGATGGCGAAGGCGTTGCTCTGGCTGCTTGGAAAAAAACCGCCGCTGATTGTATAGCGGGCGTCGAGCGGGTCTTCATACAAATAGCGGCTTTCGCGGCTATCGAGCTTTGAGGCCGAAAGATTCAAAAAGGTGTTCGTTGTTACCGTCTGCGTCGCGTTGATGAGCACTGTGTAAGAATTTCTATACCCGTTTAGTGCTCCGTCCGGTGAGAGTTGAAAATTTCTGAGTTCGTCGCCTTCATAATACTTGAACTGCTCGTCGCTGGCGAGCAAGCTCGCGGCAACTTTCAGCGAGCCGGTCGGACGGTAGGTCAGTTTGAACAAGCCTGAGAATTTCCGGTACGGGTCTAAGCGAATCACCTCGCCGGTGCCACTGCCGAACGGACTGTAATCGAAAGCCTGCAAGGCATCGGTGCTATCGCCTGACGGTAAGTTCTGGTATATGCCGTCGACACTGCGGATGCGGTTGCCGCCCGGCAAGTTCAGATCGGTGCGCTCAGGAATAAAATCGTCAGTCGCATATTTACGGACGCCGAAGAAACGGCCATCGTTGGCGAAGTAGCGGCCATTGGCATAGAACGACAGTTGATCTTTCAAGCCGGGCACGGGGCCGCTGAAACTGGCTTCGAGGTTGCGCTCGGCGAGCGGCGAAAAGGTTTTAAAGACTTGCTCAAAAGCTCCGGTGTTCGACAGGCCGTTCGGAAACAGACGTTGCTCGGCGGCGTCGCCGAAACGAATACCGTTGTTGAATGTGGTGAAATCGCCGGTGAAGCCGCTCAGGCTGCCGCTGTAGCGTTCGCCGCCATCTTTGGTTACGATGTTGACGACGCCCGACATCGCCTGCCCGTATTCGGCGTTGAACGCGCCGCTGATCACTTGAATTTCTTGAATCGCCTGCGGCTCGACGCCGGTCGAGTTCTCGCGGCCTTGATTGCCGTTGAACACGTCCGTAACCGAAATGCCATCGACGAGATACGCCACCTCGCCTTTCCTGCCGCCGCGAAACCTTCCATCGACAATGCCTGCCTGCAACTCCACGACCTGATTGACATCTTGCACCGGCAAGCGGGAAATTTCTTCGGCGCCGACAACGGCCTGCGACGACGTTAAATCTTTGGTAA
>JACMJS010000035.1 GCA_014380515.1 Chlorobiales bacterium
AACAACCGGTTCTCGCTCGAGCTGAATCTAAACTGATGTGTAGTGCCGCGCGGGATGAGCACATAATCGCCTTGCTTGAAAGCGAGCGTGCCGAACAACGTTTCCAAAATGCCGCTGCCCTCATGCACAAAAATCAATTCATCCGCCGCCGCATTGCGATAGAAGTAATTCATTGAGTCCGTTGGCCGCGCGGTTGAAATCAATACATCACTGTTGAACAGCACCGGCGTGCGCGAGGAAAGATAATCCGCCGCACGCGGCGCGGCGTTCAATCGCAAGTGGTGATGTCGCAATTGATCGTTATTCCAAACGGGAAACGCCAACTGTTTCGTCTCGCCGATTTGATGCACTTTCGTCGGCAAGTCCAAGTGATACACAGTAGAGTAAATGCCTGCGAAGCCTTTGGTGCTCACGAGTTCCTCGCGGTAGAGCGAACCATCAGCCTTGCGAAACTGCGTGTGGCGTTTGTGCGGAATCGTGCCGAGTGTGTGATAAAGCATCGTCAGGATTCAATCGTGAAATTTGTAATCGGCCTGTTTTGCAATCTCGAAAAAAGTTTCGGGCTTGTTGTTGCTGTGCGAAAGTTCGTTCAGGATTTTTTCTTTGCCGAGCGGATAGGTGAGCATGTAGGCCGGATAGTCCGTGTCTTGCAAGCGGGCAATCGTGCGGCGGTGCAAGGTTTCTTCACTCGGTGATGATCTTTTCAAAAACGCCAGCACTTCCGCTTCCGGCATGTTTTCTTCATGCAGCATCAAGGCCGCATTGACAACCGGTTTGCGCCCGATGGTTTCAAGCACCGCCAAGATGCGCGCGTCATTTTCCGTGAAAGTTCGGTGATGCAAATATTCATGCGAGGTAATCCACCGCGCGACGGCTTCGCTCTCATTGCCCAAACCGTTCGTCAGAATGATGTTCTGCGCCGCTTCCGCAAGACCCTCGGAGATGAGGCTGCACGGCGCGCCGAGCAAGTTGACCGTGAATTCCTCGTAGCCCGAATCATTCACCAAGAATTTTTCTTTGAGAATCGCTTCGGTGTGATGGCCGCAAAAGGCTTCGTGCGTCGTCGTGTGCAGCACGCCCCACACGGGCAACGGCACATCAATGTTGAGTTCATAAAGCGACCGGTATTCGCCGTGATACCAGTGATAGCCCGCCCACGGTTTATCGCGCACGAGACTGACTTCCACATCGTTCTCCGGCAACGCAAACAGGGTTTCCGTCCGCGCTTTGGCTTCGCGCATCATCGCATCGATCACAGGCGAGAGTTCCTCACCTTGCAACTCAAACGGCTTGCGCCACAGGACGAATCTATCGGAGACGGTGCCCGTGCCCGCAAGCAAATGATCCAATTCCTTCATTGCTTCAATGAACGGCGGCTCATCATACTTCGGAATGTCGTCGATGCCCAAGCACAGCCGCGCTTCATCGCGGTAAGAAATCTTCGCGCCTTGTTTTTTTTCGATCATAGTTCGAAGCGCAACGGTTTGACGCTTGAGGTAAGAGGCGCGGTCGGAAGTATCGGCACTTAAAGCGGCTAAAATTTCTTCGGCATTGCGGTGCAAGTCGGCAAGCGGTACGAGGGCTTCTTCATCAATTTGCGGTTTGATCGCAAGGGCTTTGCCGTAGTAGGCATCGACAACGCCTTCCTGATATTTGTTGAACCTGAGCGCGAGCCGCAGATACTGTTCGGCAACCGGTGAAATTGACATGATGGTTTGAGGTGAAAGGGTTTTAAAAATTATCGAAACCAAATCGAGTTGGGGTACTTCGCGTGCAGTCTTTGATCAAGGCCGAGCCACTGTCCCGACGGCAACAGCGCAACGAGCAACGCGAACACGAGGAATGGCGGCATTGTGATGTTGAAGAACGCACCGGCGGAAAAGTTGAGCAGCAGGAAAAGCGAAAGCCACCCGTTCGCCCGCGTGCAAAGGCCAACAAGCAAACAAACACCGGCGATGAATTCACCGACGATGACGATCCATGCAATCGGTTGATAAAGCGGAATGGCAAATTGCGAAAGGTAGAAAGCGGAAAAGTGTTGCGGGTCAAGTTCGCTGAGGCGTTTGGTAAAATGCCCGAGCAAGACATCGCTTGTCAGCCAGCCGCGCGTGAGTTTATGCCAAAAGCCGTAAATGAAAAATGCTGCGAAGCCGGTGCGGACGATCAGGAAAAACACTATCAAACCGCCTTGCAACAGGTGCTGCGAGAAGTATGCTTTGCTCCATTCAAAACGTGATATGCCCTGTGGCGAAGCCTCGCCTTGTGAATCGAAAGTCGCCGTGTCGTTCATTTGTCAAACGATTTTATTGTTGATCATGCCGATGCGTTCGATCCGCATCTCTACCGTGTCGCCAGAGTTAAGATACGGAAAGCGGTCATTATCCAATTCGAGCAAACAGCCCGTCCCGACCGTGCCGCTGCCGATGACGTCGCCCGCATAAAGTGTGCACGATTGCGACGCACGTTCAATCATTTCGGCAAATGAAAAATAAACCGACTTGAAATTCCCACCGCCGTATTTTTTACCGTTCACGAGCACTTCCATTTCCAAGTCAAGACGATCACTGACGACTTTATCCGCAAGTTCATCCGCCGTAACAAGTATGCCGCCGAGCGTGGTCGCAAAGTCTTTGCCTTTCGCAGGGCCGAGACCGACTTTAATTTCCTGCATCTGAATGTCCCGCGCCGACCAGTCGTTCATCAGCGCATAGCCCGCGATGTATTCCGCCGCCCGCCCGCGCGGAATGTCGATACCCGATTTGCCTATGACGCACGCTAGTTCCAATTCGTAATCCAATTGCTGCGTGGCGAGCGGCTTCTTCACATCCGCAAACGGCGCAACAATCGCATTGTGATTTGAAAAGTAGAACGCCGGAAACTGATACCATTCCGGCGGGACTTCCAAGCCGCGCTTCTTTCTTGCATTTTGGATATGCGCTTCGAACGCAAAAAAATCCCGCAGCGAATTGGGTTTCGGCACACATGCCAAAAGTTCAATCTCCTGAAGTTTCACGGCTGGCAAAGCTTTGCGGACGACAGAGAAATTATTTTCGCACGCCGTCAGCAACTCGATCATCGAAGCAAATTGCGTCGGGAAAATTTCACCCTGTTCAATGATGCCTGTGTATTCAAGGCCACCGTGCCGGAAAGTGCAAAGTTTCATCTTGATGTGTGGCTCTCTGGAAAGTTAGCACCGCCGAAAAGAAGGTTTATGAAAAAACAACTAGCAGTCTCAAATTGAGGGATTAAAATCTCGTCATATTCGAAAACATTTAAAGCGAAGTACGTGCCAGAGATAATTATCAGTGAACCCTTGTCCATAACTATGAATTTGATCGAGGTGGAAGAGCGTCTTCCTTCCTTCAAGATGCTCGTCAAATCGGAGGTTGTAGATTTAACCGGCTCTTTTACTTATCAAAGAGAGGTATGGTTTGAGTGTTCAAAGTGGGATTTTTTTGTATCAAAACTTAATCATGTTGAGAGTTGTACGGAGAAAATAATTCTTATTGACATGGATGAAGATTTCACAATAGCTATTGAAAAAGATGAAAATACAGCAAGACTAAATTTTAAGTGTAGTTACTCTCCGGTAAGCCGCAGCAGAGCGTCATTAGTGATGACTTATGATTCCAAACTAGACAAAGAGGCGTTAGAAAAAATTAAAAATGTTTTTAACGAATTTCCCAAGTGGTGGTAAGATTATTCAATAATAAAAAGAGCGTCATCACTGACGCTCTTTGTGTTTAGAACAAGAAACAAATTGATTACTTCATCGCCTTTTTGATCGCGGCTTCGAAGGTCGCTTTTTCCTGTCCGCCGACAAGCATATCGATCACTTCACCTTTGGCGTTGATAACGAAAGTGGCAGGCACATAGCCGCGTTTGTCTTCCGGCAAGAGTTGGGTGTAAGCGTTCATTGCTTCTTCGCCCGCAAGCGCAACGGGATAGTTCATATTCGCTTGCTTCATAAATGCTTGGACCGCCTCTACGCCCTTACGTTCATTGACTGTAACGCCGATGAAGGTAAACTTCTCACCGCCGTATTGCTTCTGAAGCTCAACCATGTCGGGAATTTCGGCGCGGCAGGGCGGGCACCATGTTCCCCAGAAATTGAGA
>JACMJS010000036.1 GCA_014380515.1 Chlorobiales bacterium
GGCCGTGCCGCGCAAGGTTTTCGAGCCTTGTTGAATTTCGAACCAAACAGCTTCGCCTTGCTGGGCGAAGTGAACGTTGTCCTCGGCGTCGTCGCGGATATAATCAAAGAAGGCGAGGTAAGCGGGCAGAAGTTCGCCGCTTTTGTAGAGCCGGTCAGCCTCTGCCCATTTATCCAACTTATACTGCGGCTTGATGCTGTCCGAAAATCTTCCGAAGCGAACGGGCATGGTAAAATAGTTTTTAAGTTTGAAAGAAGATTCAAAGACGTTGCGGAAATGAATTTAAATTTACTTTCGCACGCCCGCAACAACGCTCCGTCCCGCCTGAAGCCCGATTGACGAGCAACATTTTTTTCGTTGCGGTATTTGATCGGTTTGATCGGGAGAATCCGAAGTGTTCGAACGAGGAATAAAACCGCAGGCAAAGATAGACGGCTCCGTCCGAAAATGGAAAGCAGTTGGTTGGAATGTTCGGGAAAACGGTATCGGCAGATGCCGGTGGGCAAACGCCTTTTAGCAAATGCCCCTGAGAATCGCCGTCGAAAAGTTCGTATCAATCGGGACAAGTTGTTCGCAATCCTGCCAGATTTTCTGACACGGAAACGCTTGTTCATAGAGTGCCTTGCCGACGATGACGGAATCGACGCCGAACGGTTGCAACTCCGCGAGCGCGAGCAAATCCTTGTAGCCCGAAACCCCGCCCGACGCGGTTACTTTGAGTTTCGTTTGCTCGGCAAAATTTTTCGTCGTCTCGATGCCCGCGCCTTGCATCAAACCGTCGCGCGAAATGTCGGTGTAAATAATGCGCTCAACGCCCAAGTCTTTCATCCGGCATCCGAGTTCAACGTCGCTGATATTGCAACTTTCAACCCAGCCCTTGATTTTCGGAACGCCGTGCATCGCATCGATGCCGACGATGATATGCTTACCGCCGAATTCTGCTACGGCATCCGAAACCAATTCGGGATTGATCACCGCCACCGAACCCAAAATCACCCGGTGCACGCCCGCGCTCATGTAGCGTTCAATATCGGGCAGCGTTCGAACGCCGCCACCGACCGCGACGGGAATATCGACCGTCTCGGTGATGGATTTAATGATCTGGAAATTTTTAGGTTCGCCGGTTAGCGCGGCATCGAGATCGACGATGTGAAGCATCTTGGCGTTTTGTTTGCGCCAGAGGATCGCCATGTCGATAGGATTGTTGCGGTAGACTTTCACGGTGGCAAAGTCGCCGTGTGTGAGGCGGACGCATTTGCCGCCCTGAATATCGATAGCCGGAATGACAAGCATTGTATATAAAGCCACGCCGTCGTTTCAGAGGCGGGCGAAATTTTCGAGAAGTTGAAGTCCAGCCGACGAACTTTTTTCAGGGTGAAATTGCGCCCCGAAAATACGGTTTTTCCGAGCGACCGCCGCAAAGTTTTTCCCTGCGTAGGAAGTCCGGGCGATCACGTCGCCCTCGTCCGAAGGCTCACAATAAAAGGAATGCACGAAATAAAAGTGCGTACCGTCGGCGATGCCTTTCAAAATTTCCGAATGCGAAAGACCGGCACCGGGCAACGGCGGATGTTCAAACGCAGGGCGAGCGATAGAGTTCCACCCGACATGCGGCACTTTCTCGCCCGTGTTTTCAAAGCGAACGACATGGCCTTTCAAAAATCCCAAGCCGGTATGCTCGCCCAGTTCCGTACTTGATTCAAAGAGCAGTTGCATCCCCAAACAGATACCGAGTAAGTCGCGGCCTTTATCGACATGTTCAGCGAGCGCGTCGTCGAAACGAAGATGCCGTACGGCTTCAATCCCTTTGCCAAACGCACCGACGCCGGGCAACAATACTTTCTGCGCGGTGGCGATTTCCGACGCATCGGACGTGATACGTGTCGCCACGCCGAAGCTATCGAAGGCATGTTGCACCGAACGCAAGTTGCCCGCGCCGTAATCTAAAATGAGAATCAAAACACAATCATATTAAAGGTTTCTTATCGCCGCGCCGATGTATCTTCGAACCAGAAGGCGTCTTGCCGTTCCTCACGCGGGGGCAGTGGGGGCGAGTTTGCATCGCCCGGCTCGGAATAACAAAATGAAAAAATCGAAACATTCAGATTACAAATGTCTCAATCACAACTGACGTCGCTTCAGGGCGAGATCGAGCGGCTCTTTGCGTTGCCAGCTGCGGAACTTCACAAAGATACTTCGGCGGAAAAGATATTTCAGGATTTTAAATCGCATCTCAATTCCGGTGCGGTGCGCGCGGCGGAAATGCGCGGCGATGGCTGGCAAGTAAATCTTTGGGTAAAGCAAGGGCTCTTGGTGGGCTTCCGGCTCGGCACGCTCAAACGCATGGATGTAAAAGGCACCGGCGGCGATACGGGATTCATCTACATCGATAAGCACACTTATCCGCTCAAAGATGTTTCAGGTATAGAAAACCTGCGCATCGTGATGGGCGGAACCTCGGTGCGCGACGGAAGTTATCTGGCGTCCTCCGTGGTTGTCATCCCGCCCTCATACATCAACGCCGGAGCCTACATTGATACGGGCACGATGGTTGACTCACACGCACTCGTCGGGAGTTGCGCGCAAGTCGGAAAAAACGTGCATCTCTCGGCGGCGTCGCAGTTGGGCGGGGTGCTTGAGCCTATCGGCGCGATGCCCGTGATCATCGAGGACGGCGTGATGATCGGCGGCAATTGCGGCATCTACGAGGGTACGATTATTCAGGAGAAAGCCGTGATCGGTACGGGCGTGATGCTCAACGGTTCGACGCCCGTCTACGACACGGTGAACGGAACGGTGCTGCGGAAAACGGCGGAGTCGCCGCTCATCATTCCAAAAGGCGCGGTCGTTGTCGCGGGATCGCGGAAAGTAAAAGGAAGTTTCGCAGAGGAACACGGGCTGTCGATTTATACGCCGCTCATTATCAAGTACCGCGACAGCCGCACCGACAAAGCCACGAGCCTCGAAGATTTATTACGTTGACGCCCTTCTATCAGCGGAGGCGTTAACTGCGCTGTTGCCATTTGAACAGCAATTCGCGGAGTTCATCCATCGCCGCGCTGAGTGAGAAGCGTTCTTTTTTAACAAGGTCGGGATCGTAACTCTCGATGAACTTCTCGCAATATTCTTTCAGGTACATCTGCATTCGAAGCCGGAGACGGCGGTATCGCATCTCACCGAGAAAATGAAGGATCGCGCGTTCATTGGCGATGCGCATTTTCTGTTGGGAGTCGGCGTCGCAATTCTCGCGGACGCGGCGGAGTTCTTCCAAGCGGTCGCGGAGATAATGATCTTCGCGTTTGGTCAGTTCGCCGGAGTGCAAATAGAGTTCGGGAATTTCGAGGAAGTCGAAATTATCGATGTTCAGATTTTCAAGCAGCCGTTCGTTTCGTTTGGCAATTTTTCCGGTCATGGCATCTCCTTCGTCGGGCGTTCGTGTGAATAAATTGGTGTCAGGCAGGCGAGAGTGAATTTAAAGGTTTACGTGGCATCGCAAAAGCCGCAACTTCTTTCGCTCCTCGGAAATGTTCTTCTTTGAAAAAGAGAATAGCCTTGAGAATCTCGAAATGGTTTGGCAAACGCTTCCGGCTTCTGTATCTTTGCGTCCTTTTATTGAAAACGAACTTCTCAAAACCTGACAGGACAGCATCATGCCAAGTGGAAAAAAGCGGAAGCGTCATAAGATGGCGACGCACAAACGCAAGAAGCGGCTTCGCAAGAACCGCCATAAGAAACGCCTTAGATATAAATCGTAACCGGTTTTTTTCGCAAGCGTTCATCGAAATAAAAAGCGTTCATTTTCCCGAACGCTTTTTTGTTTTAAGAAACCCTTCTGTCCTTCGGACATTTCCCCTTTGTCAAAGGGGAGAGTAGGTGAAGAAAAGCAATTTTAAAAAAGCAATCGATACTTTGTCTTTGCACTTCTCCCTTTGCCAAAGGGAGATGTCATCTCGCCACGCAGGATGACAGAGGGTTCGAGCCGAGGGTTAGAGTTGCTTGTAAAGATTCACCATTTCAATCGCCGCGCTCGCCGCTTCCCAACCTTTGTTTCCCGCCTTGGTGCCCGCGCGTTCGATGGCCTGCTCAATCGTATCGGTGGTTAAGACGCCGAACGCGACCGGTACGCCGGAATCGAGCGAGGCTTGCGCCAGACCCTTCGTCGTTTCTGCTGCAATCAAATCAAAGTGCGCCGTACCGCCGCGAATGAGCACGCCGAGCGCAATGACCGCATCATATTTTTTCGACATTGCGGCTTTCTTTGCGACGAGCGGAAGCTCGAACGCACCCGGACATTTGAAGAGCGTGACGTTTTCCTCGCTGCCGTCGTGCCGCACGATGCAATCCAAGGCACCGTCCAAAAGTTTCGATCCGATAAAATCGTTGTACCGCGAGATGACGATGGCGTAGCGGTGGCCTTTGGCCGAGAGCATACCTTCGAATGTATGAATGGACATAGTAAAAGTAAATGAAAAGTTTGATTGCGATTTTATCTTCTGTCATTCCCGACGTGAGCTTGCCGAGCTGTCGTTCGTACGCGGGAATCTTCGAAATCTTAAGTCAAGATTCCCGCTCGCGGGCGGGAATGACAAATCAATAAGAAGTTAAAACATTTACGGTGGGAATTATCGCGTGGCTTTCATCCGGTCAACAAGTGCGGCAAGTTCGGTGTACATTTGCGACGCGGGAAGAAAAATACGGTCGCCGTGTCCGGCCAGCACATACTCGAATTGAAAGTTCAAGAGCCGCGCCATCGATGCGGTTTGTTCCGGCCACGAATACCAGCACGCATTTCGAAACGCACCGAGTTGTAATTTATTTCTGTTCCAATGCAAGTGATCGCCGGTAAAGAGAAATTTATTTTTGTAGAGCAGCACGCTGTGTCCCCGCGTGTGTCCGGGCGTCGGAATGGCCATGAACTCCGGCGCGAGTTCGATAGGTTCGGTGCCTTCTAAAAATAATTCCGCATCGGGCTGCGCAGATTTTTCAGTAATGTGAATGATGCGTGTGCTGCCGAAACGTTGGGCATAGCGATGAGCGTCGGCGACGTCATCGCGGTGCGTGAGAAACAGATGCTTCACGCCGCCCATTGCTTCAAAGCGTTTGACCAAGTGCGGATGAAACTTCGGCGAATCAACCAGCCAGTTGCCTTCGGGATGCCGCACGAAAAAACTATTCGCCCCGAACGACCGCTCCGAATTAAAGCCGCAGTAAAAAACATTTTCACTGATTGCCGTCGGAAACTCCAGCGTCGCTTCTCGGATGCCCGACTTATCCAACTTACCAATCGATCCGACGGGACACGCAACCAACGCCCTCGCCGCCGCTTGGATCTCCGCTGCGTGCTGCGGCTGGGCGTAGACAAATGAATAACCTTCATTCAACTCGCCGAACGTGGCGGGCGCGATCTGGCGGCACGCATCGCAATCGATGCAGGTGGAGTCGACGAAAAAATCGCCGTCTACATTTTCAGATAATTTCTTTTTAAGGTCTGCCATAGTTGGTCAATCGTAATCATGGTAATGCCGAGCGGCAACTGAAGTTCGTCATACTTGGTCTCGCCGGAAACCTGCGGCACGTCGCGGCCTTCGCCGAACTCCAACACCCAAAACTGCGGACGCGGTTCTATTTGTTTCAACGCCGCTTCAAGATCATTCACCGGCGTCATCGGACCTTCATCGGCAAGATTGAACGTGCCGAAGTGCATCGCCACGCTGGTTGCCGCTCGCAAATCCTGATGTGCCTTCACCGCTTCCTTCGGCGAGACATGCACGGGCGACATAAACCACTCCGGCTTGTAGGCCCCAATGGGTAAAATGGCAAGTCGCAGCGGCCCGTAACGTCTGCCAATTTCGGTGAAGTGCGAACCGTAACCGGTGTCACCCGCGAAAAAAATATTTCCGTTTGAGGTCTCGATAGCGAATCCGCACCACAAGGTTTTATCGCGGTCGGCGAGGCCGCGGGCGGAGAAGTGTTTTGTCGGGACGCAAGTGAATTTCACCGTGCCGAGTGTATCGAATGCCTGCCACCAATCGCGTTCGATACTGTTTGAAATGCCTTGCGATTCCAAGAAGGCTTTGTTGCCGAGACCGACGAAGAATTTCGGATGATGCACGACTTCAAGACGCTGCAAGGTCGGCACATCGCAATGATCGTAATGATTGTGGCTGATGACGACGGCATCGATGGGCGGCAAGTCTTCGAAGCGAATGCCCGCATCGCGCACGCGTTTCGGCCCCGCGAACGCCAACGGACTGCACCGCTCCGACCAAATCGGATCGGTCAGAATGTTAATCGAGTCTGTTTGAATGAGCGTCGTCGCGTGATTGATAAACGTGATGCGCAGTTCGCCCATGCCGACGCGCTTCGGCGGCGGCGCGCCGAACTTCGTCGCAATGCGTTCCGGCCACGCTTCGGGCTGGCGTTCGCGCTGCCACTTTAAAAAACTTTGAAACTCATCCCCGCGCGATGCAGCTTCAGGCGTGAAAAACTTTTCACCGTTGAAGTGCTCCGATGTTTTACCGGCATAGACCGGTGCGGAAAAGACAAGATAGCCGAACACATAAATGAGCGCGGCCACGAACGCAAGCAGGCCGAGCAATCCGAAAAGCAACCGGCGTCCCCAGCGGGGCTTGGTGCGAGATACTGACATGAAGTTTATGATTGAAGTTGCTTTGAATCCCCCTAACCCCCTTTGACAAGGGGGGACGATGGTTCGAGTCGTTCGAATCGTTCGAATGATCCAAGTTGTTCAAGTTGTCCGAGTTGTTCAAGTCCATCGACCTTTCTCAAGGCAAACTCCCCCTTGTTAAAGGGGGCTGGGGGGATTAATCTTTCCCTTTGAGTTGCTGCATCCTTGCCAAGGCTTCCTTCGCGGCTTGACGGTGCAGGAAAATATCGTGATGGTAGCGGATCAACCGCCCGACAAAGATAATTGAAGTGCGGGGCTTTACGGTTTCGTGACGGGTTTGATAACGACGGGAATGCCGGAGACCATTAGGGTGACTTCGTTCGCCCGTGCGGCAATGAACTGATTGACGCGGCCTTGCAACTCAACGAACTTGCGGCCAACCGCCGTCGCTGCGTGCACACCCATACCGATTTCATTGGAGACGGTAATCAGCGTGCAATTTTTTTGCAGCAACAGTTCGAACTCGGCGGTTGCGGCAGCGAAAGATTTTTCAACATCGCCGTCAAGGTCGGTGAACCAATTCGTGAGCCATAGCGTGATACAATCAAGCACGAGCGTTTCACCGTCGGCATTTATATCGCTAAAAATTTTTTCCGCCTCGATGGTTCGAAACGCCGCACTGCGCGTGGCTCGGTGGGTTTCGATGCGTTCGGAAAAATCATCATCCCACTTCCGGGCGGTGGCGATGTAGATGGGCGCAGCGGAGCGTTCCAGCGCCAGTTGTTCCGCATACCGGCTCTTGCCGGAACGCTCGCCGCCCGTGATGAAAATAAGATGAGCGGGCATTTCTAATTTAAATGAGATCGAAAAACCGCGATGTCATGCTGAACGCAGCGCAGGCGAAGTGAAGAATCTGCATTTGATCGGGGAAGATTTAAATGCAGATTCTTCGCTGCGCTCAGAATGACAGAAGTAAAATTAATTGGCGACGGCGAGCGCAGGAAGTTTGCGCTTCATCAGTTCGAAGCCGCCGAAGAGCAATACGGAATAAAATAAATCACCCGCGAGCGTGCCGCCGAAAAAGGGAATCGCCGCGATGTAGCAAGCCGCTAAACCTTCCGGTGTAACCGGATACATCAAGCCGGACGTCCAGACGCCGAAGTTTGAGACCGTGAAAAACAGCATCGATGCCGCGAGGCTTCCGCCGACTACCATGGCCGGTTTAACATTGCGGCCAACAACGCCGCCGATGAATGTGATCAGCGCGAAGGTGGCGTACTGCCAGTAGAAGCCCTCATAGAAAGGTACGAAGCCGCCCATGTACATCGCATTGATGAATAAATCGCTCACCCACAGCGATGCGAGCGTGACGACGACGGAAGTCAAACGGTTCGAAAAATAGGCGCCGCAAAAA
>JACMJS010000037.1 GCA_014380515.1 Chlorobiales bacterium
AATCGCTTTGAGCGTTTCAGAATAGCCGCCAGCCATCCTTGTCGCGTAAGTTTGCAGTGAAGTTCGGATGCCTCTGAACTTCGCTTGGAAACATCTGCACCAAATTTACGGAGACCATTACCATGAAAACTCAACTTTCTGAGAAGCCCGGAGTCGTGCTCATCACCGGCAGCAGCACGGGCTTCGGGCGACTCACCGCCGAAACGCTCGCCCGCAAAGGCTACGAGGTTTATGCCTCGATGCGCAACCTCACCGGCAAGAACGCCGCGAACGCCGAAGCGTTGCAAGCCCTCGCCAAAAAAGAAAATCTCAAGCTGCACGTCGTTGAGATCGATGTAACGAACGACGAATCCGCCGAGCGCGGCGCCAGTGCCGTGATTGAAAAAGCCGGGCGCATCGACGTGCTGATCAACAACGCCGGCGTGATGTATTGGGGCATCACCGAAGGCTATACGCTGGAGCAAGCCCGCAATCAATTCGAGCCCAACTTCTTCGGCGTCATTCGGTTGAACCGCGCGGTGTTGCCTCAGATGCGTCGCCAGCAAAGCGGCCTCATCATTTCGATCAGTTCGCTCGCAGGCGGCTTGACCTTTCCGTTCTTCGCGCTCTACTGCGCGAGCAAGCAAGCGTTGGAATCGCTCGCGCTCGGCTACCGCTACGACCTCACTGCGTTCGGCATTGATTGCGTCGTCGTTGAACCGGGACCGTTCGCCACCAACTTGCTCGAGACCAACGATCCGCCGCGCGATACGGATCGCGCCGCCGCCTACGGCGAACTCGGCAGCGACTTGCAACATCTCATTCAAAGCCTTGAAGGCGGAATGCAGGACGCGCAACTCGTCGCGGATGACATTGCCAAACTGATCGAGATACCTTTCGGCGCAAGGCCGTTCCGCACGATTCCGGGTTCGGACTTCGGCATGTCGCCGCTGAACACCGCCAAAGACCAAGCGCAGCACGGACTTTTGCAGGCCTTGAACCTTGAGAAATTGGAAGCAACAAAAATTTCAGACACGGTTTAATTTTTGTGATCGACGATCCAACCCTCGGTTATAGATATTATTCGCGTCAGTGATTTTCTATCAGGTTCAATGAAGGTCTCAGTCAGCTTAACGGGCAGGCCTCTCTTTTCAAATTTTCAATCTTCAACGCATCTGAGTTATGCCAAAAGTATGGTTCATTACAGGAGTATCGACGGGTTTTGGCCGCGCCTTGGCTGAAGCCTTGATTGAAAGGGGCGAGACGGTTGTAGCTACCGCCCGCGACACCGCCAAACTTTCCGAGCTTGCCGAAAAAGCTCCCGCCCAGGTGCTCGCTTTGCCGCTCGATGTTACGAAGCCCGAGATGATTCGCACCGCCCTTGACGCTGCCATCGCACGCTTCCGCCGCATTGATGTGTTGGTCAACAACGCAGGCTATGGACTCTTGGGCGCGGTCGAAGAACTTTCGGACGAGGAACTGCGGTCGCAGTTTGAGACGAATTTTTTCGGCTTGGTCAAAATGACCCAGGCGGTTTTGCCGCTGATGCGGGCGGCGAAGTCGGGACATATTCTCAACCTTTCGTCGATTGCCGGATTCAGAGGGGTTATGGGCGGCGGAGCATACAACGCTTCGAAGTTTGCGATTGAGGGATTGTCGGAAGCGTTGGCGATGGAGCTTGCGCCGCTCGGCATCAAGGTTACGATTGTGGAGCCGGGCGCGTTTCGCACGGATTTCGCCGGACGCTCGCTCAATGCCGCCGCGCGCATCATCGATGACTATGCGGCAACCGCGGGCACGGTGCGCAGCGGCATCAGCGCGATGGACGGCAACCAGCAAGGCGATCCGCATCTGGGCGCTCGGGCTATGATTGAAATTGTAGGTTCCGAAACGCCGCCGCTCCGCTTGGTGCTTGGCGCGGATGCCTTGCGCGGTGTGCGCAAGAAGCTCGACGAAGTCGCTGCCGAGTTGGACAAGTGGGAATCGCTCACAGTGGCTACCGCATTCAAAGATGGTGTGAAAGCCATCAGTGCATCATAACTTTTTTCAACACACTTTTAATTTGGGAGACAATCATGAAAACGACAAAAAGATTTGCCTTTGTTTTAACCATACTCCTCGCGGCGGGCTTTGGCCATGCGACGGCGGCCTCAAGCGATGACGGCAGCCTCGTCATGCTGGTAACGTTCAAGGTGAAGCCGGAACAGCGCGAGGCGTTTAAAGCCGTGCTTCAAAAAGATGCGGAAGGCACTCGCACGGAATCCGGCAATACAACTTTCGAGTTCTACCAAGCCAAAGACGATGCGAACACGTTCTTTCTCTTCGAGCGGTGGACGAACCAAGCCGCACTCGATCTGCACTTCACCCAAGCCTACGTGAAAAACGTGCTCGAACTTTCAAAAACCGCGCTCGCAAAACCGATGGAGATTTTATATCTCAACGACCTTGCGCCGCTTGCGGTGAAAGATTTCAAGCGTCCGAACGGCGCGGAGAAGAGTGCCGATAAAGGAGTTGATCTGGTGGTGATCTTCAAAGTGAAAGACGGGATGCAGGAGCGGTTCACCAAACAGTTTCTTAACTCGGTCAAGTACAGCCGTCCTGAAGCGGGCAACATCGCCTTTCACATTCACGCGGTCAAAGGTGATCCGAATGCGTTTGTGCTTTACGAGCGGTGGAAAAGTCAACAGGCGTTGGATGATCACTTTGCGCAATCTTACACGAAAGAACTTTTTGAGATGTTTAAATCGGCACTCGCCAAGCCGGTTGAGGAAAGTTTGATTTTCATCAACAACCTTGCGCTAAGTGCTCGATAAATCAACTTGCGTGTGCGGTGAACGGCGGCTTTGAAGGTCGCCGTTTTTTTTCGACGCAAATCTAATCGCACAAAAGAAATCTATCTTGCTTGGCCGTGCGGCGCACTTATCGTTTCACGGTTTGCGACCTCGCAATTGCCACTCGCAATAACTTTCGCCCGGCGTTAAACTTTCAAGTGGTTTCGCTTCGTCAGACCGGTTGCATTCGTTTCCGAACTGTAAATCCATTTATCACCATGAAGCCCGTTGCATCACACCTCTTTTCACTCAAAGCCCACTTGCTGTTTGTAATTTTTGCAGCAACCGTTTCCGCCTCCGCCCTCACCGCATTCACATCGCCCGACAGCAAGACAGCTTCTCCGGTTTCATTCGCGCCCGCGGTGCTGCGGATGCCGTGGAAGGCCGCGGGACTGACGGAGCGTCAGGCCGCCGCACATCTGCTCGACCGCTTTGCCTTCGGACAGCGGCCCGGCGATATCGACCGCGTGGTCAAGATGGGTTTGGAGAATTGGCTCACCGCACAACTTCAAGGAAACTTGCCGGAGCAATCGCTCACCGAAAAACTCAAAGACTTTGGCTCGCTCGCGCTCACGAGCAAAGAGTTGAATGAACGCTACCCCGCGCCCGCGCAGATTGTCGCGCTCGCGCGGCGCGAAGGAAAGTTTCTCAAGCTGGCTGCGGTTGCAAATGTTTCCGACGACAGCCTCGCGCGCATCGCCGAGCAAAACATGGCCGAGATGATGAATAAAAAAGACCCGGCGAAGAAAGACCCGAAGTCGCCGGAGAAAAATGCTTACCGCGAAGCGTTACAGGCTTACGCGGAGGAAAAAGGATTGAGGCCGCAGCGCGAAGCGGTTACGGAACTCGTCGAACAGAAAATTTTTCGCGGCGTCTATAGTGAAAATCAGTTGCAAGCCGTGCTCGCCGATTTCTGGTTCAATCATTTCAACATCTCGCTCACCAACGCTCAAGCCCGCAGATATATCATCACCTACGAACGCGATGCGATTCGCCGCAACGCCCTCAGCCCGTTTCCGGCTTTGCTTCAGGCCACGGCTAAACATCCTTCGATGCTTTTCTATCTGGATAATGCCCGCTCCGTCGCGCCCGAAGGCACACCGACGACGTTCAGTTTTGCTGACCTCCGGCCAAACGCAAAGCGCAACATGGAACAGATGGAAAAACGCGACCCGCAGCAGGCAAAGCGCATGAAAGAAAAAGCCGATGCGATGACGGATCAAAAGATGGACGAAAGGATCGAGGGGCAGTTGGGCAAGATGGGCCTGACGGATGCTGAAATACAAAAGGCAAAAACCAAGTTGAAGGAAGCCAAAAAGAACGCGGGCATCAATGAAAATTATGCGCGTGAACTGATGGAGCTACATACGCTGGGCGTCGACGGCGGGTACGCGCAGCAAGATATTATCAATGTCGCGCGGGCACTCACGGGCTGGACGGCCCTTGATCCGAGAGCCGACAGCCTCTTCGAAGCGCGGCTTGAACAAGCCAAAGCCCGTAACATCGATGTTTCAAAATTCGTCCGCGACGGTGATTTTCTCTTTCGCGCCGACCGGCATGACGCTGCGGAGAAAACAATTCTCGGCAAAAAATTTCCCGCTGGTCGCGGCATCGAAGATGGTGAAGATGTTTTAAAACTGCTTGCCTCGCATCCCTCGACGGCGAAGTTCATTTCAAAAAAACTTGCCACAAGGTTCGTCTCCGATACGCCAACGGACGCGATGGTTAAATCACTTGCGGAAGTCTTCACGCGCACGCAGGGCGACACACGCGAACTCATCACGGCGATTGCCAACTCACCGGAGTTTTGGAAGCAACCCACGCGCGGCGCGAAAATCAAATCGCCGTTTGAACTCGCCGTCAGTTCGCTTCGCGCGACGAACGCCGACGTCGCCGATGCCAAGCCGCTCGCCCAGTGGATTTCCCGCATGGGTCAGCCGCTCTTCGCCTATCAAGCCCCGACGGGCTATCCCGACCGCGCGAGCGTTTGGATCAACACCGGTTCGCTTCTCGCACGAATGAACTTCGGATTGAACCTCGCGTTCGGCAGAATCAAAGGCACGTCGCTCGATCTTTACGCGATCAATGGCAACCACGAACCTGAATCGCCGGAAGATGCGCTCGAAACCTACGGCGCGATTTTGTTGCCGGAGCGGAATCTTTCCAAAGCAATTGAACAGATGAAGGCGGTGGCGCGTGAGCCGGAACTTTCGAAAAAAGTTGCGGGCGCGGCGCCGTCAAAAAATATTTCGCGCGATTCGGCGGAAGCCTTGCGCGAAGCCGG
>JACMJS010000242.1 GCA_014380515.1 Chlorobiales bacterium
ACGCCTGCGTTGAGAAGTCAAGGCAACGGCGGCGGAGCAAGTTATACTTACACGGACGGCGAGGCGATGCTCATACCGCAGACGGATTATTTCTACCGGCTGAGTGAAGAAGACAACGCGGGAAATAGAGAAGTGCTGGCGATCCGCTCGGCCACGCTCAGAGCGGGCGAAGCGGGCGCGAACTTGCCGCGTGAGTTTGAATTGAAACAGAACTATCCGAACCCGTTCAATCCGGGCACGGTGATTGAATATGAATTGCCGGTCAAAAGCGACGTAGCGATCAAAGTGTTTGACATGCTGGGACGGGAAGTGCAATCGATCGTCAATGAACAAAAAGCGGCGGGACGCTATGAAGTCAAGTTCAATGCTGCACGGCTTTCAAGTGGAATCTATTTTTACCGGTTGATTGCAAAGTCCGAGCAAGGCATCACGCTCAGAACCAAGAAAATGACCCTCGTTAAATAATAGCATCCTCATTCTTCGAAAAGCGAAGGCTGCGGGTTGATGCCTGCGGCCTTGTTTCTACATGGGTTTGCCCGGCGCATCCCGGTTTCCTTCATCTCTTTTTTCTTCGGCGCGAACGGTTATTTCGCGCGCGAACACTTCCGTCATCAAATCACTTTTGCGGGTCGCGCCCCAAATTTCAATTTCAGGATCGAATGCGGTTTTGATTCTCACCTCGATTTTTTCAGATGTGGTTTTCACCGCGAGGCTGCGCACGTTTTGGTTGTGTCCGCGATCCAATCCGTCGGCGACGCGCAGGATGCTGGCAAGCACGCGCACGATGTATTTGTTGCGCACCGACAGAAAGTGGTAATTCGGATGTTCGTTCTTCGGCAGCGACCGCCGGTGGTACCGCGCGACATTGGCCATCACCTGAACTTCGTCGGGATGAAAGCCTTTGAGTTCGCCGTTGGCAATCAAATAGTAGCTATGCTTGTGGTGCGACGACGCCGAAATAAAATAACCGATGTTGTGCAGGAGCGCGGCATACTCCAAGAGTTCGCGCTCTTTCGGCGAAAGGGCGTGCGCGGGTTGCAGCTCATCGAAAAGTTTCAACGCCATCGTAGCCACGTGAATCGAACGGGTCTCGTCCCACAGGCATCTTGCGGCGAGTTCCATCACGTTGCGGCGGCGGACATCGGGATAATCATTGCGCATTCGAAATTCTTCCGAGTGCTGCTGCAAGTAATCAATCACGATGCCTTCGCGGAGTGCGAACGCCGAGATGACGACTTCTTCGGTTTCAAAGAGCCGCAGCATGACGTCAAAGAGCACAAGGCCGGGCACGATCAGATCGGCGCGTTTCGGATCGAGGCCGCGTAACAGTTTTCGTTGGGCGGTTTTTACCGGCAAGGCTTTTTCATAAACTTTTCGAAAGGCCGCGCGGGTGAAAGTGTAGTTGTTCAATCCCTCCAGCGGCGAGCGACTTTGTTGCAAAGCGATCATCGTCGCCATGGCTTCCGCCGTGCCCGACGACGCAATCACGAAATCATAGCCGATGGCTTTGGCGGCTTTGACGACCGGACGCAACTCATCGCAAAAATAATCTTCCATCAACCGACGCTCTTTCTGCGTGATCGGATCGGAGATGTTGAAGTGCTCGGCCATCCGCGCGACGCCCAGTTTTTTGCTCTCCAGCAGATACGCTTTGCGTCCGTCGCCGACGATGAACTCGACCGACCCGCCGCCGACGTCAATGATGAGTGCCTTCCGCGAACCGATCTCAATGGCGCGCCGGACGGCGATGTAAATCAATCGCGCTTCTTCTTTACCCGTGATGATGCGCGTTTTGATGCCGACTTTCGCTTGCACGAGTTCCATAAAGTCGCCGCCGTTGCGGGCTTCGCGGACGGCGCTCGTGGCGGTGGCGACGATGTGCTGCAAGTCGACGCCTTTGGCTTCGGCGAGTTTTCGAAACTTGATGAGCGTTTCAATGCCTTTGTCCATTGCCGGGCGCGTGAGCACTTTCGTCGTGATGCTGCCTTCGCCGATGCGCACCATGTCTTTGGCGCGGTCGATGGTGTGGAAGCTGAGGTCTGGCCGCAGTTCAACCAAAATCATATGAACCGAATTCGTGCCGATGTCAATGGCGGCGAGCCTGAGCGGATTGCTTGAAACGGATTTGACGGGTTTGGATGGAAGTGATGGCAGCATCAAGTTCAGGCTTACAGTGAATACGGTTCTATCATTTCTCGAAACAAAGTTAACGCATCGCGGCTCTGTGCCCAATGTTTCCCATCCGGTTCGCTGCAATTATTTCGAAATAATTTTCACCGCGCTCCGATTCACAAGCCTTGCAACCGTGAAATCACTTCATCCATGGAGGGCATTACAAGGTTCATGGCGTCAAGCAGTTTTGAATTGTCAAGGCTGCAATCCGGCGGACGTTCGGGAAAACTGCGGGCGTCGGAAAGTTTGACGAACTTCAAGAGGCTTGTATCGATTCCGTATTTCGCGCACAGCCGCCGGGCGATCTCCGCCCGCGACACGCGCTCCGAACCGACGGCGTGATATACCCCGCGAAGATCGTTTGATGCCGCGTCCACCGCGATGCGGGCAAGTACCGAAACATCGACCGGCGTGCGGTATTCATCCTCGAAAAATACGAGCGACTTATTTTGTTTGTAGTCAAGCAGCAGGCGTTCGTTGAGACTCCGCGTCCCGCGCGGCGACTGTCCGAACATTACGGAGGTTCTTAAAATCATGGCATTCTCCAGCGCATTGAGAATATGATCTTCGGCGCGAACTTTCGTTCGTGCGTAGAGTGAAACAGGATTGCGCGCGGCGTCTTCTTTGTAGAAACCCTCTGAAGCATCTTTCGTGCCGTCGAATACCAAATCGGTCGAGATGAATACCAATCGGATGCCGAGTTGTTCGCACACATCTGCAAGGATGCGCGTGGCGGTAAAGTTCAAGGTTTCCGCCGCCTCTGGGTACCGTTCGCATGTTGCAGGGTCGGCCATCGCCGCCGTGTGAATCACTGCGCCGGGTTTCCAGAGTGATAGGATATTCCAAAGTTCGGTATGCGAGGCGAGGTCCATCGATTGCACATCGATGGTCGCAGGGTCGCGGGCGGTGCTTGTTCGAAATTGCGGCGGTATGATGAAATCCGCGTCGCGGTGAAGCGCGAGGAGATGGGTGTGCGGATCGGAAGCGGCGGCTTGCAGAATGTTGCCGCCGAGCAATCCGCTCGCGCCGGTCAGAAGAATTTTTTTTTGCATCTGTTGTGAAACCGGATGTGATGGCGCGGCGGCGGTTTTTCCCCGGTCGCCTTTGGTTTGAGAAACCCGTTTGGTTAATTTCGTTCGTCTTCGTTTGTCTGTGTCAAGCTCATGTAATGATAATTCCTCCGAACTTCATTCGCCGGAGATTCATCGCCGGACTTCAATCAACGTTGAACCGGAACGCCGTCCTGATCCGTCGGGGACGCTTTATCACTTTTTGAACCAATTCTTTTTTGATATGCCGAGCACTGAACCGGAGAGCATCGATACCGAAAAACCGGAGACTGAAACGGTGCAGCCGGTTTTAGAACCGCTTGCGGAAACGCAAATCGCATATGAAAATGAACTGGCGCGAAAACTGATTCATGTCTGCTCGATTTCCATCCCGATTATTTATTACCACATTTCGCAGGAACTCGCCTTGCTATTACTTGCGCCGATGTTTCTCGGATTCTTCGCGGTTGATTTATTAAAAATGTTCGTCAAGCCGCTCGCCCGCTGGTACTACCGCACCTTCGGCTCGATGCTGCGTACCCACGAATTGGATGAATCGCGGCACAGTTTCAACGGCGCGACTTACGTTACCCTTGCCGCGTTGCTCTCCGTGTGGTTCTTCCCGAAGATGATCACGATTGCGGTCTTTTCCATTTTAATACTTTCGGATACCGCCGCCGCGCTCGTCGGCAGAAAGTTCGGCAAGCATAAAATCGCTTCAAAGACCCTCGAAGGCAGCATCGCGTTTTTTGCGGTGGCGGTGCTCGTCGTGTTACAAACGCCGAAGCTCAACTTCGGTATCGGCGTGGCGACCGCGGTTGTGGCGACGCTCGTCGAACTATATCCGATCAAAGTTTTCGGTCTCGCACTTGACGACAACCTCACCATTCCGCTCGTCGCCGGTCTGTTTGCATTGCTCTGCTACATGTTTTTCCTGCCGCAAGAACTGGCCTATATCTCCGTCAGATGATTTTGTTCCCACCGCGGGCTTCCGCCGGTAGAAATGCGGAAGAAAAACTCATTTCTACTTTCCGCCGAACCAGCAATGCCGGTACCGCAACCCAAGATATTTATCTTGGTTAAATACTTTTGGAATTTCATCCGGTTTACTATTTTGCCCGCATCATTCAAACCGGCGGCTGAATCTTCACCCGTTTGAAATTTTCAACAACCGGCAACAACCGATACTTTTAACGGATTTATAAATAGACCCTAAGTACCATGACGACCGAAACTTCCGCTTCCGCCGCACCCGAAGTGCATCGAGAGACTTTAGAAATGGACGTGCTTTTCGTCGGTGCGGGTCCTGCGAATCTGGCGGCGGCGATTCACCTCCAGAACCTCGTTGCCACGCACAATCAAACGTCCGCGATGAAACTCGAACCGCAAATCGCCATTCTTGAAAAAGGCGGGGCTATCGGCGCGCATCTGCTCAGTGGCGCGGTGCTCGACCCGAAAGCCCTCGCGGAACTTGTGCCGGATTTTAAAGATCGCGGCTGCCCGATTGAATCGGAAGTGCTGGACGAAAGCGTGATGTTCCTGACCGAGCACACCAAGTTTGCGTTTCCGATTGTTCCGCCGCCGCTTCAGAACCACGGCAATTATATTATCTCACTTAACAAGTTTGGCGCGTGGCTCGGCAAACTCGCCGAAGAGAAAGGTGTGAATATTTTCACCGGCTTCAGCGGCGCCAAGTTGCTCACCGAAGGTAAGCGTGTGGTGGGCGTGCAAACGGACGATAAAGGTTTGGATAAAAATTCTCAACCGAAGCCGGGCTTCGAAGCGGGCATGAACATCACCGCCAAAGTTACCGTGCTCGGCGAAGGACCGCGCGGCTCGCTGACGAAACAGATTGTGAAGCAGTTTAATCTCGATGCCGATAAGAATCCGCAGAGTTACGAAACGGGCGTGAAGGAAATTTGGGAAGTACCCGCTGGCCGCATCAAGCAAGGCACGGTGTATCATACGATGAACTGGCCGTTGCCGCAGGACGTCTATGGCGGCAGTTGGATTTACGCGATGTCCGATACGATGCTTTCCGTCGGCTTCGTAACCGCGCTCGATGCCACCGACCCGACGAGCGATCCGCATTTCAACATGCAAAAATTTAAGACGCACCCGTTCGTCAGGTCGCTGCTCGAGGGCGGGAAGATGACCGGTTACGGCGCGAAAACAATTTCAGGCGGCGGCTATTATTCGATGCCGAAACTGTATGCGGACGGACTCTTGCTGACCGGCGAATCGGGCGGATTCCTCAACATGCAGCGGCTGAAAGGGATTCACCTTTCGATGAAATCCGGGATGCTCGCGGCGGAAACGATTTTCGAGGCACTCGTGAAAAATGATTTTTCGGAAGCAACTTTGAAAAACTATGAGACGAAGTTCGAAGCCTCGTGGGCGAAGACGGAACTTTTCAGCGTGCGCAATTTCCGGCAAGTTTTCAATAAAGGCTTGCTCTTCGGCATGGTGCGGGCGGGTTTGCAGATCGTGTTCGGCGGACGCTTGCTGAAGGAACGCTTGGAACTCAAGGCCGATCACTTCCATATGTCGCGGCTCTCGCGGCAGCACCGCGCGAAGTATCAGGCGGAGCGCGAGACGTTCAAGTTCGATGGCAAATTGACGTTCGATAAACTCACCGACGTGTTCGAATCCAAAACGATGCACGAAGAGAATCAGCCGAATCATTTGTTCATCACGCCTGAACACATCGCGGACGTGTGCAACTCGCGCTGCGTGGTGGAATATGGAAATCCGTGTCAGCATTTTTGTCCGGCGAAGGTATATGAAATGAACGTCGCTGATGAGAAAACGGGCGCGAAGAAACTTCACATCAACGCATCGAACTGCGTGCACTGCAAAACCTGCGACATCGCCGATCCCTATCAGGTCATCACGTGGAAAGTGCCGGAAGGCGGCGGCGGGCCGGTTTATACCAACGGTTAAAAGCGGCGGCGATGCGAGTTGATTTTGCGGCGGCGTGGGATTGGGAATATGACGCGGAGTTCATCGCGCTGCTCAAAGCTGCCGCGGCGGCGCACCGGATTTCATTTCTCGACATCACCCTTCACAATCTGAACGAAGTGCTGCATACTCTCGCCACCGGTGAACTTTTTATCGCGTGTTTACTCGACCGCGCCAGCGACGGCAACGAACAGTTTCTCCCGCTTCAGCATTGGGCGACGGCGCACCGGATTACGCTCGTCAATTCCTATCACGCCGCCCGGTGGTCGCTCGATAAAGCGACGATGCACTTGGAACTGATGACCGCGGGCATTGAACTTCCCTACACCGTGATGCTTTCGGCTTACAACGACCGGCAGATGTTGCTCGCCGAAGAAATCGCGGCGATTGCCGCGTTGCCGAAACCGTTCGTCATCAAACCGACACTCGGCGGCGGCGGCGTGGGCGTGGTAAAATCGGCTTATACCTTAGCGGAAGTGTTGCACTATCGAACCGAGTTTGCGGCGGAAAAATATCTGGTGCAAGAAAAAGTGTATCCGAAGTATTCCTACGGCTGGCGGTGCTGGTTCAGAGCCTATTACTTTTTCGGCGAGACGCTGGCGGTATGGTGGGACGATGAGACGCACATCTACCGCGAGATTTCCGAAAGCGATTATGATGCACTCGGACTTGATGCGATGTCGAACATGATCCGCCGTATTGCGTCGTGCACGGGGATGCAATTCTTTTCCTCCGAAATAACGCTCACCCGCGAAGGCCGCTTTGTTGCGGTTGATTATGTGAACGATCAAATCGATCTGCGCCCGAAAAGCACCCACCTCGACGGCGTGCCCGATACGCTCGTGCGGCTCGCCGCCGAAAAACTTATCGCCATTGCCGCAACTTCTCATCCGACCGGCGCAAACACGGCTTCTTAAATTTTCTACCGTCGTCGTTCCAACAATGCGGACTTTGTTCCTCAGCCTGAACTCTTTGAGCGTTTTCGTAAGTTGTGTTTTCAAATCAAATGAAGTTATGACGCAAAAGAAAAAAGTGGTTGTGGGTATGTCGGGCGGCGTAGATTCGTCCGTAACCGCGTGTTTATTGGCCGAGCAAGGCTACGAAGTCATCGGCATTACGATGAAGACGTGGGATTATGACATGGCGGGACTTTCGAACAGTTCAAAAAAAGAAACCGGTTGCTGCTCGCTTGAATCTATCAACGACGCGCGAAGCGTCGCCGTCGCCAACGGATTTCTGCACTACACGATTGACTTCCGCGATGAGTTCGGTGAGCGCGTGATCGATTATTTCAAAGATGAATACTTGCATGGCCGCACGCCGAACCCGTGCGTGATGTGCAATACTCGCGTCAAGTGGGATTCGCTGCTGCGTAGAGCGAAAATGCTTGGTGCTGATTATATCGCAACCGGACACTACGCGAACGTTCGTTTTGAAAATGACCGGTACAAACTTTCGCGCGGGAAAGATTTGAATAAAGATCAGAGTTACGTGCTCTGGGGCATTTCGCAGGAAGCCTTGTCGCGGACGCTCTTCCCGCTCGCTGAATACACCAAGCCCGAGGTGCGCGAACTCGCCCGCAAGTTTGGCTTGAAGGTCGCCGATAAAGGCGAGAGTTATGAAATCTGTTTTATTCCCGACAACGACTACGAACGTTTCTTAAAAGAAACCGTGCCCGACTTGACCGAAAAAGTATCCGGCGGAAAAATCATTTCCGAAGCGGGCGACGTGTTGGGCGAGCATCGCGGTTATCCGTTTTATACCATCGGTCAACGCAAAGGGCTTGGCCTCACGACCGAAGAGCCGGTGTTTGTAACCGAGATTGATTATCAATCGAACACGATTACCGTCGGCAGCGACGTGTCGCTTCAGCATCATGGCCTTGTAGCGTCGCAAGTGAATTTTATTTCAATCACCGAACTTACCGAGCCGTTGCGATGCACTGCGAAGATTCGATACAAAGATACGCCTGCCCTGTGCACGCTCGTGCCTGCAATGAACGGCATGGTTGAAGTGCGTTTTGACCAACCGAAGCGAGCGATCACGCCCGGCCAAGCGGTGGTGTTCTACGACGGCGAAGACGTGTTAGGCGGCGGTTTCATTCACAGCGTCCTGAGGTGATACAGGAAAGTTTTTAAAAATAATTTGAACTCAAAATAATTTGGCTTCATGTCAGATATACTCACCTCGGATACCCACGATATCAAAGCAGGCGAAGTCGTTTCGAAACCGGTTTCGGCCTCGCGGGTTGAAATGACGCAGCTCGTTACACCGACCGATACGAACTATCTAGGCAACCTTGCGGGCGGACGCCTGATGCATTGGATGGATTTGGCCGCGGCCATCGCCGCAGGCCGACACGCCAACGCGGTGTGTGTAACCGCTTCGGTCGACACGCTGGAGTTTAAAGAAGCCATCAAACTCGGCGAGGTGGTGATTCTCAAAGCGACGGTCAACCGCGCTTTCACCACATCGATGGAAGTCGGCGTGAAAGTTTTTTCGGAGAACTTGGTTACGGGTGAAAAGAAAGTGTGCAACAAAGCCTACTTCACCTTCGTCGCCGTCGATGCCGCGCTCAATCCGGTGAAAGTTCCGGCGGTAACTTCCGAGAACGATGAAGACCGCAAGCGGTATGAGAAAGCCGCGCTCCGCCGTCAAATCCGGTTGCTCAACAAAGGCTGAACGCATCTGCAAAGTGCTTGTATTTATCAAATTGAATTATACAAGTGAATGGAGTGCGGTGTGATTTGCCGCATCGCCTCGCCGCACTTGCCGCCGGTTGCTTGTAAAATCACAAGCGAATAAATAACTTGGCTCGCAGTTTATCAAAGCCACTCCGCTTTCCCGTCCGGCTGTTTCGCTGCAAACATTTCGCCCATCGCAACCATCTATCACGGCTCAACAGGCGACCGACAAAAAACCACAACCTTCAAATGACGACCTTAGCCAAACGCCTTCCGAAACGCACCGCATCCGCCGCGTCGCTCGATTCACCCAAACATCGCAATGGCAAAGCGACACCTTCATTGAAATCCGGGAAGTCAGCGAAGTCGCCCAAACCTGAGAAAGCATCCAAGTCAGCCAAACCACTCAAGCCGCCGAAGTTTGATCTGGCCGCCTACCGCGCCCGCGCCGAAAAAGCGACGACGGAAATTACGGAGGAACAATTTCGAACGCACTCGGGACTTTCCGACGGATCGCGGCTCACTCAAATCCTCGCCAAGTACGATGACCTTTTCGATGAAGCGCACAGCGACGCGATTCATCACCTCATCGCCGCCGCGGGAACGCCGCGCGACAAACGCCGCCTGCGCGCGCTCTACAAAGACGCGGTGTTCGCCCAACTCAGCCGCCCGCTCAACGATAAGTTCATTCAGGTGCAGACGATGCCGCAGACGGTTGAACTTCCTTTCACCAATCCTGAAACCGCCGAAGCAACGACGATCACGCCCACGACGGCTTACATGCTTTCGCTCAATGATCCGAACCGCGAGACGCGCGAAGCCGCAACCAAATTGCTTACCGAGTTCCGGCGCGATCAGCTCAATCCCGTCTATGAAGATTTGCACCGCGAGATGCACAAATTTCCCAAAGCGCACGGCTACAAAAATTTCATCGATCTGATGGAAAAGCATAAAGGCTATAGCTTCGCCGACCTCGCCAAAGTCGCCAAGCAGTTCATTCGTGAAACGGATGATGTGTACCGCGAAACGCTCACGTACTATCTCAAAACAAAACTGGGTCTCTCGCTGGATAAAGCCAAGTATCACGATGCGGCGATGCTGTTTCGGGCGCCGGAGTACGACGCGCTCTTTCCCAAAGACGCCATTCTCGAAATCATCTTCGGCTTCATTCGTCAGATGGGACTTGACCCGACGGCGAAAGGCCGCATCGTCTTTGATCTCGAACCGCGATCGAACAAGAACCCGCGACAGATGTGTTATCCGATTCGCGTGCCGAATAAAATCGGCATCAACGTCATGCCGCGCGGCGGCGTCGGCGATTATTATGCGGTGATGGAAGAATTGGGACACGCTTTGCACTTCGCCCACACCTCGCCCGATACGCCCTACGAGTTTCGCTACCCGATGGAAAACTCTTTGACGGAAACTTATTCTTACACGATTGCGCGTCTGATGCTCAATCCGCTTTGGCTGATGAAGGTGATGAAGATCGCCGATCCCGATCCGTTTCTGCATCACAAAGCCTTTCTCGATCTCTTCATCACGCGGCGATACTTTGCGAAGTTTTTGTATGAACTGAAACTGCACAAGTCGGGCAGCCTTGCGGGCAAAGACGACGCGTATCAGGAAACGCTCGGCAAAGTTTTGATCGTCCCGATTGTGAAAGAAAATTACCTCGCCGACGTCGATGCGTTCTTTACGGTAACGAGTTATGTGCAAGCGTTTCTGGCGCACGCCGAAGTGCACAGCAAGTTGCGCTCGCTTTACGGGGAAGACTGGTTTATCAATCCGCAGACGGGCGGATTTTTAAAAGAGTTGTGGGCGGGCGGCAACGAGATGACGGTTTCGGAATTGGGAAAGAAGATGGGCTTCGGCGGCCTAACCGCGACGCCGCTCGTGAAGGTCTTTCGCGGCATTCTCGACCGCAACCTCAATTCGATTTGAATCGTTATCGACGGCATTTTTTCTGTTACAAAAAAAAAGAGGAGCAACAAATGTTGCTCCTCTTTTTTTTCGAATCACCTCGTTCGTCCCACCGAAAACAATCTACTTGACGATGAGCATTTTTTTCGTCGCCGTGAATGTCCCGCTCTGGAGGCGGTAAAAGTAGAGGCCGCTTGAAAGCCGCGCGGCGTTGAACGCCAGTTGATAACTACCCGCTTTTTGATTTTCATCGACGGGCACGGCGACTTTTTGTCCGAGCACATTGTAAATCGTGAGCGTTGTTTGTCCGTCTTTGCGAAGGGCGTAGCGAATCGTTGTGGTTGGGTTGAACGGGTTCGGATAATTTTGATCGAGCGCGTATTGCAGCGCGACAACCGACTTGGGTTCATACTCCGTAACCGTGCCGCTTAAACTGACGTCTTTGAGTTTGTAGAAATACGTTTTCCCTGCGTCCAATTTTGCCGCGTCCGTAACTTGATAATTTTTTCCGGTTGCCGAATTGCCCAAGCCTTTCAAGGCGTCCGAAGTGCGATACGATGCCACTTCTTCATAGCCGCCCGACCGCGTTTCGGAGCGTTCCAAAATAAATCCGGCGTTGTTGGTTTCAGAGGCGGTTGTCCATTGAGCCAACACGCCGCCGTCTTTGAGCGAAATGTTGAACAGCGTCAGTTCGACCGGCAGTGGACTATCAGCGAGGTTCGTTGTGCCGATCGTATAGTAGCCGTCGATCAGATTGATATTATCGACATCGAAGACGATTTGATCGGTGTTTTCAATCGTCGCAGCACCGGCGGTTGCTACTTCAGCGAACGCGCCGCTCTGGCCGGCGCGGTAAAGCAACCGGTAGTTGGCCGGACTGGCCGGAGTAACAGAGACGCCCGCGCTGCTGAAATCGAAGATCGTACGCGCATCGATTGCGCCCGATTTATCTAAGAACCACACACGTTGCCAGCGGTCGGTTACGGGCAAAGCCAAATCGCTTTGGGAGAGCGGCGCAGCGGCCAGGCCGTTGTGTCCGGAAAGTAAAAACTCGCCCGCCGCGTCCAGCGAGCCGTTGCGTTCGCGGAGGCTAAGTCCGCCGCCGTTACTTGCGCTGATGTGGCCGTTGGTAAAGGTGCCGTCGGTGGTGCCGATGCCTTGCACTTCGAAATCATAGTTGCCGTTGAGGGGCGCATCTCCGGCGTAGAAATCGTTGATGATCGCCGTGCTATACTTGGCCGATAAATAATTTTCGACGATGATGCGCCGCGCCGCGTTGAGTGAATTGTCATACACCGCCACTTCCGAAATCCATCCGTTCAAACCGCCGTTGGCAGTGCTGGCATGGCGACCGATGTGAATCGGGCTGGGCGTGATGTCGCCGTCCGTCGCCGTCAATGTGCCTTCATTAACCGCATTGACAAAAATCTGATACGCATTCGCCGCGCGGACGCGGGCGTAATCCACGATTTGAAATGCAGCGGTGCTGATAGGCGAAGTGCTGGCCACGCCGCCCAATCCGCCGCCCGCATCATCGCGTTTCTGAAAGCCGTAGAGTTGTCCGCCCAATACTTTCAAACCGGCAAGAGGTTGATCTGAAAAGCCGACGGTGTTGCGGTCGATCAAATACGCACCGTTGCCATCGCCAAAGCCGCCCGTTCCTTGTGCGCCGTTGGCTTGGGCGACGACGAAATAATGGAATCCGGCGTCGCCCGCAATACCGAAGGCTGCGTTGCGTGTAAAGAATTGATCGCCGTTGAATGCAATCGCAGGCTGCCCGTTCACAAATCCGGCTCGGTAGAGCGGCGTGCCGAACACCGAGTTAAGGTTGTAGACGTTGCCGGATTGGTCGTTCCAAAAGGTGAGGGCTGCGCCGTCGGTGGTTGTAGAAGTTCCGGCGTCGGCCTTGACCCACAAAGCGTTGCTGGTGCTTTGTCCGACGCCGCCGGGGCCGACATCGCCGAACAGATCGTTATCTAAAATCGTGAGCGTGTGCGTGAGCGGCGTGCCGAGTGCGGCACTCGTGCCGGTGATCGTCAGCAGCACTTGCTCGTCCGGTTCTTCATCGACATCATTGATGAGACCGATTTGAACGCTTGCGCTCGTGCTGCCTGCGGGAATCGTAACCGGACTGACGGTGAAAGCGGTGTAATCAACTCCGCCGCCCGTAGCCGGTGGCGTACCGCCCGCGACACTGAAATCAACCGTAACATCCACGCCCGCCGCCGCCGACAGCGTAACCCCGACATTGACCGTGCCTACGGTTTCACTGAAACTTGAATTCGCCGTCGCAAACTGAACGGTCGGTGCGCCGTCGTCGTCGGTCAGCGTGATGGTCAATACTACCGGATCGGAAACCGAGAGCGCGGCACTGGCCGGATTTTGCAGCGTGAGCACGATGGTTTCATCGGATTCAAATCCGTCGTCTTGCCGCGATACCAGAAGGTTTAGCGTTACGGTTGTAATGGCGTCGTCAAACGTGATTCGGCCTTGCGTTTCGGAAAGGCGTTCGTTCCGGGTGTCGGTTATGGGTCCGGTGCCGGTTTCGTTGATGCGGGCGTCGTTGGTTGTAACGGCGAGGTTGCCAATGGTGGCCGTGCCGCTCACGGCGTACTCGACCGTGCTGAAGGGCGCGCTGCCAGAGGTCGGCTGCGCGATGTTCAGCGTAACCGAAATGAGTTGGGTGCCGCCGCCGTTGCCTTCGGAAACCGAGAACGCCGCGGTTGAAAAAGAAATTTTGCGCGGGTCATCATCATCGAGAATCGAATAAACCTGCGTGAGTTGCGTGCCTAAAATCGCGCCGGTGGGCGACGCGAGGGTGAGCAAAATCTGTTCGGTGTTTTCAACACCGCCATCGTTGACGACGGCAATCGCGGCATCGGGAGTCGTCGCGCCCGCATTCAAATCCGCAGTTGCATTACCGGCGACGAGCGTGCCGGTGGCGCGGGTGGTGGTAAAATCCGCCGGATCGGTTGCGGGGTTTGCGCCGGTCGGGACGACGCTGTAAGCAAAAGTAATGTCCGTGCTGCCAGCGGTATAAGGATAATTTACCGCCACGGTCAACGGGGGAAACGGTACGGTGTTTTCAAAGCCTTGCGATGTCGCCGATGCGAATGCCAGCACGCGCTGCAGCGCGCCGATGGTTACGGTTGCGCCGTCGGGAATCGCAACGTCTGCGGCGGTGCGCGTGGCCCCGCTGCCGGTTAAGTCTGCGAAGGTATCGCTCGCATCAACAAAGTCGCCGTCGCCGTTGGCATCAATGAAGAGCGCGTAGGTGAAGTTGGCCGGAAGGCCGGTGATGGCGGAGACATCGACCGCGACATCGACGTTATCCGTGAATCCGCCGGTTCTGTCCACGCGCCATTCTCTGGCAACGCGGCGAGTGCCCGAAGCATCGGCGCGGAAATCATCGCCGGTGATATTGGTCAGCGCGGCGGCATTGGCGTTGTCGTGGCCGAACAATAAATAATGCGCGTTCGTCCCGATGGCAGCGACGTTGAAATTAAGAATGGATGAGTTGGCAGAGACGTGCGAAGCAATAATGCTTTCGCGTCCGATGCCCGCAAGGTCGTTGGGATAGAGCGCGTCGGAACTAAATTTATCGTTGCTTACCGGCACGGCATATTTCGCGGAGAGATAGTTTTCGACGATGATGCGTTGGGCGGCGTTGAGCGCGGCACCATAGACGAGCACTTCGGCAATGTCGCCGTTGAGTCCTTCGCTTGCGTTGATCGCGTGCCGACCGATTTGCGGCGCATCGGGCGTCAGGTCGCCGTCGGCGTTGTCAACCTGTGTGCCTTCGGCGTTACCGTTGACGAAAATCCGGTAGACCGAATTGTTCGCGCCGATGCGGATGCGGGTGTAATTGACAATCTGAAAATTGGTTTGTGAAATTGCGGTTGTGCTGGAGATGGATGTCAGGCCGCCGCCCGCATCGGTGCGTTTTTGATAGCCGTATCGCTGCGACGGCGCGTCGATAATTTTAAGACTGGCGAGCGGATTACCACCCGGAAACCGGTCAATGAGATACGCGCCGCCCGCCGCGGTGGTTGTGCCTTCCGGTTGCACGCCGTTCGCTTTGGGTACGATGAAGTAATGACTGCCGCCGTTGCCTGCGATGCCGACGGCGGACGCCCTGAAAAATTGATTGCCGTCGAACCGCAGTACCGGCTTGCCGTTAGCGACACCGGCTTGATAGAGCGGCGCGGTAGGCGAAGCGGCGGAACTGGTGTTGTTGGCGTTGCCCGATTGATCGTCCCACGTGGCAACCGTCGCCCCGTTGACGGTGGTCGATGTTCCGGCATCGCCGCGCAGCCACAAACGGTTGGCGGGTTGACCGGCTGAACCTGCTGCATTGCCGACGCCGCCGGGTCCGGTTTGCGCTTTGAGCGAAGCGTTCAGAACGGTTACAAAAAAAAGTAGAATGCAAGATGTACGTAACATTTTTTTCATCGCTGTAGATGTTAAAGTGTGAAGACACTGTGAAGATTAACAATACAGGTGAAAAGGATTCTGGGAGGCGGTGCCGGGCGCGGGGCAGCACGCGGCAATGTAACAAGAGTAAAAAGCATTTCCGGCGGGGCGGAATAACGGGACGTTATCTTTTTGTTATCGACGTCTTTATTTCCGGTGGTTTGTATCGGCGTCGTGATTGGCCGCGGATGATTCGTCCGCCGCGTCGTTCACGGTTCCCGTCGCAGCATCGCTCGTGGCAAGGGCTGGCGGGAGGTCGGGTTCGAAGATGCGTTTATACCACACGAGCATAACGCCGACGCCGGTAGTGATGGCGGCATCGGCGACGTTGAAGATCGGAAAGATGGAAGTGTAGCGGCCAAAGAGATAGCCGTTGTAAAGATCGAAGTGAATGAAATCGATGACCTGTCCGTAGGCTACACGGTCGATGAGATTGCCGACCGCGCCGCCCAGAATCAAACCGATGACCAAGCGCGAGTAAATATTCTTTTGCTGCGTCCGATACAGATAGTAGCAAATACCGATGGTGGCGACGAGCGAAAAAATGGTTACAACGACCGGCCCGCCGATGCGGATGCCGAAAGCGATGCCCGGGTTTTCCGTGTAGGTGAACTTCAGCCAATCGGCGATGACCGGAATTTGCCCGACGCCCGTTTCGAAGAGATGTTTCTTGGCAAGCAACTTCGTCGATTGATCAAGGGCAACGACGAGCGCGACGATCAAAAAAATTTGCATGAAGACTTTTCCAGTGATGCGTTTGCCTTTCGATCCGAAAGCCGCCCGCGAGGTTGAAGAACGGGTAATGAATTTGATGCGACCGGAATATACAATGCATTCATCAGCAGTGGACGGAATCTCCATCCCCCACAACCCATAAAGAAATGGTACATCCGCGCGGGCATCGCTAGATGGAAGCGAAGTAACTGTACCCGCGGAGGTTTAGGATCAAAACTGTGCATTCACGCCCGCAAGTATCATCCGGCTGAGGCGATCTGTTGCAGCGAACTGTCGCTGCTCGGAAGCGAGCAGGTTACGCCCGTTCAGAAACACTTTCACGCCGGGCACGACTTCACAACCGGCCACAAGGTTGAGCACCACTTGCGAGGGCAGATCAAGATACTTGGGTTCGACAAATGTATTGATCGTCAAGGTTTGCTGCAAAGTAAAGTTGGCGTCCAGATGCAGTTCTAAAAACGGCAATGGACGATAGTCCGCAACGAGCAAGGCCATGACACGGGGAATATCAAATCGCAGCGTTGCTTTCTCAGGTGTGGGTTCACTTTCAATATCGATTACACCGCCCGGCAATACCTTAGTTACCTGACGTTCGGTGGTGATGTCCGTCAAATCTTGCACCGTGACGGATGCGGTGAGTTTCAGTCGCTCATCCAGATTGGCATACAGCGACAGCGTTCCGCCATACTGACGATAAGTTGTTCCGATTGCAATGGGACCGAGGTCCGTTGTCAGAAGCGACGTCGGCGTCGGCAGGCGAACGCCGGTGACCGTCGGAACGATCACGGGAGAGTATGATGTGTAAAACAGATCGACATCGAGTGAAATCTTTTTTGTAACGCCCCGGCGCAAACCGATCTCGATGTTATCAACGACAATCAGTTCCAAGTCTTTGTTGCCCAGAAAGTTACTGCGTAAAAATCCCGAAGGCCCGGTAGGCGTATTGAGCACATTGATGAAGGTCTCAAAAAGCAGCGATGAGCGGGTTGCCCGTCCGTACGATGCCCGCACAAATAAATCCCGCGACACTTTGTTGGTTAGAATTACTTGCGGACTCAAAAATCCTTTGTTCGGCGTCTCAAACTGATCTCCCCGCAATCCCGCGATGAACCGCCAGTTTCCCACCGCATATTCCGCCCGTGCAAATGCCGAGTAAAGCGTGTTGGAGACCGCGCCGCTAAACGCCTCGCCTTCGGCATTGGTGCGACGCACACTCACGCCCGGCCTGAACTCGAACCCACCGCCGAAATCAAAGTTGTACTCCACAATCGGGTTGATCG
>JACMJS010000243.1 GCA_014380515.1 Chlorobiales bacterium
CATGCGGCTTGATAAAAACATGAACGGCGGCGAAGTGCTTATGAATTGTTCGATAGCAACAACGCAAGGCGTTAAAGTTCCTGATGTCGTATGGATGTCGGCGGCGTTCGTCAAAGCGTTTGAATATGAAACGCCGTATCCTGTCGCGCCGGAGATTTGCGTCGAGGTGCTGTCGCCCTCAAACAGCGAACGGCAGATGCGCGAGAAGATTGATTTGTATCTGGCCAAAGGCGCAAAGGAAGTTTGGACGTGCGATGACGACGGCAAGATGAAGCTTTACGATCACGCGGGCGAGATGAAAAAACCAAAATTTGCTCCGAAGTTTCCGGCTAAATTCTGATACACCTTCTATCTTTTTTCGACAAACACTCACGACCTTTTTCCAACGCTCAACCAACGCTTAACTTTTCACGACGCACATTGTTTAAAAAAATTCTGATTGCCAACCGCGGTGAAATTGCGATGCGCGTCATCCGAACTTGCCGCGAGATGGGCATTCACACCGTTGCGGTTTACTCGAAAGCCGACGCTGATTCGCTGCATGTCAAATACGCCGACGAAGCCGTGTGCATCGGCCCCGCAGCGAGCAAAGAAAGTTACCTCAACATTCCGCGCCTCATCGCCGCCGCCGAAATCACCAATGCCGACGCCATCCACCCGGGCTACGGCTTCCTTGCCGAGAACGCGAACTTTTCCGACATCTGCCACTCCAGCGGCATCAAGTTCATCGGTCCCACGCCCGAAATGATCCGGCAGATGGGCGATAAAGCCACCGCCAAAGACACGATGAAACGCGCACATGTTCCGACGATTCCGGGCAGCGACGGATTGATTGATAATCTTGATGAAGCCAAGCGCGTCGCCAAAGACGTCGGTTATCCCGTCATCATCAAAGCGACCGCGGGCGGTGGCGGCAAAGGCATGCGCATGGTGCATCAGGAACAAGATTTCGAAAATGCTTTTACGACCGCGCGCAACGAAGCTGAGAAAGCGTTCGGCAACGGCGGCGTGTATTTAGAAAAGTTCGTTGAAGAGCCGCGCCACATTGAGATACAGGTTTTAGGCGATCAGTTCGGCAACGTCGTTCATCTCGGCGAGCGCGATTGTTCGGTGCAGCGGCGGCATCAGAAACTCATCGAAGAATCGCCGTCGCCGATTGTGGATGATCATTTGCGGCAACAGATGGGCGACGCGGCGGTGAAGGCGGCGAAGTTCATCAACTACGAAGGCGCGGGCACGATTGAATTTTTGGTCGATAAGCACCGCAAGTTTTATTTCATGGAAATGAACACGCGCATTCAGGTCGAGCATCCGGTTACGGAGGAAGTCTGCGATGTCGATTTAATCAAACAACAGATTCTCGCCGCCGCAGGCAAACGGCTGACGTTCAAGCGCGTCTATCCGAAAGGCCACGCAATTGAATGCCGCATCAACGCCGAAGACCCCGATCATGATTTCCGTCCGTCGCCCGGCGAGCTGAAAGTGTTTCATACGCCCGGCGGACACGGCGTCCGCGTGGAGACGCACGCCTACGCAGGCTACCGCATTCCGCAGTATTATGATTCGATGATTGCGAAGTTGATTGTCCACGCGCCCTCGCGCGAGGAAGCGATTGAGCGAATGCTGCGGGCGTTGGATGAGTTCATCGTCGAGGGAATTAAGACGACGATTCCGTTTCACAAAAAAGTGATGCACTCCGAACTTTTTCGCAGCGGCAAGTTCGATACGAGTTTTTTGGAGAAAGCGAAGTTGTAATCCGCCGCTGTAGATTTACAATAAATGTTCACCTACACGGACTGCTCCAACAATTTTACCAGCCACGCATTGAGACTTTTGCCTTGCTCCGCCGCCTTGACATGCAACTTATGATGCAGTTCCGGCTCGACCCGCAAAACGAACTTACCGGAGAAGGGTTTATCCGGTGCTTCGCCGCGAGATTTGCAAAACGCTAAATAATCTTCGACGGAATCCTGAAAGGCTTTCTGCAATTCCTTGACGGTCGTCCCCTGAAAAGTAATGACGTCCCGCGTGTCGATCACTTCACCATGGAAGATGCCTGCGTCGCCATCAAACGCGACGCGACCTGTGTAACCTTTGTGCTTAAGCATATTTATTTAGGCTTGATGCCTGCTTCAATGAGAAAGCGACGCACGGACACTAATGCTCCTTTATCGGTTTCCTTCTCTGGATGCGGGCGATGAAAAACCGCACGAACACCGCCAAGTGCAACACGCACACGCGACCCGCGGCCTTCACTTACTTCCGCACTCAAGGCTTTAAAAAGCCGTTCAATGTCGCTCCACACCACATCCGCCCGCACAGGCATTTCAAAGACCGCAACAAGCGTCTTCGCATTTTTCGAATTCAAATCCATTTTTAACTTTTTTATTCTCTGTCGCCCGAGAGTTCAAATAGAGTTCAAATGGTTAGAATTCTCAATGATGTAATGTTATGACTAAGGCATCTTGTGTAGTATATGCCTTAGAAATCAGGGAGGCAACTCCCTTCGCTGATAGACACTGCTGCCCAGTAAGAATGGTGTGTGTTAGTTTGAAGAAGTACTAATTTATAGTATCACTTTCAAAAGACCAAATTTCTCGAAAAGAAAAGGCTTGAAATAATCAAGCCTTTGGAAGTTTGGTGAAATGAAACCTTATCGCACCTGCTCAAGCACCTCCGCCGTAATTTTATCGATGCCGTTTTTCTGCGCGTAAAGTTCGGCTTTGGTTTTTAAATCACGGCTGAACGAAATCTGGCTGATGAACGGTGCGCGTTTTGTTTTTTCCTCCAGCACCGCTTTTGCTTCTCGCGTCCACTCAAACTTCTTTTCCGAATCGACGAATTCAAAACCTTGCTTTTGCGAGGGCAGAAAACTGAACAGCATTTCATAGAGTAAGTTTACAATCTCCTGCACCACATAGACCGCGCCGCTGAAGCCCATGAACGGCGTTCCTAGCGCCCGCCGCACAATCGGCCCCGGAAATCCCGCCGGAATAAAAAAAGTTTTCGCATTCACTTCGCCGAGATAAATTTTATCGACGATGCGTCCGAACATAATTTGCGGCGGTTTGGATTGCAGCAAGCTGCGAACGCTTGTGTTATCAGCCTTCGCGGAGGATTCCGAAATCACGCACGTCATGCCGAGTTCGCCTTCCAAGAATTTCCTGAGGCCCCGCGCATAACTTTCCGACGCGACGACGCCGAACGAAACCGTCGGAAACCACTCCGATTGCGGCCCGCGCCACAAGTCCCAAATCATCG
>JACMJS010000244.1 GCA_014380515.1 Chlorobiales bacterium
AGTTTATCTTCCTGTCCGATGGGTTTTTCTAAAGCCGATGTCAAACGCGCGAGATCGAAACGGAGCGACTGTTGATTGTTCTCGGAAAAATTACGGTGCGCCACCAATTCCAATCTTGCATGCGGTTTTGAAAACTTAAAGAAACCCGCACGCTCAGGTTTCAATAGTTCATCGGCGCGGCTGACGACCAATTCCGCCAAGGCTTCCTCGCTCACGGTTTCTTTGATCTGCGCGATGAACAAATTTTGTGCGGCTTGCAAATCGTAATGCACGCGGAAGAAGCGGCGGTCGACGAAGCGTTGCACGCGCAAACGAATCGGTTCGAACAGCAACGCAATCGCAACGGCAGCGACGGCGGTTGGGACAACGCCGTTGGCTTGGCCGATGACGAGTGTGAAGAGCGCGGTCGCCACGGCGACAATCGCCCCGTAGAGCAACAGCGCGATACCGAACATGAGGCCATAGACCGTGCCGCGGTTCAGCACGATGTCGATGTTCAATATTTGATACCGCACAATGGAAATCGCCATCGCTATCGGCGTCAGGCCAACGGTGAGCAGCACGAGTTCTTCGGGGACGAGCGCGGGCATTCCCAGACTTTGCGGTGTTTGCCAAAGCAGAATAAATCCGAGCGGTCCAAGTCCCATGCCGAGAAACGTCCATCGAAGTTTTTTTCGCGCGGCGGTTGAATTTTCGGTGCGGTAACTATGAACCAGATTGCCGATACCGAAAAAAACGCCGAGCGACATCAGCCACCGGCAACCATCGAAGAGCGACATAAATCGCCGGAACGCCGCAAGGTTCGGCAGCGACGCGGGTACGGTGGCCATCAAAAAAAGAATGCCGGTTGCAATTGTCAGTATCAAGATAAAGGCGTAGAGCGGCCACATCAGCCGGTTGACCTGCGTCCACTTTTTTTTCGGAAAGAGATACGTGAAGTGAATGAAGAGCGGCGATGCGAATGAATATGAGCCGATGAACATCAGCCGGACAACATGCCCCAAGCCCGAAGGCTCAACGGTATAGCGGCCAAAGGTGAGGAAGATCATTGCGGCAATGCTGAGAAACGCCCAGTGCAGCAAGTGGGCCGCATCGTCCTCAGGCCGACGCCACACGACGAACACGGCGAGCAGAAAAAAAATCAAGCCGACGGTGATGACGACAGCGATGTATCGGTCGGAGTAGAACCGCGCGAGCGGCTGCATGATCATCATGCGTGTGCCGCCGCGACGGATGCCGAGTTGAACGATGTCGCCCGCGCGCAAGGCATCGCAAAGGAATTCGGTTTCGCCCACTTGCGAGACGGCTTGGCCGTTAAATGAAAGCAGCCGGTCGCCTTTGCGAAGCATAGCAGAACCGGAGCCGGTTTCTTCAACGAACACGCCGCCGATTTTTTCGGAGAGTACAGCGTCTAATCCGGCCTTCTCTTTGATCTGATAAACACCGGCGATGAACAGAAGGAGAAGTGCCGCATCGCAAAGCAATGTGAGCGTCAGGCGGGAACGGTGTGCAGGAACGGATATCATCATAGCAGCAACTAAGATTCCTTCGTTCGGTTTGGAAGAAGCTCAATCCCTGTTGAGCCGTAGGGAAAATACATAAAAGCCCGATGTCAAGAGCGGCAATGATTTTACAATGACCGTGCAGGACTCAGACGCACTGCGGCGGCTTGCGGCGGCAACATTGCTCAGTTAAATTGAACGGGTTCATCCACTTGCCATCAAAAAAATCTCATCCATGACCAAAGAGGAATTTCTCGCTTACTTATTGACCCGTCCGCAATTCGATTTAGAAAAAACCGGCACGAAGCAAGCCAAAAAGTTTGACGTCGATCTGACTAAAAAACTGCAATCGACTGCCGCCGTGCTTGTTTGCGATTCATCGGGCTTCACGAAAAAAACACGCAAGTACGGCATCATTCATTACCTCGCCAACCTCATGCAGAGTTATACACTCTCCTTCCCCATCATCGCCAAACACAGCGGTACGCTCATCAAGAACGAAGCCGATAATCTCATCGCCACTTTCAAGACGCCGAAAGATGCGGTCGGCTGCGCGGTTGATATTCAAGCCGCCCACCGCCAGCGCAACGCCGCGCTCACCGACGCTGCCAATGAATTTCACGTCTGTATGGGCATCGACTACGGAAAGTTTTTAAAACTCAACGACGACGTCTTCGGCGATGCGGTCAATGTCGCCTACAAACTCGGTGAAGATTTGGCGGGACGCGAAGAAATTCTCGTCAGTCAAAGTGTGCACGAAAAAATCAAGGGTTCGCACCGCGTAACCGATATGGGTTTGATGGACGTCGGACACATCGAGACGCCGGTCTACCGCATCGAATGGTTGCCGAAACCGGAATCGGGTAAGAAAACATCGGAGAAATCAAAGCCAGAGAAATCAAAGCCGGAGAAATTAAAGAAGAAGAAGAAAAAGAAGTAACGATCTGCGAACAAGTCTATACTTCCTTTACGGAAGGCTTTACGGACAAGGCTTTGCGGGCGGCGATGGCTTCGGCGGGCGTGTTGATGTTGGCCAGTGCGGCAAGAAACGGAGCGGCAAGGATTTCGCAGTCGGAATTGATGAGTACTTTTCGCGGACAGTCGTAGCCCTCTGCGAGCAGGTCAAAAATCCGGTGCACACTTTTCGATTCCCAAATCGCCAGCAACGGTTCGGGCAACCCGCTGGCCGGATTGTGAAATGCGGTAGCGACTTTGAGCGGGTTGCGACGGGCGATCAAATGTTCAATCGATGCGTTTGTCAAGTAGGGCAAGTCGCACGCGGCCACGAGCCACGCGGCATTCGGGAAAGCTCGAAGCGCGGTGAGCATCCCGCCAGCGGGTCCTAAGTCAAGGAAGGTATCGAAGAGCGGGACGAGACCAGGCTCAATGATCGCCGCTTGCTCGGTTCGGCACGAAACGAAAACTTTTTCACAGTAAGGCGCGAGTAATTTCGCAACATGTTCGCGCTGCGTTTCGCCGTGATAATCCATCGAGCCTTTATCCTGTTGCATCCGCACGCTTTTCCCGCCCGCCAGCACCAAGCCGTAAAGCGGCATCGAAGTCATTTGTTTTTCCGCCCACTTGTGCACAAACGACGCAAGTCCCGCCGCATCGCGTGAGTCGAAGTTCGGCACGTTCGTCCGGTGGATTTTGCCGACGGTTGCAATCGCACTTTGCAGTTCGTCATTCGGGTCAAATAAAACTTTCGGCGTTTCATCTGATCCTCCGCCTGCGATGAGCACGAGGTCGCACTGCTGAAGCACGCGCATCGCGTCATGTTTTTCAAGCGGCGATGCGTTGTAAAGCGTGTATTGATGCGACTCCAGCGTCAATACCGACGCCGCGCCGCCTTGAATGGCTGCATGACGGGTGTTTGTTTTCGCGTCAGATAAAGTTGTAACCAGACCGGCCTTGACGCCGCGCGAGGCAAGAGCTTGAACGAGTTGGTAAATTTCCGCAGGCGTTGCTCCGGCGAGGACAAGTTCAACGCGGTGATATGCACCCACCGCCGCCCGCTCACGCTTCGGGTGAGAAGATGCCGAGGCGTCTTTGACGAGTGCCGAATTACTTTCCGTGCCCGCCGCTTGATACTTCGTGGTCATAATTCGATTTACCTCCGTGCTTTTCCAAAAGTTTAATTTCCCTGATGACAATGCCGTGCGACATGGCTTTGCACATGTCATAGATCGTTAAGGCGGCGACGCTCGCGCCGGTGAGAGCTTCCATCTCGGCGCCCGTCTTCCCCTCGGTTTTTATGGTGCAAGTAATGATGACTTCGCTTGTATTGTGCGAATGAATTTCAATCTTGCAACCATCGATAGCGAGCGGATGACAGAGCGGAATGAGATCGCTGGTTTTTTTTACAGCCATCGTGCCCGCGATGATCGCCGTTTGAAACACCGGCCCTTTCGCCGTTCGCAGTTCGTCCGCATTTAAGGTTGTAAGAATTTCTTCGCCGAGCACCACAATTGCTTGTGCCTTGGCGGCGCGCAGGGTCGTTGCTTTGCCGCCGACATCCACCATTGCCGGATTGTTTTTAGAATCCAAATGTGAAAGTTCCGTATTCATCGCTTTACTTTTTTGAGAAAAAACTTCAGGGGAAATGTAACGGGAAAATTATTTTTCGCCGCCCGACGTTCTATCTTCGCCGGGTTATTTATTTGTCATAACCTTTTAACCGCCGCCGCCGATGAGCCTTTCCGAAAGAGACAGCCAATTGAAAGGACAAAAAAATTCCTTCGGCCAAGAGAAGTTGCCC
>JACMJS010000245.1 GCA_014380515.1 Chlorobiales bacterium
ACCCAACGCGCCGTCGGGACAGAATCCGCCCGGACAGACGCCAGGGCAAAGCAAATCGCCGGGCAATGCCGGACGCGGCACGGGCGTCGTTCCGCCGCCGCAACTCCCGCCGGTCGCCGTGTTGGATACCGCCGGAATGAGCGATGAAGAAAAAGGGGTGATGCTTCGGATCGCCGAGCAGGAAAAACTTGCCGCCGCGTCCGCGCCGCTGCGTCAGGACAGCACCCGCGCCGATAGCGCGCGAAGCATCACCGAGAGCGGACCCTCGCCGCTGCTCACGCTCGGCAAAGATTTGAAAAATATCGCGCTCACGTTTCTAACGTTCAGCGACATCACGGTCAACTTCAGCTCGAACAACAACATTACTTCGAGCGGACTTTTGGGCGGCACGGGTTGGTTCAACTTTTTCCCGTTTGATCAATTGGGGTCGAACCGCAGTCAATACGCCGCGCCCGGTTTCGCCTATCAATTGGGACTTTCCGACCGGCCCGGCGACCGGGTTGTGCCCGTGCCCGGTCAAGAGTTCAGCGTCTTTCCGTCCGATGGATTTTCGCAGACGAATGGTTTCGATGTCAACACCGGCCTTGCGCTCGCCGATAACTTTCGAATCAATTTGCGGTGGTCAAGCAACTGGTCGTATAACCGAACGATTGACAACCGTCCCGAAGGTTTGCGCACGGTACGCGGCGTGAGCGGCAGCGTCAGCAAATCATACATCTCGATCTTCCGCGATGTGGAATCGTTCAAAAAAGATTTGCAGGAATTGAACGGCGGCGTGCTTCCCGAAGACGGTAACGCGCTGGCCGAAGGCTTTGAACGCGGCTTCGAACCGACCGGCCTCGGACGTTTCTTCGGGCGCGTGTTTGGCATGACCAAAGAAAACGCCCTGATCCTGCCGCTGCCCAATTGGCAAATCAGTTGGACGGGCTTGGAGAAAATGTTTTTCTTCGAAGGTCTGACGCAAAGCGTCTCGTTCGATCATGCTTATACATCGACTTACATTTCGTCGTACATCGTGCAGAACGCCGACGGCAGCCGCACGACCAATGCCTCAAGCATCAACGAACAATTTTCGCCGCTGCTGGGGCTGAACATCAGTTGGAAATTCGGATTGCTCACGACGCTGCGGTACATTCGCGGGCGCAGTTTCACGCTTGACCTTTCAAACAAATCCCTGCGTCAGGCGACGAACTCGGAGTTTTCGGTTACGGCGGGGTTTCGAAAATCCGGTCTCAAAATTCCGTTGAGTTTTTGGCCGTTCAACGGTGCTACGCTTGAGAACGATTTGGATTTCAACTTCACGCTTTCGATTGCTGATAACGACGAACAAACCGTACAGATCGTCGGCACGAGCAGCACGCTGCCGCAACCGATTGGCTCAACGCGCATCAACTTCGAGCCGCGTTTGGCCTACGCACTCAGCACGCGCGTCAATGCCAGTTTCTTCTGGCGATACTCCCGCATCTTGCCCAAAGCCGAAGGCTCGACGATTTTCGAATCAACGCGCAACGAAGTCGGCTTCAACATCCGCATCCTTATCAGCGGCTAAAAAATCTTTGTGCCATTCTGATCCTCGTTCTGTCATTCTGAGCGGAGCGAAGAATCTGCATTTGAATTGTGTGAGGAAGAGAATGCAGATTCTTCATTGCGCTTGCGCTACATTCAGAATGACAATGGCGGCTGGTGCTATGCGCGGCGGGCGATGGCGGCGAAGAGCGGATCGCTGAATAACTTTTTCGGACTGCGGTCGAGCAGTTCTATGTCCCGCCATCCGCCCGCCGCATTCAAATACGCTTCAACAAGTTTCAAATGTCCGGCATCATCGAGGCTATGCCACGCGGCAACGGCTTTCGTCGGGAAGCAGCGGTTTGAAAACGTAATGACGACGGGCGACTGCGGCTTCAATACCCGTGCGGTTTCGCGGAGCACTTCCACCGGCTGCGTCAGATAATCAATCGAGACGCAGATCGCCGCACTGTCAAATGCCGCGTCGGCAAAGGGCAAGAGCGGTTCGCGGTTTAAATCCTGAACGACGAATTTTGTCAGGCGCGGGTTGGCGGCGAGTTCCTCGCGGTTCATGCCGAGGCCGACGACCTCACGGTAAACGACATCTTCGGGCAAGTGGCTGATCCAGCTGCTCATCAAATCGAGCACGGCAAGTCCCGCGGGAAAATATTCGCGGTAGAGTGTTGTAACGGCGGCAATCGCAGCATCGTCGATGTGCGTAACGAAACGCGGCGATTGATAAAAGCGGGCGTCGTCCGTTTCGTCCGCCCTGCGAAATAATTCCGGCGTGAGTTCAATGCGTTTTGAAGTCATGTTGTTATGGTTAGGTTAAATTTCTCCATCTCTGATTGACAAGGAAAGCAATAAGAATTTTTTTTTCGTGGTAGGGGCAACCCTTGTGGTTGCCCCGAAAGACGGGCAACCACAAGGGTTGCCTACGAAATGTTAAACCAAAGACGTAGAAAATTTCGGTGAAGTCTTCAATACCTTTCGGTGATGTTGTATCTTAGCGGCCACATTTTTCAGCGTAAAAGTGTGCATCAAAAACTGTAACCAAACATTCCCCAAAGAAAATGTTGTCGCAATTGGTTTCGGCGTCGCTTATCGGCGTAGATGCGATTCGCATTGAGGTTGAGACGAACTTGGACAGCGGCTTGCCGATGTTCGTCGTCGTCGGTTTGCCCGACAGCGCGATCAAGGAAAGCCGCGAGCGCGTGCTGACGGCGATCAAAAATTCCGGCTTCGTCGTACCGCCGAAAAAAATCACGGTGAATCTCGCGCCCGCCGATGTGCGCAAAGAAGGCACCGCATTCGATCTGCCGATGGCGTTGGGAATCCTCGCGTCCGCAGGTATCATCGATGCGGAACAGTTGAAAAATACGGTCGTCATCGGGGAACTGGCACTCGATGGGATGTTGCGCCGGGTGAGCGGAGCGTTGCCGGTCAGTGTGATGGCCTCGCGCGAAAAGTTCGACCGGTTGATCGTGCCGCGTGAAAACGCGCGCGAAGCGGCGGTCGCAGCGGCGGTGCATCAAACGCTGAATGTCTACGGTGTCGAATCACTTACCCAAGCCGTTGGTTTTTTGAACGGTGAAATAAACATCGAACCGGAGAGCGTTAAACTCGAA
>JACMJS010000038.1 GCA_014380515.1 Chlorobiales bacterium
GTTTTGAATGTACTTAAATCAATCGCAGTTATGACGATGCGAACACCCTACGCTGCATCTGTGCCGGAGGCCAGTATGATCTCTCAAAAATTCACACTGGTCTTCACACAGAAGTCGCCACTGAGCCAAGAGGTAACCGCCCCTGAATGTCGCTACAGGATCAGTTCGGGGGACATGTGGTCAAAGGTTTTTGAGACACCCGAAGCCCTGTGCGTATATTTGATGAGCATATTGAAGCCCATCGAACGAACCGGATATGAGAGGTTGCCTGAATTACCGACGAGCGATCCGGCACCGAATTCTATGGTAGATGATTCGGCAATTTTTTTGGAAGAGATTCAGGTTGCAATGAGTATTCCGGTTGAAAGCAATCATCCGGTGCAGCAAATGGAAGCGGAGGTTTTATCCGAACCGGGAATGCTTGTGAATCCGGCAAGTCAACATTTGTTACCCGCATCGCTTTACGCCCAACGGCCACAAGTAGCACCGATACCCAAACCGCTCGCGGCCTTAGCCGTACGGGCTGCTTAGAAAGGACATCCGTACTAGCAGTTTCTGACGCGCAAGTTCTTTCAGTGTCATACTTGCCGCAGTCTCCAAAGGTAGACGAAAACGTAGTATCGTAATCTTTAAGCTCTTGAAACGATATGGCAAGCGCACTGACATCCGCTCAGGCATCCGCTCAGGCATCCGTTCAGGCTGCAAGTCCGAAGCAAAAAGACGTTGAAACCTTTTCGATGGACGGCAACGTGCAAGGCTGGTTTGAAACAACGGTGTTTCTGGCAACGGGGCAAACGGCCATGATCGCCGCTGATGGATACCTTGCGCCCGCCGGTTCGCCGATGCTATTGATGTCGCCGACGGGGCATGATTTCGAGGTGGCTGTCTCGCCTGCGCCGCTGCCGGGCGGAAATCTTTACAGTCTCGTCGCCAAAGCCGGAGGCCGCGTGCATTACGTCGGTTTTTCCGGTGAGGTCACGGCGGAGCGCGATACGTGGCTGAACGTCGCCGTCAATGACCATTGTTCGCAAAGGTATGAAGGCCGTTGGCAACTGACGGTGCGAATCAAACGACGATAAGACAGAAAACGGCAAGGCGTAAGCCCTCATATTTTCAGTCAGCATTTACTTTTCATCTTTCATCCTAACCCTGCCTCAAACAAAACCATTCTTACCGGCAAATCGCCGGAGAGCCGGAGAAAGTACCGCCGCGCGGTTCAGAAGGCGCATCGTGGCAAATCCGATATGCTGCGTTGAAACGAAGTACTTTGATGCAATCGAAACTTGTGTAACCGAAACTTGGCCGAAACTTGATGTAGCCGAAAGTAACCCTCGAAAGAATTCACTTTAAAGTAGGATGTCCATACTAACTCACTCTCCGCTCGAGACGCCGCAATCCACGCCATCCGATTTGAAACGGCTTGCTTATATCGGCCTTCATACGAGCCGCTTTGCGCACGATATTAAAAACCTGCTCGCGTGTATTTCGGGGTACGCCGACTTGCTCGGTCACAAGACGCATTTGGATGAGAAAGCGGCGTTGTATCTCACGAGAATCACCGTTGCAACCACCCGTGCGAAAACGCTTTCCGAAGCGTTGCTGCACGGCTCTACACCGTTACAGCAAGAACGCGTCCCGATTGAACATGCCGTCCGCAGCGTCGCCGCGCTGCTCAAGCATTCGATTGATCCGCGCATCACGCTTGAAATGCACTTCGCCCCCAATGTGCCGGATGTAACGGTCGACCGTAACCAACTTGAGCAGGCGATCCTCGATCTTGCCCTCAATGCCCTTGATGCCATCGCGGAAATCTTGCCGGAAAGAAATCATGGCACGCTTGCATTCCGGCTTTCAACCGAGCAGCGCGCTACAGACCGCAGACGGTTTGCCGTGCTATCCGTTTCGGATACCGGCCCCGGCATCGCGCCGGAAACGGCGGCGAATATCTTTAAACCGTTCTTCACAACGAAGCTTGCGCAGCAGGGTACTGGCTTGGGACTCTCATCCGTACAAGCCTTTACGGAATCATACAGTGGCGAAATTTCGTTCACCACCACTTTTACCGACGCCGCACTGCATCCACATGCGTCCGATGTCGCTGCCGAAAGCGGATCGACCTTCACCCTGTTGATCCCTGCGTCGCTGGAGAGCACGGTCTCCCATGTTGCTTAAATAAACGGATACACACGGGGTGAACTTACTTGAACAACCGTTGTGAATCGTTGAGCTTGAATCGGCGGATCGCGTCTTGAAGTTGCTCGGCTTGGTTGATGAGTTCCTGCGTGAGTTGCGAAATCTCCAGCGAGGCTTCCTTATTCTTCATCGCCGTCTCCGAAAGTCCTTCAACCGTTTTCAACACCCGCAACCCCGCGTTCTTCTGAATCTCCGCCTGCTCCATCACCTGCCCCGTGCGAATCGTCATGTCGGTCGTCTTCATCGTTACTTGCTGACTGCTGCGCATCTGCGTATCAACCAACCCCGAAAGTCTGCTCATAATCGCGCTCGAGCGGGAATAAAACTGCGTGATTTTCTCGAGCGTTTTATCCGCATCGCGCACGACGGAAATACTGTCTCTGGCGGTTTGCGTGGCTTCGGCAACGGAATCGACGGAACTGGCTACCGTCTGACGAATGCCGATCACCATATCCTGAATCTGCTGCGAGGCCGATGCCGATTGCGTCGCAAGATTGCGGATCTCTTCGGCGACAACTTTAAATCCTTTGCCCGCGTCGCCCGCAATCGCCGATTCAATCGACGCATTGACGGCCAATAAGTTGGTTTGCTTCGCGGTGCGGTTGATGATGTCGGCCACGTTCGTAATCTCGCGCGAGGCTTTGTCGAGCTGCTGAATCTGCATGACCATCGACTCAAGTTTTTCGGAGATGCCGCCGATGGCAAGGTTCACTTGTTCAATCGCAAACTTGCCGCCTTGAACTTCGTTGATGACTTGGCTGAACACTTGGTTCGCATCCTGAATGCCCCGCGCGGCTTCTTGCACCGTACCGATCAAATCCTCAATCGAGGTGCGGGTTTCGCGGACGTTGATCGTCAGGCCTTGCACGTCGTCGGTTACGCTGCTGATCGATGTACCCATCTTGCCCATCGTCTGCAACACGTCTTGCACAACGACCGATTGATTTTCCGCGCTCTTCAAAACGCTCGTCGATGTGTTGCCGATGTCAATCGCCACTTGGTTGAGCCGCATCGTCAACTCGATAATATCGCGGACGGCTTCTTTGATGTTATCGACCATCATGTTGAACGAATCGGCGAGTTCACCGATTTCGTCATCGGCTTCGTAACTGACGCGCTCGGTCAAGTTGCCTTGCGAGACGCTCCGCGCGGAGCTCACGATGCGCTGAATCGGCCTTGCAATCACTTGCTGCATCAGGAAATAAATAATCGCAATCGCAATCGCAATCGCGCCCAGACCGAGAAAAATGATGAACCACAAGTTTCCCGAAAGACTTGCTTTGACCGAATCCGCCGGAATGATAATCGAGACCGCCCCGCGCAAATCACCGACGCGGTAATCGTAACCGCCCTCATAATTTTCACGGACATATTCGGGAGCTTCATCTCTGCGTCCGTGGCAATGCAAACATTGTTTCTTGATGTAAATCGGCTGCATATATCTGAACACACGCCGCGCGCCGACGTCGGTTTCTTTCCATGTTGCGATCTCGTCGGGATTGGTGCGCGTGTCTTTGCGGTTCAGGCGGGCTTCGGAAAGTTTGGATTCAAATACGCGCAGCACTTCCTCTTCATATTCATCGGGCTTGTTTTTCGGATTGCGGTAGAGAATCGAGGTCTGTTTGATTTCAAACGTCGCATCCTGATCCGCAACCGGCGTGCCGTCTTCGTTCGTCGCCTTGGCGGTATCGATGCGGACGAGCCGCGGATTGAAATGAATGATGTTGATGATCTCAGACGTGGTATCGGTTACCTCGATATGGTTGCGAACGAGCGTCGCGGCGTTGAACTCCCACGCGCCTTGCAACGTGCTCGAGACCCGCGCGGCCTTGTCTCGCAATTCGGTTTCGAATTGTTGCGCCTGCCGGAAATACAGAATGACCGAAAGACCGATAAAGGTAACTGCAAGTACGACGGAGACGATGAGCACGACTTTTCGATCAAGCCGGTTGCCGAACTGGTTTGCCATGGTGAACTTTTCCGCGAAGAAGGTTTAAGAACGTCTGAAAAAAAAACCGCCCGAACAGGGAAACTGTAGCGGGCGGTAAAATAAATCCATTGCCGAAAATGTCTGTAGGCCGCAAAAGAATGCGCTGTAAAATCACAATTACTTCTTGGTGAGTGCGGGCGTCTTTTCAAACTTGTATCCCAAGCCTTTCATCGACAGCATCAGCGTTTCGGTGTTGCTTCCGACCATGCGCTTGGCATCGAGCAAATCTTTGTTGGATGCCGCAATCTCAATGTTGAAATAATCGACCAGCGATTTGCAAAGGTCTTCAAACTTCTTCTCCGCGTCGCCCTCGACCGCAAGCCCGCCGACGCTCTTTTCATCGGGCGTGATCGAGTAGCGGAAAATGAAATCGATGCAATTGACGATGTTCGGATTCTGCATACTCCGTACGTCCGAGCCTTTGTAACGGTTGATGTAATCCTGAATAACCGCGCCCGGCCTCGTTTGATTGGCAAGGTCAACCATTTCAATAAAGGCTTTCGTGTATTCGATCCGCAGCGTGGTTTTGCGGAAGAGCACTTCGGATTTCATCGCGTCCATCCGCTTCTGCCACAGATCAATCGTATCGACGAATTTTTTGTAGCGGGCGGCGGTAAGATTTTCTTTTTTAACAGGGTCTTTTTCTTTCAACTCTTTTTCATCCGGCTGTTCCAAACGGGCGCGGAGTTGTTTGAGATCAGAAGCGAACCGCCGCTCGATAAATTTGTTGGCGTATTCTGAATTTTTTTTCTGGAGCGAAATCAAGAAATCAATACCGTCGTTTTCAACCACCGGCAACGGGATGTTGATGTAGCGGCAGGCTTCGTTGAGTTTGTTGATCTCGATGTAGAAGTTGGCCAGCGCGATTTGGTAACGATAATAATTGATGTCCATCGCAAAGGCCATCAACATGTAATACTCGCGCTTCACGAGGTCTTTTTCCGACTTCGCCTTGTCGTTCCAGTACAGGCTCTTGGAGACTTTATCGTCAATCGTCGGTACATCGACTTTCGAGAACATACCGGTTTTCATGTAGGCTTTGCTGCCCGCGCCCGCACGTTCTTTTTCGACCATTTTATCGATGACGGTTTTCATATCATCGCGCAGTTTTTCCTGACCCGTCCGCGAACGCTGATCGAGCGAGGCGTATAAGTGCATGATCGCCGAAAGTTTGTAATCCGTTTGCTCGGCACCTTTTGAAGCCTTTGCTTTCTCCAGATAGTCGTAAGCGATGCGGTAGTTCGATTCGAAAATGATTTCGTCCTGACGGTTGACGATGGAATCGGCGCGTTTGCCGACGCCCTGCTTGAAGCGGATGTTGAGTGCGAGCGCGACGACGAGGGCTTTGAAGTAATCTTTGGCGCGGTAAGCTTGTTCGGTTTCGAACATCTTCGCTTCTTCATCGATGGAGTTTTCCAACTCTTCATCAATCGTGAGCACGATGCGGTCGCCGTCGATACGGATCGCGTCGTCGGATTGATCGGTATCAAAGGCGGCGCTGATGCTGGTGCTGTCGGAGAGAATATCGCCGAGCACGCCTTCCAGATCGAGGCCGAGCAAGTTATCGCCGATGCCGTGATCCACGTCTTCACCGTCCATCGCAAAAACGTTGCCGGTGTTACCGATGTGTTCCTTCGGCGCGGACGTTGCGGGCGTGGCCGCCGCAGGTTTCGGTGTGGGTTTTACCGGTACGGGTTCGGGCATCACCACCTGAGTTTGCTGCGCCGAATGAATGGCATTATCCAAAATGCCGATATAGTCTTTCAATTTGCGGCTATCGATGCTGCTGCCTTCGATGAAGGCCAGTAGTTTTTTGCGCTCGGCGTCCAAAGTTTGGAGATACACATTGTCGCCGTTCTGTTGTACGTACCGCTCGATATCGCTGGAATTGGCGATGAGTTTCGAGACGAGTTCCGCGCGTTGTGCGGCGGTTTCCTGCGCCTCGGAAGATTTCTGCGTAAGTGTTGCCATTGGTATGTATGCGTTGCGATTAAATTTTTTCCGAAAGTCTCAAGTCTATAAAGCTCGAAAGCCAAAAGGATGTTGCGGGGACGCCAGAAAATATGTCTCAGAATGCTGCCGCAAGACATTACTGGAATTGGGAGAGTTCTTTGGTTTCGAGAAGTTTTTCAGTGTCAATTAAAATGACGTCGCTGGGCCTGAGTTCATCGCCCGCCCGCACATAAATGCCCGTTGCGAAACTGGCTGCTCGGGTGGCTTCGGCGTCCTCAGGATTGGCCTGAATGATTTCGCGCTCATGCACCCGAAGCACGTCAAGCACCGTTGTAACCACGAAGCCGACTGAATAAGTATGTCCTCTGACGATGATAATCTTTTCGGCGGCGTTGCGCTTGTTGCTCATGCGGCGAGATTCATAGCCCAACACTTTCCTGATGTCAACGACCGAGGTGATTTCGCCGCGCACGTTGCAAATTCCAAGCACGAACGACGGCAGGCCGGGCACGGGCGTGATGCGCTGCATATCAAGAATGGCTTCAATATCAGCGACGCGAAACGCGATCTCACGCTCGCCGACGAGCATCGCAATGTACTGCTCGCGGATTTCATCGGCGTCTTTGCCTTGGCCGTTGTCCTCATCAAGAATTTTAAGGTGCTGAACGGCATCGGCGGGCATCGCCTTCAGCTCATCGAGCCGAATGTCGCCGGGCAATTTCACAGCAAGCCTGCCTTCGGGCTTTTCCATTGACAGACCCGGAGTCTCCATATTTGCAGGCGGATTTTGCTCTATCATCTCGTTGCCTTGCCGCGGTCATCGCGCGGCCTATTGAGGATTATATTGACTAAGGTTGAAACAGAATTGATTTTTCGGATCGGACCGGATCGATTTATCTCAAGGCTCAGGCTAAGGCTTTGGTAACAGCGGCGATTAAATCTTCTTCATTAAACGGCTTGACGAGATAGGCCATCGCGCCCTGCTTCATGCCCCAAAACTTGTCGCTGTCCTGATCCTTTGAGGTGATCATAATGACGGGAATGTTGGCTGTCTCCGGTGCTTTCTTCAAACTGCGGCAAACTTGGAAGCCATCTTTTTTCGGCATCACCACATCGAGAACGATGATGTCGGGCTTGATGGCTTTGGCTTTCGCTTCGCCTTCTTCGCCGTCGGTGGCTTCGATAATGGAGTAGCCCAGCGTCGTCATTGCCTTGGCGATAATTTTTCGCTCGACCGCACTGTCGTCAATAATAAGTACTCTTGCCATGCCTCTCCTAAAATGAAATTGATGTGTTGATGATTGGACGCTGTGCGGCGCTGCCGGTTCGCCCGAATTAATTTTTGTTCAAATACTCATTGACTTTGGCCACCAGTTCGCCGTCTTTGAACGGCTTGGTAACATAGTCGTTCGCTCCGGCATGAAGCCCGAGGTTGCGATCAATCTCGGCGTCCTTCGCCGAAAGCATGATGATCGGGGTGGTTTTCAGGGCGGCGAAATCGGTGCGGAGCGTTTTGCAGACGCGCAGGCCGGTCGTGTCGGGCAGCATTACATCGAGCAAAATCAGATCGGGATTTTGTTCTTGAGCCAGTTTGATTGCGGCCTCGCCCGTCTCCGCCGTGATGAGACTGTAGCCGGTTTCAGCGAGAGCCATCTGAATTGTTTTCAAAATGACTTTGCTGTCATCAACGGCCAAAATTTTCTTTCGCGTCTCCACCGCGCCCGCTTTCGGCAACTCGACCCACTTTTCCTCAACGAAGAATGCGACGGCTTTCATCACTTGAATTTCGTCGAACTTCAACTTCATCGCCATCGTCTTCAAATCCGTCTTGCCATCGACGCCGAGAAAAACTTTCCACTCGTCGAGCTTGAGCGAAATCTCTTTAAGATTTTCTTCGCCGCGAGCCGTGCGCTTCGGCACAAGTTGATTGCTCGAAATTTTATCGCGGATCAAACTCATCTCATCCACCTTCACGGCGGCGGTAAGCAAGATGCCCTGAATATCCACGCCATTGCTGAGGGCTTGAACCTTGAGCTGGGCGTCGGGTTCAAACGACACCTTCGCATTTTTTTCCTGTAGCAGCCCGCCGATGACTTGTTCGATCTGAATGCGAATCGCTTTGACAAGCCGCTGGGCGTCGACTTTCTTCGTCGCCATTAAAATCTGCTCGACCCGCTTGCCTTTGTATTCCGACTTTTGAAGGCGAATGGTTTGATCTAAATCTTCGCGGGTGATGAAATTTTCCTGAAGCAAAATCGCGCCCAAATCTTCCGAGCCGGTGTCGATAGCGACGACCATACCGTTGCGAAAGTAAATCACTTTCTGCGTGTCGCCATATGCCGTGCTGATTTGAACGAGCATCGCGCCCGTCTTGCGGGAGGAGCGGACAAGTTGCAACATCTCGGTGATCGTCCACCCTTTAATACTTCCGGTAAATGCCATATCGTTTCGTTGAGACGCGTTGCGGATGGAGACGGGGAAGAGTCTGATTTCTATGCGCTGAACCGGGTACTTTGAAGTAACGCCCGTTCAACTTGGTGAGGCAAAATATAACACAAGGGCTACAAAATCAAAACCGCAGGAAGAAGGGATGAAAGCTGTGTGCAAGTGCGTCCACAAAAAAGGGGAACAAGCAGTTCCCCTCATAGAATATGATGCAATGAATGTCAAAGGCTTAGTGGCCTTCTTTTTTCATGCCTTCCGTTTTCGGAGCCATTGCCGAGCTGTCCATCATCTTGGTGCTGTCGCTCATCATTGCGCCGGCGGTGTCGGGTACAACCACGGCGTTGCGGGCGGAATCCGCCATACGAATGGAGTCAGCCTGCATACGGGCGACTTCTTCAGGTGTCGGGCCTTGCTTCCCGCAACCGACAGCGGCCACGGCGACTGTGAGCAAGAGTGCGAATAGGATTTTTTGCATTTTGGTTTCTTCCTCTGTTAGTTAAGTAATTTCACGATGTTTTGTCATCGCGGGTCAATTAAAAATTGCTACAGCCTCTAATATACGCGATTTACTTTGTTTAACAACTGCCCGGCCACTTTATCGCCCGCTTGCCACCGCCATCCGAAGATTTCTCCAAAGGGTTGAATCGAGTCATTTCAAAAAAAACCCCGCTGGTGTGCGGGGTTTGATAATTCATAAAAACGAATGCCGGAACGACGCTCGAAAGTTACTTCGGCATGATGACGCTATCGATCACATGGATCACGCCGTTCTTGGCGACGATATCTGCCGTAACCACATTGGCCTTATCAACCATCACTTTACCGTCCGCTACAGTGGCTTTCAATTCTTTCTCAGCCAGCGTTTTGACCGGACCCGTCTTGACGTCGGCGGCCATTACTTTGCCGGAGACGACATGATATTTCAAAACCATGGCAAGTTTTTCCTTGTCGGCTTTCAGTTTTTCGAGATCGGCGGCGGGAATTTTTGCAAACGCGCTATCCGTCGGAGCGAACACGGTGAAAGGACCATCGCCCTTGAGTGCATCTACCAAACCGGCTTCGGTCAAGAGTGCGGCAAGCGTGTTGAATTGACCCGCAGCAACGGCGGTTTCAATGATGTCTTTCGGGGCTTTGGCAATAGAATCGGCTTCCATAGCCATTCTTGTGGAATCGGCGACACGAGCGGAATCAGCCTCTATGCGAGCGCGTTCTTCAGGTGTCGGGCCTTGTTTGCCGCATCCGATGGTTGCAACTGCAACAGTCAGTAAAAGTGCAAGAGTGATCTTCTGCATTGATGAAATGATATTTAAGAAGTTGATTTGAAAAACTTAAAAGATGAGAAAAGAGATGAGAAACAAAATCAAAGAGCGATATGTGGGCGTCGCCAAATGTTGATCTTTAAGGATCGCCAATTTCAATCGGCCACGAATTTAAAGAGTTTTCTGCTTTTACACAAACTTCCGCCGAAGCAACATTATAGATTCATTCGCCTTGTTTTTGGATTTCACTGTCCTTCAATTTTCTGTAAAGCGTCGCCACGCCAATCCCTAAAATCTTCGCGGCTTCTTCCTTGCCGCCGCCCGTTGATTCCAGTGTGCGGGCGATCATTACATCTTCGACTTCCTCAAGCGTTACACCCAGCCGGAACGAGATCACTTTCGAACTGTCTTGTCCGGTGATGTAGTCGGGCAAGTGTTCCTTCTGAATCGTCTCGCCGTTACACAGCACGACGGCGCGCTCGATGACGTTTTCCAACTCACGCACATTGCCGCGCCAGCTGTGGCCTTCCAGCAGCCGAATGGCTTCCGGCGACACCGCGCGAATCATTTTGCTATTGAGCATCGCAAATTTTTCCGTGAAATGTTGTGCGAGCGCAATCACATCGTCTTGCCGGTAACGCAGCGGCGGCAGTTTCAACTTGATGACGTTGAGCCGGTAATACAAGTCTTCCCGAAACCGGCCTTCTTCGATTTCATCTTCGATGTCTTTGTTCGTTGCCGCGATCACCCGCACATCCACTTTCAGTGTTTCTTCGCCGCCGAGCCGCTCAAACTCACCGTCTTGCAAGACGCGCAAAAGTTTGACTTGCAGGTGCGTGGGCATGTCGCCGATTTCATCCAAGAAAATCGTGCCGCCGTTGGCGATTTCAAAGCGACCGCGTTTCTGCTTGACCGCATTCGTGAAGGCGCCCTTTTCGTAGCCGAAGAGTTCCGATTCCAGCAAGGCTTCCGGTAGCGCGCCGCAATTGATTTTGACGAACGGTTTTTCTTTCCGCTGACTCATTTCGTGAATCGCGCGGGCGATGACTTCTTTGCCTGTACCGCTCTCGCCGAGAATTAATACGGTCGCTTTCGAAGGCGCTACTTGCTCTGCCGTCTCCATGATTTCCTTAAAGAGCGGGCTAAACCCGACGATGTGCTTCGGTAAATATTTTGATGTGAGCTGCAGTCTCAGTTTCGCATTCTCGATCAGGAGCGAGCGATTCTCCAAAGCCTTCGCCACAATCTTTTTGATCTCGCCCATCCGAAACGGCTTCTGGATATAATCATATGCACCCTGCTTCATCGCCTCGACCGCCGTATCCACCGTGGCGTAAGCCGTCATGATGACCACGACGATTTTTGAATCCGACTTTTTAATATCGCGCAACAGTTTCACCCCGTCCATGTCGGGCATCTTCAAATCGGTGATGACGAGATCGATCTCTTCATCGGCAAGGATGCGCAGGGCGTCCTTCCCGTTTTCGGCGACGAACACTTGTTTCTCTTCCGGCCTCGCTTCCGATTTCATTTCCAACTTCGAATCCGATTTTGAATCAGCTTTCAGAAGGCCGTCGCGGATCGCTTCGCGCGTATTCTTTTCATCATCAACGATTAAAATTCTAATCATATCCCTTTTAAATATTTACGGCGGCCACCGATTTGAAAGCGGCGTCAGGTTTGATCTCTTCAAGCGTCTTCTCCGCTTTTTCCGCGAGCGGCAAGGTAATACGGACGAGCGCGCCTCTGCGGTCGGTGCGGTTCTTCAGTTCGATGTCGCCGCGGTGCGATAAGATGATTTCGCGGACGATGTAAAGCCCCAAGCCCGTGCCGCCGGATTTGGTCGAGTAGAACGGCGTAAATAATTTTTCGAAATTTTCTTCCGCAAGCCCTTCGCCCGTATCGCGGATTTCAATGACGGCTAAATTTGCTTCCTGAAAAATCAGCACCTCGATTTCTTTGGGCTTCGGCGCAGCCGAGAGCGCATCGAGCGCGTTTTGAAAGAGATTTAAAAGCACGCGGGCGAATTGCCGTTCATCGAGCATCACGAAAATTTCATCCGCCTGTTCACCCGACATGCCCAACGGAAACTTGAAGTGAACTTTCTTTTGCGAGAGTTCCGCCGCCGCCTTCGCCCGCCGCACCGCGTCATGCACGACCTCGCGGATCGCAAAGGTTTTAAATTCAATCTTCGTCAGCCGCGACAGCGACAGATAATTCGTTACGATCTCATTGAGTTTTTCGATTTCCTCGCGGAAAATTTTGAGTTGGTTTTCGAGACGCTCCGTTTTTTCGGTGGTGATTTCATCCTCGAGCAAATCCAAGTTGAGAATGAGCGAGTTGAGCGGGTTGCGAACTTCATGGGCGACCGCGCCCGCAATTTTCGCCATCGCCGAAAGTTTCTCGGCGTCGATGGCTCGGTCGCGCATCTTGCGCAGTTCCGACGCATCGCGCATCACGACGACGAAGTTCGCTTCCTTTTCCGCCGCGTTGTCAATCGTCGAGACCGAGACCGAGACGGGCAGCAACCTGCCGTCTTGAGTTTTGATCGACAGTTCGCTGCCCAAAACTTTGCCTTTCTTTTCGGCCTCGCGGAGCACGCTGCGCAGGTCGCTGTCTTCGGCGGAAATTTTTTCCAAGCTCTTGCCGATGATTTGCGTTTGCCGGTATCCGATAAGTTCTTTGGCTGCGTCGTTCCAAAGCGTTACACGGCGTTTGGCGTCAAGCAGCGTGATGGCATCGGGCGAATTTTCGAGAAGCGAAGTGATAAAGTTTTTTTGCTTCTCCAATTTCTTGCGCGTCTTGTAAAGTTCGTCGGCGATTTCATCGGCCACCACGACATCGCCCGTTTCGGATTTCATCATCTCGATTTCGTAGTGATAAGAAAGTTCCAAGATGTTTTCATCGATGAGTTCGGAAATGCGTTTCGCCGTCGGACTGGTATAGATGTTGAGCGAAGAAAGCGTTTCAAACAAAACTTCTTTGATGACGATGAGCAAGCGAAGCCGTTCATCGATGCGCAGTTCACTGAAGAAGTCGGCGGATTCGCGCAGGCCGCGTTTCATTTTATCGGTCGTGTCGCTCTCGAGATCACCCAACAAATCGCCGATAGCCGATTTGAAAAAGTCGCGCAGTTCCTTCTCGCTGAATTTCTCAAGCGTAAAATTGATTTGATCCTTCATCAACAGCACGGCCTTGCGGCTGATTTCCACCATCGAATCCTGAAGAACATTGATTTCTTTTCTCATCTCAATCCTTTCGTTATAAGGGCGAGGCCACAGAGCGCAAACTCGGTAAACTCATTATCGCCCTTACGGTGTTGGGTCGACTAACGCCGGGCGAGGGCGAGCGACATAATTTTCTGAACCATGGCGGCGTAATCCAAACCGGCAACCGCTGTAGCGCGGGCGAATCCAGCGTCTTTGGAAATATCGGGGTTCGGGTTGACATCGATCACGAACGGTTTGCCTTCGCGGGAGACCCGCAAATCAACGCGGGCGTAATCACGGCAACCGAGCGCGTTGAAGGTTCGAAGCGCGGTTTGCTGCAACTCCATCTGCAACCGGAAATCAATCACAGCGGGACACACGGGTTTCGTTTCTTTATACTCCACGCTTTGCTCGTCCCACTTCGCGTTGTAACTGACGATGCGGCGGTAGCCTTCCGGCATCGTCGCAAAACTGATTTCGGAGACCGGCAAGACTTGCGGCTTGTTTTCAACTTCCGCCGCATCGGGATCGCCCATGACCGCGACATTGAATTCACGGCCATCGATAAATTCCTCGAGCAACGCTGGCTGCTTATGTATCGACCAAATTAACTTCACCTGCCGCGCGAGATCATCAGTCGTCATCACCACCGAATCGTTCGAGATGCCGACGCTTGCATCTTCATGTTCCGGTTTTACAATGAGCGGAAAGGGCAGCGAGGTTTCAATCGCCGCATCTTCAATCAAGAGTTCGAAACGCGGCGTCGGGACGCTACGCTGCTGCAACAATTTTTTCGTCTTGAATTTTTGCAAACAAACTTCAAGTGTTTTCGGGGCGGAGCCGGTGTAAGGAATCTCAAGTAACTCCAACGCCATCGGCACGAAGATTTCGCTTTTCGACACGCCGTACGCACCTTCGAAAAGATTGAACACCGCATCCGGTTTCGACTTCATCAGTTGCTCCATCAAGAGCACGATGTCGCCGGTGAAGGGCAAAAGACTCACGGCATGAAGCGGCTGCAAAACATCCGCGATGCCTTTGGCAACCTCCATGATGCCTTGTTCGGACTTTAAATCGACGGTGGCGGAAAAACGGTCGGGCACATCGTTATAGATAATGGTAATCTGACTCACGGATGAAAATTGAGATGACGTTCGGAAAAAAATGATGAGGGCTACGAAAGGCGTTCAGGATCAACCGGATGCCGGACGAGCGAGACGAACGCGGTAGAATCTACGCTCCAGCGTTTGGGTTGTTCTGATTTGAAAAGATCGTGCTGAACATCGGTGTCGGTGAGAAGGGGCGCGGAAAATGGCAATAAACCGAAGGCATAAGGCCGAAGGGCGCGTCGAAGCATGATCGCAAATCGGCGGGTCGAAATGGTTTTCATCACCGGGTCATGTTAAAACATTCTGAAAAGTTCCGAGCCGCAGAAAATACGAAAAGGCGAAGTATCTTTGCACGCAAACTTTTCAACCTTCCTTCACGTCATCTCAACTCTCTATTCAATTCTAAGTGGCAGAAAAAATTACGACGCGGGAAAAAGATTACTCGCAATGGTACATTGATGTCGTGCGCGTTGCCAAACTCGCCGATTACTCCGATGTTCGCGGCTGCATGGTCATTCGTCCCAATGGCTACGCGATCTGGGAAAAGATGCAAGCGGCTCTGGACGCGATGTTCAAAGCGACCGGCCATGTCAACGCCTACTTCCCGCTCTTCATCCCCGAAAGTTACATGAAAAAAGAAGCCGATCACATCGAAGGCTTCGCGCCCGAATGTGCGGTTGTAACGCACGGCGGCGGCGAAGAACTCGCCGAGAAACTTTACGTGCGCCCGACCTCGGAAACAATTATTTGGTCGACTTACAAAAAGTGGATTCAATCGTACCGGGATTTGCCGCTGCTCATCAATCAATGGGCGAACGTCGTGCGGTGGGAACTGCGCACAAGACTCTTTCTGCGCACAACGGAATTTCTGTGGCAAGAAGGGCACACCGCTCACGCCACCGAAGCCGAAGCGAAGGAAGAAGTGATGCGGATGATTAATGTGTACCGAACATTCGCCGAAGAATTCATGGCCTTGCCGGTGATCGTCGGACGCAAGTCGGAATCGGAAAAGTTTGCGGGCGCGGTCGAAACTTATTGCATCGAGGCGATGATGCAGGACGGCAAAGCGTTGCAATCGGGCACGTCGCATCATCTCGGACAAAACTTCGCAAAGGCGTTCGATTGTCAGTATCAGTCCAAGGAAGGAAAGTTGGAATATGTATGGGCGACGAGTTGGGGTGTATCGACGCGGCTCGTCGGCGCGCTGATCATGGCGCACTCCGACGACAAAGGCTTGGTCTTGCCGCCGAAACTCGCCGCAAGACAAGTCGTCATCGTACCGATCTTGAAAGGCGATTCAAGCGCGGTGCTGGCACAGGCCCGTGAACTTGAAGTGATGCTGAAGGCGAAAGGCGTCTCAGTATTTCTGGATGACTCCGACCAAAACTCGCCTGGCTGGAAGTTTGCCGAATATGAACTGCAAGGCATTCCGGTTCGAATCGAGCTGGGGCCGAAAGACGTTGCAGCAGGGCAGTGCGTCGTCGCCCGGCGCGACACCTCGGAGAAAAAACCGGTGGTGATTGATGACTCGTTTGCCGGATACATTCTCACGCTGCTGGTCGACATTCAGAAAAATTTGTTCGATAAGGCACTCGCCTTGCGCGCAGAGAAAATGAAGGAAGTCGAGACTTACGACGCGTTCAAATCGCAAGTGGAGACGGGCTTCGCGGTTGCTTATTGGGACGGCACGGCGGAAACCGAAAGTTTGATTAAGGAAGAAACCAAAGCGACGATTCGCTGCATTCCGACGGATGAAGATTTCATCCAAACTTACAAGATGAATGAAACGGGTGTGTGCATTCGAAGCGGCAAGCCGTCGAATCAAAAAGTTATTTTTGCGAAGGCTTACTAAATCCCCCGGCCTCTTTTGACAAGAAGTAGTAATAAAAAAATGGTCAAATGAAAAACACGTTCAATGTACTCGCGGCACTTTTTTTGATTGCATGTTCGATTTCGGCGGCGGGATGCGGCGGAGCGCGTGAAGTTGTAAAGCCTGCCGAGCCCGGGGTATTGACGGGCGTGCAACCGGAAGTTGCGCCCGCGTGGTTTCAGCAGGGCGAGGCGGCGGAGCGCGAGGCGTATAAATATCTCGATTACGCCGTGCCGAAAGAGGTGCGCGAAAAAACGATTGTAGTTTTGTTGGATAGTCTTACGCGCGATAGTCTTTCTATTCCGATTGGCGAAGTAGCTGCGCTGGCCTATCAAGCCAAACTTGCATTGACCGCCCGCGTTAGTTCCGAACGCGCGGTCAATGCCTACGATGAAAGATGGACGGATTCATTGACACTTTCGCGGGAATTCTATTCGCCGCGTGCCCAAGAGAAAGTGAGCACATTGCCCGTCGCGGTTACGCTGCGGTTAGATTCACTCTCACGCCGTTCGGCAGAAATGTTCGATAGCCTTGACCTTTCGAACCGCGACCGAATCCGTACTCGCGTTGTTCCAACCCGCATGGATGCGGCCATGATTGGTGCCGCAGACACCAAACTTAAAGTCGCCCTCGAAACTCTGACGGCCGTAACCGACGCGGCCTTGACCGACTACGGATTTACATATTTGCACTTGCAAGGAACCGATAGTGCATCGTATAAAATGACGGAGTGGAGTGTGCGTGCGAAAAGATTTTTAGGCGAGACTGAAGCGGGCTTCAAGAGTCGCGCGGCGGAACTTCAACGCTTCGCCGTTTTTATACCTGAAACCGCAAAGACGGAAAAATCAAAAGTCTTGAAAGTTTGGTATGCTGAAGCAAAAGTGCGTTACGATTTTTATGCCAAAGCCGCCACGCAAGCTGCCGAAAAAATATCAGCGAACGCCGAACGTCTGAGGCAGACACTCTTGATCCGGCCTGTGGGGCGTTAAAGCATCTGGTGATTTTCGGGTTGCAATGTGATTTCGCTGAGCACGGCGGATTGCGGCGCGAGTGCTGCTTGAAGCACAGCCTGAGCGGCGTCGCGGGCGGTGAGCATTTTATCGCGCTGCACCTTCATCGACACGTTATCCCAAAACGAAGTATTGACGCCGCCCAAATGCAGCAGCGTAAACTTGACGCCCTCGCGCCGCAAGTCCAACGCCATCGCTTTCGTCAGACCGGTTACACCGAACTTCGAAGCCGAATAGCCCGACGACATCAGCATCGCATGCTTTCCCAAAATGCCCGGCAGATTGATCACCAATCCCGACTTCTGCTTGACCATAACCTCGCACACGGCCTTTGAGACGTAGAAAGTCCCTTTCAGATTTAAATCGATCATCGCATCAAATTCTTCGACCGCAAGTTCCAAGACGGGTTTCAATTGTCCGGTGCCTGCGGCGTTGAGCAAAATATCGATGCGCCCGAAATGCGCGGCGGCTTCCGCAACCATTGATTTCACATCGGCGGCCTTGGTTACATCGCAAACCATCGTAAGCGTATCGGTGTCGTATGTATCGAAAAGTTCTTTGGCGAGCGCATCCAGTTCCGGTTTGGTACGGCTGACGAGAATGAGTTTCGCGCCCGCTTCGGCAAAGAGCCGTGCAGATTCGGCGCCGATGCCTCTGCCGCCGCCCGTGATCAGCGCGACTTTGTTTTGAAGTTGCATGGATAATTTTTTTGTGAGTTGTGGAAGGGGTGAGAGGCTAACCTGTCCGTAGCAATATGCGTTTCATACTCTCCGCACAATATCATTTCTAAGAAATGTACGGGCGAAGCATCTCTAATTCTGTCCGGCTTGCTTGAGGCTGTCTTCGCGGGCGCGTTTTTCGCGCATGAACTGATAGTAGACTTCGGCGTTCGCGTTGTGCTGATACGCATCTTCGGCGAAGCGGTGGCCGCCCGTACCGGTGGCGACGAAAAATAAATACTGCGTCCGCGCCGGATTGAGCACCGCGAGAATCGCGCTCTTGTCGGGATTGTTGATCGGACCGGGCGGCAGGCCTTCGTAGAGATAAGTATTGTAAGGCGAATCAAATTTCAGATCGGAGAACAGCAACCGCCGGTGGCCTTCGCCGATGGCATATTCGACCGTCGGGTCGGCTTGCAATTTCATGCCTTTCTTGAGGCGGTTGAGATAGACGCCTGCGACAATCGGACGCTCACGGGCGTCGGGCGTTTCGGCTTGAACGATGGATGCAAGCGTGAGCACTTCGATTTCGGAAAGTCCCGCGCGCTCCCCGATGGCGCGGAGGCTGTCGCTGTAAAATTTTCGGAACTGCGACACGAAAAATTTCACGATGTCGCGCTCGGTCGATGCCCACGGAATGTTGTAAGTATCGGGCAGCAGGTAGCCTTCGAAATTCGGCGAGGTTACATTCATTTCGGCCAGCAGCAACGAATCCGAGAAAGCCCGCATGAATGCGGCGGAGTCCGTGTCCATTTCATCATGAATCACCTGCGCGATCTCGCGGCCTTCCAAGCCTTCGCGGACGGTGATGCGGATTTCATCTTGCTTGCGGGTATGCAAAAAGCGAACGAGTTCAACGCTCGTCAGGCCGCTCGGAATGTAGTACCGACCGGGTTTGATGTTCTTGGCTTCGGAGGTGAAGTATGCGACGACGAGCAACGGCTCTTTACGCTTGATGATTTTCTGCGCGGTGAGTTCATCAACGATCTGGCGAAACCGCATTCCGCGGTTGATCTTGACGAGCTTCGGTTGCGCGTAGACGTAGGAGTTGAGCGAGGACTTGAAAAAATAAATATAGACGAAGCCGAACAGCACCACGCCGAGCACGAAGAGCAGAAACAAAAGTTTGAGGGCGATGCGCAGAAACTTGGACATGCGATGATGGGCAAAAGCGGCGGTTGGCAAAAGCGATAATGGCAAAAATTAATCTCCCGAACGCTCCCGTTCCATACGGCGGGTTTCATCGATGATGCGTTCGTAAATACGTTGCATCGCCTCGGGCGGCAGCAATCCGTGCGTCGCCGCAAGGACGTTGGCAATGACGGCTTTCTCTCGCTCCGGCTGATAGACCGCATCGCCCAAAGTGTGTTTCAACTTGCCGATCTCGGCGGCTAGTTCGGAGCGGACGCCGAGCAAGCGGGCGACCTCGCGGTCGATGGCATCGATTTCATCCCGCAACTCTTTAAGCCGCAGATGCGCTGCCGCACTCAAATCCGAAGACAACAGACCGGACATAATAGAAAATCTTAAAGGATCGTGCGGAGTTCATCAAGCGAACTGACGGCGATGACGCCTTCGGGTGGGGCTTCTAATTTTTTGCGGCTGTTGAAATAAATCTTTTGCGACGCCATGTTTTGCAACGGCAGCAAATCGCGCTCGAGGTTCGAGCCGACGATGATCACTTCATGCTCCTGACACTGCAAGGATTCAATCGCCGATTTGAACAGCGTGTCACTTGGCTTGAGCACGCCGTAATCGCTCGAGAGCACAATCGTCCAAAAGTATTTCATAATGCTCGCGCTTTCGAAGCGTTCCATGACGGCGGTCAGCGGCAGGGGCAGGTTCGCCACGATGCCCATGATGTATCCGCTGCGCTGCAAGATATCGAGATACATGATCATGCGTTTTGAAAACTCAATCGGCGAATCGTCGCTGAAGCACTGAAGCACTTCGGAAACCTCTTCCGGCTTGGCTTCACGGCGGAGGGTGATTTTTAAGGCTCGCTCGATAATTTCCGTTAGGCTCGGCGAGGTGAATTGGTAGCGGATGGATTGATCGATGCAGGCGTTGAAGGCAATGATGATGGATTGGAGCAGATGCTGAATATCGGTGAGCGACAGGCGGTGCAGCAGTTTGGGAAACTGCGTTACGCTCAGTTCCGGGATGCGTTCGTCGACGCGGTCGCGCTCCGATTTGGCTTTCGTTAAAGCATCGAGAGAAAAAAGAATTGCCTTGGTAGTTCTCATGATCAAGATTCCGCTTTGAGGACGTTTCGGAGATAA
>JACMJS010000246.1 GCA_014380515.1 Chlorobiales bacterium
CTGCACGATTATCCAGCGGCGTTTATTTCTACACGCTGAGAGCCGGAACTTTTTTTAAGAGCAAGAAAATGATCCTTGTTAAATAATCAGTTGCGGTTCAACATGAAATACGAAAGGGTATTCAAATGAATACCCTTTTTATTTCTTCAAGTTCAAACATTTCAAACTCAAACGATTCGGAAACTTACTTCGAATAGTTCGGCGATTCCTTGGTAATGAACACATCGTGCGGATGACTTTCGCGGAGGCCTGAACTCGTGATTCGGATAAACTGCGTTTTCGTTTTGAGTTCCTCAATCGTCCCGACGCCGCTATATCCCATCGCCGCCCGCAATCCGCCGATGAGTTGATACACCGTTTCGCCGAGCGAACCTTTGGCGGCTACACGTCCTTCGATTCCTTCGGGCACGAACTTTTTGATTTCATCTTCGGCGTCTTGAAAATACCGGTCGCTGGAGCCATCGGGTTCAGACATTGCGCCAAGCGAACCCATGCCGCGGTAGGATTTGTATTTGCGGCCTTCATACAAAATCGTTTCGCCGGGGCTTTCGTCGACGCCCGCAAAAAGTCCGCCGATCATCACGCTGTCCGCGCCGCCCGCGAGGGCTTTGGCAATGTCGCCGGAGTATTTGATGCCGCCGTCGGCGATGATGGGCGTGTTCGTTTCCCGCGCGGCGTCGTAGGCTTGCATCACAGCGGAAAGTTGCGGCATCCCGATCCCGGCGATGATGCGCGTCGTGCAAATGCTGCCCGGCCCGACCCCGACCTTCACGCCGTCCGCCCCGGCTGAAATCAAATCGCGCGTCGCCGAGGCCGTGGCCACGTTGCCCGCAATGACAGCGAGCGCGGGAAACATATTTTTCAGCGTCTCGGTCATTTTTAAAACGGCTTCGCTGTGGCCGTGCGCGGTATCAACCATCACCGCATCCACGCCCGCATCGACCAAGGCTTGCGCCCGCTCAACGGTGTCCTGCTTGATGCCGAGCGCGGCGGCGACGCGCAGTCTGCCGAACTCGTCTTTGCACGCGGAGGGAAACTGTTTTTTCTTTTGAATGTCTTTGAATGTGATCAGCCCTTTGAGGTTGCCGTCTTTATCGACGATGAGCAGCTTTTCAATTTTGTTATCCTGCAAAATAACTTCGGCGACATCGAGCGTGGTGCCGATTTCGGCGGTGATAAGATTTTCCTTCGTCATAATGCGGGCGATCTTTTCGCTGAGGTTGGGCTTGAACCGCAAGTCGCGGTTGGTGATGATGCCGCGCAATTTTTTGCTGCCAAGATTTTCTGCGTCGCCGTTCATCACCACCGGAATGCCGGAGATCGAATACTTCGCCATCAAATCAAGTGCTTCTTTGACGGTGGCGTCCTCAGTGAGCGTGATCGGGTTTTTAATCATGCCGCTTTCGGAACGCTTCACTCTATCGACTTCCGCGGCTTGTTGCATCACCGTGAGGTTTTTATGAATGACGCCGAGGCCGCCGACGCGCGCCATCGCAATCGCCATCTCCGATTCGGTTACCGTGTCCATCGCCGCGCTGAGCAGCGGGAGGTTCAAAATGATTTTTTTTGTGAGCCGCGTTTGCACCGAAGCGTCGCGCGGCAGAATGGCGGAACGGGCCGGGACGATGAGCACATCATCATATGTTAAGGCTTCGAAAAGAATTTTATCGGACATATCAGGCAAGGTTAAAAATGGAAAGGTTTAAAAATGAAAATGCCGCAGGGCGAAGTGCGGCGCGCGGTTGGCATGAATACGGGACGAGCAATGCGTACGGGCGTGAAGATCGGTCGGGGAGAAGAAGAGTTGGAAGAGAGCCGGAAGAATGAAGGGCGTCAGGGCGTGTTGCGGTGCGTGTCATTGGCGATTCACTTTTGCAAATTTACGCGCGGCCAACCGCGCCGCCAAATTTTTCAGGGCGTAACCGTGAAAAATTTTCGAAACTCTGAAGAACTGTATTATATTCGTGCCTCAAGTTTCGAATGACGCTACAAAATTCGCAATCGGAAGAAGGCTTGGAGAGGTCGCATAGTTGGTCTAGTGCGCTCGCCTGGAAAGCGGGTATGCTGGAAACAGCATCGAGAGTTCGAATCTCTCTCTCTCCGCAAGGAAGAAAGAATGAAGGCAAAAGGATGAGAGATGAAAAAGATGCAATTTTGAAACGCAATTTTTTCATCCTTCCAACTTTATTTTTCATCCCTTCTTTGGAGGATTCGCATAATGGTATTGCAGCAGTCTTGAAAACTGCCGGGCGCAAGCCCGTGGGGGTTCGAGTCCCTCATCCTCCGCGAGTGAAATAAAGGATGAAGGCGGAGAGATAAAGGGTGAAAAAAGGTAAAAAGTCGGTACGGCTTTTTTCATCCTTCCAACTTTATCCTTCATCCCTTCTTTGGAGAGGTGGCCGAGTGGCTTAAGGCAACGGTTTGCTAAACCGTCATAGTATCGTAAGGTGCTATCGGGGGTTCGAATCCCCCCCTCTCCGCCAAAAAAGGACTGCGGACTGCGGATTGTCCAATTGCGAATTCGATTCTCAGTCGAAGGCTGATTCCGCCGGAGACGCACGGAAGAATCCTCCGGCTCAAAATCCGCAATTGACAATCCGCAATCGAAACAAAAAGGCTTTCAAGGCACAATGGCAAAAAAATCCCTGCCTAAATCTTCCTTCGCCAAAGCCAAGCCTATTCAGAAGTCTGCCAAAAAGTCCGCGAGTAAATCCGCCAGCAGATCAGGCCGAAAGTCCGCCGTGTCAAAACCCCTCAAATCCCCGCCGTCATCCGCCGCGAAGCCCGCAAGTTCAACCCCTGCGAACCCGAAGATCACGCCGAAGAAATCTCCCGCAGAGCCTGCCGGAAAACTCGCTGCACCGGCATCATCGCAGGTGATCGATACGTCTCAAACCGCAACGCCTCAAACCGCAGCATTACGGCTGACGAAAGCCATCGCCACAGAGCGCGATGCGCCCGCTGTCTCCGAAGGTTCGCCACGCCTGAACGATCGCCCGCCGCCGGAAGATTCAGCGGCATCAATGCAACTACCGGGGACGGATGCGGTGGCTGATGCACGCCTTCCGTCAACCGATGCCGCCACCGGCTTCACCGAGGCAACGGAAGATTCACTTGCGGATGCGATTGTAGATATGAAAGAAAATTCGGATGCAAAGCCCGATGCCGAAGAGCGTTTGGACGAAGATGTGGATGAGGAAATCAAAGTAGAACTGCCCAAAGACTTACCAACGCCACACGACGATAAACCGACCTCGCGCGAAGAAGATTTTGCGCTCATCGATCAAACCCGCGACGGCGACACCCAAGAGCGCGACGCGGCCTACAAACGGTTGCTGAGTAAGTATCGC
>JACMJS010000247.1 GCA_014380515.1 Chlorobiales bacterium
TCGAAGTTCATTCCACAAATACCGGATCGAAAAAGCCACTTGCGGACTTGGCCGCAAACTGATGGTGAAGTCCGCGCTGTTGAGCCACCCGTTAAAATATCCGCCCGTTCTGCCCTGAATAATTCCGCTCACCGCGCTGCTCTGATCGGTGCTGAAATATGTATCGATGCTCGTGTACCGGTAATCGCCCGCCACCACGCTGAGGCCGGAAAGCGGGGCGAAGGCTTCCGTCAAAAACTGCCATCTGTTTTCAACTTTGAAATAAAAATATCCGCCGTTCTGCAACACACAGTAAAGGGGTGATGCCGAAACTTCCGCCTCTTGCAACCGCCCGTCCGCCGCGCTGTGATAAAGTGAAAGCGTCAGGTCAGGTTCGAAAGCACGAATGAACGCGGGCTTCCACAGCGGTCTCAAAATCGGATAGCCGCTGAGGCGCGAAGCAATCAGATTGCCGCGCGAAACGAAACCGGAATTAGCCGTGTAGTTCGGTGTGATGACTGTCTCCGTCCACCGCGCCTTGAGCGCGTTCGTCTCAACGGCAACCTGCGAGTATCCCGCAAAGCCGTCGCCCGCAGGCTCATTTTCTTTTCCGCCGCGCGTGATCGAACCCGAAGCCATCGCTTGCCAATAGATGTCTTGGTTGAACCGCACGAACCCATCGATCGCGCCGACGGAATTTGTTACTGCGCCGGATAACGTCGCTTCATCATCGCGCCGAACCGCGACGAGCGTCCCGATACGGTTTTGCTCACCGAGGTTTTGACTATATCGCCCGATGCCGAACGTGCTCGCAGGCTGCGTGTCCGTCCCGCGTGTCCGCATCACCAACCCGCCGATGTTGCGACTGAGATCGCGGCTGACGAACCTCACCCCGCCGTCAATCGGAATCAGATTGCCGAAATCATCCAGCCCGATGCGCCGACTGAAAAACGGTTCGACTTCGCCCGCCGCGCCAACGGCGAATAAACTCGCGCTCTCTAAAAAAAACGGTCGCCGCTCAGGAAAAAAAACCGAGAAGCGAGAAAGGTTCACCACTTGCCGGTCTACATCCGCCTGCGCGAAATCTGTATTGAGCGTTAAGTCCAACACCGCGCTCGGCGTCAATGCCCACTTCACTTCGCCGCCCGCCGTGGGCGTCAGCGTGGTGCTCCGCTCCGCCGCAACTTGGCTCTGCTGCTGCAACACCGTGTAAGGTTGCACCCGCACGTTGGCTTTGGGCGGCGGCGGCAGAATGTCCGTCAGCGTGCCCGCATAACTCATCCGGTAGGGCGTGTAGGCCCGCGGAAAAGGCGACCATGCCGAAAGTTCATTGATGCGCCGCACGATGCGCACAAAGTTCACCCCGAAATTTCTTTCGGCCCCTTCCGCCGTCATCGCCACATCCATCATTGTTGCACTCGCCGCCGCCGCGCCCGTTGTCGCATCGGTGATCATGGCTTTATCGGTTGCCGGATAGCGGAGCGTTGCCCAAGGAATCGCCATCTCCGCCGTCCATCCTGAATCGGTGATGGTAGTACGCACCGTCCAAACGCCATCCCAGTCGCGGTCATAGAGCCGGTCGTCGAAACTAAGCAGGTCGCGCTGCGCGCCGTAAGGATTGGTTTGAAAGGCCACGCAGTTTCGGCGGTCGTTGAACAGATCGAGCGAGATGCCGAAGAGATCATTTTGGAAGAAATCGAAATCGCGCCGCAGGTCGGGCACGCGCACGCCCGCCGAGCCAAGCGTATCGCGGCAAAACGCCCCGACGTATAAATTCACTTCGTCATAGAGTATTCGAACTTCCGTATCAAACGTGGCGAACGCGCCTTGGTTAGGTTCGACTTGCCGGAAATCACTCACCGATAACGCTTCCAGCCACACCGCTTCGGAAAGACTGCCGTCAATCGTCGGGCTTCGCATAATTTTTACCGCACGAACTATCGCCCGCTCATCCGGCGGCGGAAACACATCTTGCGCTGCGGCTCTACGGTTCGCACTAATTACCACTGCACAAATCACGCAAAGGAAAACAACGGCGCGGAAGGGTTTTGTCAAGTGCGACGCAAAAAAGGTTGAGATCATTTTTCGCCCGCAGTGTTTATTTCATGTAACTCAAATACAGTTTCTCTAAGTCGGTGTGGCCGAGTTCATCCGAGCGCACCTGCGCGACCAAGCGGCCTTGTTTCATCACGCCAATCGCCGTGCTGATTTCTTTCGCGCGAAACAAATCATGCGTCGCCATCAAAATCGCTACGCCTTTCGCGCACAGTGATTTTAACAGTTCAGAAAATTCGAACGCGGCTTTCGGATCAAGTCCCGACGTCGGTTCATCGAGCAACAACGCTTTGGCATCTTTCGCCATCGCAATCGCAATGCCGACTTTTTGCCGCATGCCTTTTGAGTATGTACCGATGCGCTTCATCGCATCCGCTTCCGTCAGTCCCGTTTGTTGCAAAAACGAAGTGAGTTGCGGCGGTGAATAGTCGTGCCCCGAAAGGCTGCTGAAGTATTCCAAATTTTCTAGGCCCGTCAGATTTTTATAGAGCATCACCGTTTCGGGAATGTAGGCGATAAATTTTTTCGTTGCCACCGGATGCGCCACCACGTCCAGCCCGCCAATTTTCGCCGTGCCGCCCGATGGCGCGGTGAATCCGAGAAAGAGATTGATGGTCGTCGTTTTGCCCGCACCGTTCGAGCCGAGCAAACAAAAAATTTCACCCGCGTTGATGCGCAGGTTCAGCGGTTGCAAGGCCACCGCGCCGTTATACATTTTCGTGAGGTCAATCGCTTCAAGCATGGCGTTCAAATTTTTTTTGAGATGCTATCTCGTGAGATAAAAATCCCGCGTTGATCTCCGGCACAAGCTCACAGTGAATAAGCCTGCACCGGAGAAACAATCGCGGTCAAATGAAACCAAAGAACAAATCTCTATCTAAAGAACAGTCAGCTAAAGAACGAGGTAAAAAAATGATCTCTCTCAATCCGAAGTTTTCATGTCCCGATACCAATCGCGGAGCAACTGCCTCGCGCGTAGCGTGCTGTCCGCATTGAGATACCGCGGCCTGCGCACTTGATACTCCGCCAAAATTTTTGCGGCTTGCTGTTGCACCGCAAGGTCTTCGGGTTGCGGCGTATATCCTTTCGGCACGGCATATACAAAATGTCCCTCCCGCCCGCTCGCCACCGGCATCTGAAAGAAATCGCGCACGACGAATTTTTTCGCCGTGTCTTCTGACCGCGCGGCTTCAACAAAAAATGTTACCGCGTGCTCCGGGTATCCGAACAGGTATCCGTAGCCGCGATACCGGTCGTACTTCTGCTCGTATTCGATCACGCTCGCTACCGTCTCCGGCGGCGTCTCGGGTGTAAATCCCCACTGTCCCCAAAACGACCGCTCGCGCCCGAGCATCTTTTCGAAGAGATCAATCCGCACCGCGCAAATGTCCATCGCTCGCTTGCCGCCGCTTGCCATCTTGAACGGCTGCAGGATGAACCGCACCTTGTCGCAGCGCATCGCGTTCGCTATCCGCTGAAATTTTTCCACGCGCACCAAATCACCCGCAACTTGTTTCGGCACTGTTCGCCCGCCGCGCGGCGTGGAGTCCGGCCTTGCGACTTCGACGTAAAACGTGGCGATGGTGCTCATTGGCTTGAGCGGCCCGACGAAAGTGAACAACGCTTCATTATCCAACGCCACCGTCAAGAGTGAATCCGCGAGCCGCTGTTCGTCAGCATTCAGCAACGACGCATCAAAACACATCACCGCCGTTTCCGGCTTTGCTGAAGCCCCGATGTTCGTGCACGCCGAAATTCCCAGTGCCAGCATCAACGCCAGCATCAACACGGGCAGCATTGCAATCCAAGTATTTATTTTCTTCAAGGCCATTTCTTTTTTAGTCCTTTTCAATTTTAACGGATCACTTTTTAATAGATCACTTCAAGCCGGATGCCCGCTGCCGTGCGTTGTCCGATGGCTGAACCATCGGCAAACCGGTCGGACGAATGCGCGATGTCCGTGTTCACCACGATGCGCATCAGCGATAACCCCGCTACCGCGAGCGGCACTTCCGCCGCTAGCATAATGCCCGCACGCACCTGACGCGCAGCATTGACCGCAAGGTCGGGACGGACGAGAATGTCTGAGAACCGCGTCGGCATGGCTTCTTCATACCCACTTTGCACCGGCACTGTTGTGCCGACATACGCGCTCAAAAAAATGGGTACTCCCCACGCTTGCCCCGTGCCAGAGGAAGTACCTAGCGACGAACTGATGCGAAGGGCTGCGCTCGTCGTCGTTGCTTGCCACGCCGTTTCGCCCACGATGTCCTTGCGGCTGAGATCAACAAAAATAATTTCGCCCGAAACCCACAGCGGCGATTGTACTTTTGATGATTCTCCTTTTGAGTTTGCTTGCCACCACTCAAGCCGTGCTGAAACCTGACGCGATTTATCGATTACATTCGTCGCCAAAAAATCCGGCTCAAGCGTGCTCTGCATGTCCGAACTGAAATCTTCCGCTCCGCGCCCGTCGGTTTCTTTAAATGCTAGCGACATCTCGATATGATTTCCTGCCGCGCTTGATGCCGGTTCCGCGTATCGAACCCGCGCGGTTGCGCCGAACCCGTTTCGCACAAACCGCCCCGCAAACTGCGGGATTGAAATGCCGTCGTATGTATCCGCTCGCTCCGCCGAAAGATTTCCCGACACCGCCCACTGCCACATTGCCACACGGCTACGGTCTCCGCGGACTTCACGGCCATCGCTGTCTCCGCTATCACTGTTGCCGCTGTATTGTGCGCTCCAAACGAGTGAGCGGCCAGTCGTGCGGCGGTCGCTGCTGTTGGTTGCGCCGCGGTCAAACGTGCTCAGGCCGCGCAGCCGGTACAGAATAAAATCCGTCGCCGTCGTGAAGTAACCCATCTCGCCGTCTTCCTGCGTCCATCCCAGCATCACCGAAGAGCCGATGCGGTGCGCCGCCGCAAGCCGTATCGTTACTGCTGGAGCAACTCCAACGTCGCGCCGCCGGTAAAATGGTCTCGGATCATTTTGCCGCGATCCTTGCGACACCGCATAATTCACTTCCGCGCCGAACGCAATTTTTTCAAGCCATTCCGGCGTGCCCACCGATGCCGCAAGTTTGGTTTCGTCCGCCGACCAATCGCCGCCCACCGTGTCCGCCCAGATATACGGCGTACCCGCATACGCATCCGCCACGCCCGACCAATTCACGCCCCGCTCTGCACGCCGCGCGTATTCAAACTTTCCCGACGCCATCCAGAGGCCAAGCGGTTGCCAGCCTTCCGTACGAAACTTTCCTACGTCTGCTTGAAGCGGCGACTGCGGTCTGCGCA
>JACMJS010000039.1 GCA_014380515.1 Chlorobiales bacterium
ACGTCTGGGTCAGACTATCCGAAACGACCATATATCAGTTCTGCCGCGTCCTGCAAAATCAGTGGAACTCCTGAAGGACATCACGCCGAAGTTACTAACTTTTCCCCTTGGAGAAGGATACGATGATTATGCGAAAGTCACCTTTCGTCTCCCCAAGCAAGATGGCGAGTACCTAAGTTATACTCGTACTGATAATAATTACGATGGTGCGAATTGCGATTCCTGTCCTGATTGGATTCCGACGAACGGAAGTTTTCTTGCCCCAAGACACTATATATGGCATATAAATGTTATTGACAGTGGGAAATTTGAGTTTTACCATGAAATTCCAGGAAACCCTGACTTTAAAGAGAGAACGTCTTTAATACCTCCAACACCCCCTGAGGAGAGTCCCGAATTTCTGCCTAGTATAAAAGTCTGTGCGGATAGTTCATCGGCGACTTTGATTGTATTCAAGGATACGCTGTCGCATCGGTGTGATAAATTAAAACTACGGTTGTATGACGATCCTTTACTTCTCGGTGCTTCTTTTATGACGCGCTACATAATAGAAGACGCACCATATGATCCTTATCTGGGTCAGCTGGAGCGACTGCAATCTAACGCTGATAGCATTGTTTTGCGATACCACCATCCGACCGCTATTAGAACTTATGTTTATGGTTACTACACAGGAAACTCTGAGTACGATAACGGTGTGAATCAATTCAAGCTTGAGGTATACAAGGTTGTAGATACGGATGACGATGGTCTCTTAGAAAGTCCTGAGGATAGCGTTGCCGTGAACTCTCGTACTATTGATATGTATCGCACGCCGGTATTGTTTATTCATGGCCAGTGGGATAATGCCTCTTGCTTTCAGTCTATGGAAGACTACCTTGTTAATGAAGGCTGGAATCGAAATCTCATTTACCGCATGGACTATTCAAATACCAATGACGCGACTTTTATAACAAATGTCACGCAGAACACGGTGCTTTTGGGCGGCACCAACGGCGTAGGCATCAACACCGCGTTAAGAAACACAGTTAAAGCCGGATACTCCGCCGGAAAAGTAACGCTGGTCGGACACAGCATGGGCGGCGTCCTCTCGCGGCTCTATCTGCAAAGTACGCCCGGCGGTATTGCGTATCGCGGCGATGTCAACCGGCTTATCACACTTAACACCCCGCATCTCGGCTCACAGATTGGCGATGAGTTTAGTGCCGCAATAGACAATGAAGATGAATTCACCATTAACCAGATGAGACTCTCTGGGGCAATTATCGGCCATGATATTGTCGGAGTGGCAATGAAGGGCTCTGTGAGAGATTTAGGCACACAAAGCGATGCGGTGCGGAATCTCTTGAACAAAGGCGGTAACTATGGAGACGCAGCGTTCGATTACTTTGTGCCGTGTCATGCTGTGATCACCACCGCGCCGCCAACCGATTTTCGTTATGATGCTTTCAACCCTGCCAACCCGGGCTATATCGCCGTCGTTTCTCTCTTTTGGGTAAGCTGGGCACTGACTGACTATACGCTAACAAGGAAATTTCCGAGCCTGTTCAATTGCGAGGAGAGTGATTTGACAGTGTCTTTTTCCAGCCAGCGTGGCAATCTTCAAGCGTCAGTCGGTAAAGATGCCTCATGGCCTGCCCAAAATCAACTTCATGCCTCTGCACCAAGAAATGAAGCAGTGCAAAGTCAGATAGCACGGCTGCTCAGGGCAGACCCGGATGGCGATGATTTCTCGCCGGTATTTATACCTAACGCGGGATACGGGTTTCAAGACCCAAGCAACAACACGTTTCTTTATTACGACCCCGCATATGGAAACAAGTCCTGCCCACGCGCCGCTGTTGTAACAAACAAAACAGACGCAGCCGGCGAACAGGCAAGTCTGACCGCTGGTTTGGCCCCCGGTGCGTCAATCACTTCCGGTGTGTCCGTCGCATCAAACACATCTGTCGCATCAAACGCATCGGCTGCATCAAGCCTCGTCAAATCGTCCGGTGCGGCGAGTGCTTCGCGTCTGACCGCTACGGGTTCGGCAACAATCACCAGTCCTGCCAATGGCGGCACCCTTCAATCCGGTGCTTCGGCACAACTTCAATTCGCTCAAAGTGGTGCGGTGGCGAGCAAAATGGTTTCGGCCATTTTCCCCAATGTCCCACCCGTGCTCGATTCATTGAGTGTGATTGTCGCAATTGATACGCTGGGCGATAAAACCGCATTTAACTTTACGGTTCCCATAGAAGCCGCTGGCAAAGCAAAAGTCGTGCTCGTAGCACTTGATGCACAGGGCGGCCTCTTATCCATCGATTCAGTAGAGATTAACATTGACGTGCCTGCATCACTTTCCAGCATCACGACGCCTTACAGTTCTTTATTTATTCCCACCGGCAAAACTGCCGCGCTGAACCTTTCCGGCACATTCAGCGATGGCATCAAACGCAACATTACGGGCATTGCGGGTCTGACACTCACCTCGAGCAATTCATCGGTTGTGCAAGTTGAGTCAAATCAAACCTTCACTGCCCTCGCCACTGGCACGGCTACCATTACAGCGAATTATCAAGGCCAGCAAACAACAGCAACCATTGAAGTCTATCCGGCACCGCTCGCAACGAGCAGCGTGGGTGGCAGCGGCGGCGGGATAACGCCGAAGAATGGCAATGTGGTGAAATCCTATTCGCTGTCGCAGAACTATCCGAACCCGTTCAATCCGGCGACGCGAATCAGTTTTTCGTTGCCCAGTGCAGGCTTGGTAAAGTTGAAAGTCTATGATGTGTTGGGCAGAGTAGTGAAAGTATTGGTCGATGAGAAGCGGGACGCGGGACGCTATGAAGTCTCGTTTGATGCGAGCCGGTTTGCGTCGGGCGTTTATTTTTACAGGTTGCAATCCGGCAACTTTATTCAAAGCAAGAAAATGATTCTCGTCAAGTAGACAACACGTCAATCGCTTGGTCAGCACGACATGATACACGGCTGTTGATGCGTTATCGAAGAAAAAGGTAGGGAGTAAAACAAGCACCGAGCAAACAAGGGAAGCCACTGGTAGGTAAAGGCTCGGTGCTTGAAATCTGAGGTGATGCTGCTAAATTAACCTTGCAAAAGAAAAAAGACTGTTTTGATTGTATGGCCAACGGAAATGAGCAGCGCAAACGGCGTAACGCTTTATCGCCGTGCCGGACAAGGCCGTGATGAAAGCTGAGCCAAACTTTCGGCACAACTCTCCCGCACTCAGAAGATGACAACTCAGGAAATTGCTCTACCGAAAAAAATTCTTTCCCGCCAGAAGGAAATAACGGCTTTGTTTTTTGAAGCACTGGAAAAACATATTGCTGATATTCTTTCGGGTAAGGCAAAGGAATCCTACCACATCAAAGAGTTCGCCAGAATCCTTTTTATTCATCCGACACACCTTTCCAACACCATCAAACTCCAAACGGGAAAGTCGCCCTGCGATTTCCTAGAAGCCCGATTGGTTGAGGAAGCCAAACGCCTGCTCTCCGAATCAACCCTGTCCATCGCCGACATTGCTACCAAACTGACGTTTAAGGAAGCGACCAACTTCACCAAATTCTTCAAGCGGTTCGCAGGCATGACGCCGAAGCAATACCGCGCCCAGTTTATCGATTCTTAAGCTGCTACCATTTTTTCTGAAGTGGTTACCATTTTTGGCTACCCGCCGCGTGGTAAGTTTGCACTGTCTTTTTAACTCATAAATTCACAGGAGCAAACAATGATTTACCGCAACCTTGGAAACACGGACGCCAAAGTTTCCGCCCTCGGCTTAGGCTGCATGGGCATGTCCGATTTTTACGCCGGACAAAAACAGAACGGCACGGAAAGCATCGCCACCATTCGCCGCGCGATTGAATTGGGCGTGAACTTTTTAGACACCGGCGATTTTTACGGCGTCGGACACAACGAAGAATTGATCCGCGAAGCGATCAAAAGCGTACCGCGTGAAAAGGTTTTTATCTCCGTCAAGTTCGGCGCGCTGCGCAATCATGATGGCGGATTTCTAGGCCATGATAACCGTCCGGTCGCCGTGCGTAATTTTTTCGCCTACACATTACAGCGGCTTCGCACCGATTACATCGATATGTATTATCCGGCCAGAGTCGACCCGCATCTGCCGATTGAAGAAACCATCGGAACGCTGGGCGAATTGGTGAAGGAAGGAAAATTGAGATATGTCGGGCTTTCGGAAGCGAACGCGGAAACCTTGCGCCGGGCATCGAAGGTACATCCGGTGGCGATGCTGCAAACCGAATACAGCCTCTGGACGCGCGAGCCGGAAACGGAACTCTTGCCGGTGTGCCGAGAACTCGGCGTGAGTCTCGTTGCGTATTCGCCGCTCGGACGCGGCTTCCTGACGGGCGCGTTTCAAAAACCGGAGGACATTTCAAAACAAGATTTCCGGGCGCACTCCCCGCGGTTTCAGGGTGAAAACTTTACGCAGAATCTGAAGTTGGTTGAGCAAGTCAAAAGCATGGCCGCGGAAAAAAAATGTACGCCCGCACAACTCGTACTCGCGTGGCTTTTGGCGAAAGACGAACACGTGATTCCGATTCCGGGCACGAAACATATCGCACGGTTGGAGGAAAATTTGAAAGCGGTTGAGATTCAACTGACCGCGGAAGACGTCCGGCGGCTTGATGCCATCGCGCCCGTCGGTACGGCATCCGGCACCCGCTACCCTGAAGTGATGATGCAAACGCTCAATCGCTAAACGACGAGAATCAATCCAAGTGAAACGGCGGCGGAACATTCGGACAACGTTTTAGTTGCGAAAGTGATTTCATAACTTGACATTGAAACGAACGATCAATTCACGCTAACCTTTAAGGGAGTTATATGACACAAGAAACCGCAACCGCCGCAACAGAGACTACAGTTGCTGCGCCGCAATATCAATCCGCCGACAGCCCGATTCACGCCAAAGTGCAAACCGCGCTCGATGGCATCCGTCCGTATCTTCAGTCCGATGGCGGCGACGCGATTTTCCTCGGCATCACCGCCGATAACATCGTCGATTTGAAACTCGTCGGTGCGTGCGGTTCATGCCCGATGTCGACCATGACGCTCCGCGCCGGTGTCGAGCAAGCCATCAAACGCGCCGTGCCGGAAGTCGTCCGCGTTGAAGCCAACGCCTAAGCGACCAGACTGCGACTTGCGGCGATTTAAATTTGAAAGAGTTCAACGTCCGTTTGCGGCTTGAACTCTTTCTTTTTTTTCTGCCTATCTTTGCCAAACATTTTTGCACCTGTTCAACTAAAAACCTTTTCGTTATGAAAAAGATACTCGCATTTTTCCTGCTCCTCGCGGTCGCAGCAACGGGTTGCGGCCCGGCCAAACCGTCGCTCGAAGATTTTCAGCGGTCGGTCGGGCAAATCAATGAGAAGCAAAAAGAAATTTTTGAGAAGTCGCAAGATGTTTCGAAATCCATCCGCGAAGTCAGCCAAAAGTATCCTGATAAGAAAATTACGTTTGATACGTCGCTCGGTCTCACCCGCGAGCAGGAAGACGTGATGCTCGGCCTCATCAAAGAAGAAAAAGACCCGACCTTCAAAGGCGTGTTGCAAAAGGTGGTTGACGATCAAAAAGAAATCGGCGATTTGAAAAAACAGGTCGATGAAATTCAATCGAAGTTGCCTGCGCCGTACGTCGTTAAACGCGGCGACACGCACGCCAAAATCGCCATCGAGTATTTGATGAACACGCAAGGCTTGACGAAAGAAGAGGCGCGGAAAAAAGTGTTGGAAGTCGCCCTTGCCGATGACGTCGTTTCGGGCTACAACATCTGGCTGTATTACAACAAGGACGGCGACATCTTCGGGACGTTCGTTACGCAAGGCACATCGAAAATCAATCCGAACCGGCTTCGATACTCGCGCCAGCGCGACCGCATTCAACGCGCGGTCGAAGAAGCCTTGGGCGAACGCGAAGCCGCTCCGGTAACACCCGACGCGCCCGTGGCGCCCACCGCTCCGGCTGACACGACACAGAAATAAATTTGAACCGATGTGTTGCCGATGAACAAGGACTTACTTGACATCTCGAAGAAAATTGATGCAATGCGCGAGGAAAATCGCGGCACGGATAAAAAGATCGATGCCTTGCTGCGCACCGCACAACTGCTCGCACAAGCCTTGATTACTTCCAATGATCGCGCCGAAGCCGAATATGCCGAACGTCAATCCGAGCGTGCCGAACGGCAGGCCGTCTTGCGGGCGTTGGAGCGGCAGGATAAAAAGTTGGATAAACAATTGGAACAAATGGATCGCACGTCAAACTTACTCGCCGCGCTCACTACCGAACTGTTGAAGCGCAACAAACCCAGCGGGCATGACAAGAACGGCGGCAACGGTCGCAAAAAATAACTTTCACCATGACGGAAACACGCACTGCGGCCAAGACCGATCTGTTTGCGGAAATCGAAAAACTCAAGCGCGAGATGAACGCCGTCATTCTCGCGCACTATTACCAAGAGCCGGATATTCAAGACGTCGCCGATTTCTTGGGTGATAGTTTGCAACTCGCGCAGGAAGCCAAAAAAACAAACGCCGATGTGATCGTCTTCGCAGGCGTGCACTTCATGGCCGAGACCGCTAAGATTTTAAACCCGACTAAACTTGTGCTACTGCCCGACTTAGACGCCGGTTGCTCGCTCGCCGACGGGTGTCCGCCTCCACTGTTCAGCAAATTTAAAGACCAACATCCTGACGCCATCGTGATCAGTTACATCAACTGCTCGGCGGAAATCAAAGCTCTTTCAGATATTATTTGCACCTCATCGAACGCGGAAAAAATCGTGCGGCAACTTCCGAAAGATCAAAAAATAATTTTCGCGCCCGATAAAAATCTCGGCGCGTTCGTCGCCAAACAAACCGGACGCGACTTGATTCTATGGCAAGGCGCGTGCATCGTGCAT
>JACMJS010000248.1 GCA_014380515.1 Chlorobiales bacterium
AATTACCGTACTACCACCCAATAGTCCTGCGGTACTCACGTTCTCCGGATCGGCTTGTGCTGAGGCGTCGTGCGCAAAGGCCAGCGAGCAAAAAAGAAACAGGGCGATGAACCGGTGCTTGGCGAGGGCAAGCGGGCGAAGGTTAAGCGTGGTGGCTGTGAGATGTGTCGTCATCGTGCGGCGGTGGTTAGGTTGCCTAAAAGTTTTCCGTAGAATTTGTTTTTGGGTTGAGGCGAACATATTCAAAAGCACTTCAGCTCCCGCTACTGAAATTCTACCCACGTGAGCGATAAGACACGATTTCAAAGTCGTTTACAGCGGCCACACTTTTTTAAAATTCTTTAATTTTCTGATGCCCCCCATCCCTGCGATGGGCGCAACGCGCTGCACGTGCAATACGCCTTTGCCAAGAAGTCTTCGTTCCGCTTGCCATAACGCGAGGCAGACGCAAGCCATCTTTTTGAATCTTGTAGGTCTTCGAGCAACAGGGTGGGTCGGGCTAGACTTTAGAGTTTGGCGAGAAAAGCGGGCAGGCTGGTTTGTGTAGGGACGGCGAGTTTTCGGCGCAAGGTGTTGCGGTGGCTTTCAACCGTTCGCGTGGTGCGGTGCAAGACTTTTCCGATTTCCTTCGTTGCCAAGTTGAGCCGCAGCAACGCACAAATATTGAGCTCGACGGGCGTCAGCGTTTCACAAGCGGCCATCAGCGACGCGGCGAAATGCGGATAGAGATAATTGAATTGCCGTTCAAACGCCGCCCAATCTTTTTCCGAATCCATCACCGAGACCATCGCTACCGATACCTCTTTCAATATCTTTATGCGGCGTTTTTTTTTCGGTTCATTCGTCAGCTCAATAACCTGTGAGCGTAGGCCGGCAACCGCGTTACTCTTCTCAATCAGGTGCATCGCAGCAGCAGCAATCTCCTTCGACTTCGAGGCAGCCTCATCCCGCAGCAAGCCGATTTGCGAACGATACGCTTCCGTTTTCCGGTATTCTTTTTCAAGTTCGTGTGTGATTTCCAAATTCTTAAGTTTGCGACTGGTTTCTTCACCAAGCACGGCGGTTTTTACCGTGTAAAACATCTCAAGGTGCATCAAAGCTTTCTGACTGTTGCCGATCTGTTTGTACAATTCATAAAGTGAATGATGACACTCATATATTATACTTTGCGCATTAATTGACTTTGAAATTCGCATGGCTTTATATAAAAGCCTCTTCCCTTCTTCAAAGAAATTTTCGCGCAACTTGATATGCCCCATTTCAAGCCAGATATTTGCCGTCAATAATTTATCTTTCATCGTTTTAGATAAGGTCAATGCTTGTTGCAATGTCAATAAAGCAGCAGGGATTTGACTCATTTTTGTGTGCAATTTCGCAATGTTGAGTTGGGAGGTTGCCTCACCTTTTTTATCGCTGGATTTTTGATGGAGTCGTAAGGCATCTAAATAATAGCGGCGGGCTTTGGCATACTTTCCTAAGTCGGTATACTCGTTGGCGAGATTATTGAACGTATGTGCCATACCAGCTTCATCAGCGATTTCCCGCTTGAGCTCCAGACTTTCATGGTAATAAGAAATGGCCCGTTCTGAATCGCGCCATTCTTGATAGATATTACCGATATTGTTGAGCAATATCGCCATCGTATCCTTATCGGTTGCTGCTCGGCATAGACGCAGAGCATGGTAATAGGATTCGAGCGCGGCGGTATAATTACTCATATCATGAAAAACCAGTCCGATATTATTGAGTGTCGAGGCACTCTTGTGCATCATCCCGATCTCCTCATACAACCGCATCGACTGCCGCAAGCAGCGCAATGCGAGCGGATAATTTCCAAGTCGCCGGAATGCAAGCCCCTTGATGAGGAAGCCCTGTGCGGCGACGGCGATTCCGTTCGTGCGATTCGCTTTCCGAATCGCTTCATCACACACGGTCGCACACAACGCCGGATTTTCATCAAGCAGTTTTCGTGCCTGAGCCAGCAGGGCCTCAACTTGTTTTTTGCACGCCTTATCCGCTCGATTTCTCATGCTTTGTTCTCTGTATTTTAAAATATGCAGGAGGCCATCGGTACCACGGTGAAGATGAAGAGAGGTATCTCTACTCCTACCTGCAGAAGCTCGGCGTGGGGAATGGGTTTAAAACAAAGCTGTTATATGCTGCCGCAAAATGAAATCAAACCCCGAGGTTTTTGTCTGTCAAAGATTTTACTTGGACTGGCGACGTGCGGCGCCGGTTGAACCTCTTTGAAGTATACCATTGAAGTCGGTGCCGTAAAAAAATAAAGGTCAAGCATGCTTGACCTTTACACATTGAGATTTTTTTATTTAGATCCTTCCTTCTCCGCTTACCACTCGACTTTGCCGAGTTTGAACGTGATCGGAATCGTGATCGCGCCGGGCACGCTTTTGCCGTTGATGACGGCGGGGACGAACTTGGTTTCTTCGCTGAGGACGCGAATGGCTTCATCGTTCAGGAGTTCATGCGCGGGTTTGATCAGATCAAGCGAGAGCGGGCTGCCGCTCGCATCGACGATAATTTTCGCCACCACTTTGCCTTCGATTTTCAAATTCTTCGCCGTTTCAGGATAAATGACTTTGCGCTGAATGGCGAGAATACCGCCTTCGACGCCCAACTCCGTTTCCGGCACGGTCTTGATAAAATCTTCAAGCGTTTGGGCTTGCTGCACGGCCTGCTTCAAATCTTCATCATCGATCGCGTTGGTGATGGGCTGAACGACCGGCTCGGATTTTGCGTCAGGTTTCTTTTCCGTCTTGGCAACGGGCGAAGCCGTTGGGCGCGTTTCCTTTTTGGTTTTACCGGCATCGGCAATCGGCATAGCGTCGGTGTTGCCGAAAGAGACATCCAAGCGGGCGGTGAGACCGAGACCGATGCTGATCGGGCGGGGCGAGGTTTCGGCGAGGCCGCGTTTAGCGGCTTTGAGTTTGTAGTCGCCGACGGGCACGGTCAGGAAAACATAGTAGCCTTGGGCGTTGGTGAGTGAAGCTTGGGTGGCCGAAGCCCCGGAGATCGAGACAATCGCAGCGGGCAAGGGTTTTCCGGCGTCATCGGTTACGCGTCCCATCAAGCGGCCTTGTGCGTCGCTGGCGGACGGCGCGAGCAGGGAGAAAAGGAGCGAGATAAATAAGGCGGTCATGGTGTGTGTCATCTGAACTTGCGGCCATTTATCCTTTATCCTTTGTGGGAAGTGCCGCCCGCGGGTTACAAGTGGAAGTGTCATTTTCAACTGTTTCGGCGCAAAGATAAAGCCTGAATGTTACCAAAATGTTACGCCCGTCTAAAAAGTTGCGATTTCATGCCTTATCCCGTTCTTTTGTTGCCGGTTCGTGCGGTATGGCGTTGGAGGTCAGAGCCAAGCCAAAGCAAGGGTGCTTTAACTCAAACTTAACACTGGCTTAACAGTAGCGTAACACAGCAAGGCTACTTTTGCGAACCTTCACGAAACTCTTGAATGCAGCGCAGCCGGACATTGCAGCGAGCGGACAAAGAGAAACACTTCGCAATTTTGACGCCAAAAAATACCGCTATGACCTTTTCGTTAGCGTCTCTGAAAGCCGCTGTTCGCCTCCTGACCGCAGCGGCTTGCACATTTCTACTCATCATCTCCGCCACTTCATTTCAAGTGCTTTACGCTCAAGAAGTTCCGCCACCTACGGGCGGCCCCGCAACAACGGGCGGCCTTGCACGGCTGACGGGCAAAGTAACCGATAAAGATTCTGGCGAGGAACTGATCGGCGTGAGCGTTTCGGTCGTCGGCACACGGACGGGTGCCTCTACCAATGTCGACGGCGTGTTCAACATTCAGGTTGCGCCGGGCACGTACGATGTGCGGGCAAGCTACATCGGCTACAAGCCGCAGACGGTGAAAACTGTAGTTATCACCGCCGCCGGTCCGAACCGGGCGGATTTCAATTTAGAAGTCGAGGGTGTAACCGCGCAGGAAATTGTTGTTGAAGCGACACAAAGCAATGCGACCGAAGGTGCGCTGCTCACCCAGCAGCGGAAATCTACGACGGTTCAAGACGCGATCAGTGCTGAACTTATTCGCCGCACACCGGATAGCGACGCGGGCGAAGCGGTCAAGCGGGTTACGGGCGTTTCGCTCGTGGGCGGAAAGTTTGTATTCGTGCGCGGCTTGGGCGAACGCTACAGCAACACACAACTCAACGGGGTAACGATTCCTAGTCCCGAACCTGAAAAGAAAGTTGTGCCGTTTGATATTATTCCGGCGAACCTCATTGAGAATATCATTACGATTAAGACCTTCCAACCTGACCAGCCGGGCACGTTTGGCGGCGGCCTCGTGCGGATCAAGACTAAAGAATTTCCCGATGAGTTTTTGCTCAACATCGGCGTTGCG
>JACMJS010000249.1 GCA_014380515.1 Chlorobiales bacterium
CGCGAGTTTTCCGAGCATGTCTTTGCGGCACAGCGATGCGGAAACGGAATTGGAAGAATGTTTGCGGCTCAATCCGCAGCACCGCGAGGCGTGGTATGAACTCGGTTACTGCAAAGACATGCTCGGTAAACTCGCGCAAAGTTTGGATTGCTACGATAAGCATTTGGAGATCGATCCCTACAGCAGCAATACATGGTATAACCGCGGCATCATTCTCAACAAACTCAAACGCTACAACGAGTCCGTGCAGAGTTACGACATGGCCGTCGCCATCCGCGAGAATTTTTCATCGGCGTGGTACAATCGCGGCAATGTGCTGGCGAACATCGGCAACTTGAAAGAAGCGATTGAAAGTTATCACCGCACCTTGGAGCACGAGCCGGATGACGTTGCAAGTCTCTTCAACATCGCCAGTGCCTACGAGGAATTGCGCGACTACAAGCAATCCATTCAACATTTGGAAAAGTGTCTCGAGCTTGATCCGAACTACGCCGATGCGTGGTATGCGCTCGCGTGCTGCTTTGATATGAAAGAGCAACACCTTGCCGCCTACAACGCCGTCGTCAAAGCCATCGATCTCGTGCCCGATTGCGCCGAGTATCTGCACGCAAAAGCCGACATCGAATACAATCTGGGCCGGATGCCGGAGTCGCTCTCCACCTACCGTGAAATGCTGCGGCTCGAAAATGAAAATGCGTACGCATGGTTCGATTACGCCGCCACCTTGTTCGAAGCCGGAAGCACGGTGGAGGCCGTTGAAGCGTTTCAAAAAGTGATTGCGATTGAACCGTCGCTGGCCGATGCGCATTTTGAATTGGCGCGTGCCTACAACGCACAGGGTGAAACGGACTTGGCGATTGCGTCGCTCGGCACCGCGTTCGTGCTCGATGGCAAGAAACGCAAACTCTTTCGGGAATCTTTTCCTGAATTGTACCGTCAGGAATCGGTGCGCAAACAATTAGGCATCAAACTTTAACCAAGTGCTCCCCGCCTTAGACAAGGCGGGGTGTCCGCAAGGAAGGGGCGGTTGAACAACGATTTCTTCAACCGCCCCTGCGCCCCCTGCATCTGAAGCGGGGAATTTTATTTGGAAAATTTTTCAACGGACGCCGCATGTTTTTGTGCGGCGTTTGTTTTCTCTGCGTGCAACTTATAAACCCGTGATTGGCAGCGAACAAATGCTTGCAACGAAAAAAATTCTGGGTCTTCTGGGACATCAGATTTCCTACTCGCTCTCCCCCTTGATGCACAACAAGGCGGCGGAACTCTTGGGTCTTGAATATATCTACGTCCCTTTCGATCTCGCGTCGCCCGAACGCCTTGAAGCCGCATTGGACGGTGTGCGCACGCTCGGCATTGCGGGACTCAATGTTACCGTGCCCTACAAAGAAAAAGTGATGAAGTATTTAGATACGCTCTCGCCCGAAGCCGCCGAAGCCGAAGCCGTCAATACCATCGTCAATCAGGAAGGCACGCTCATCGGATACAACACCGACATCACAGGCTTCGGCGAACCGTTGAAGCCCTACAAAGCCGAATTGAAAAATGCGGCGGTGGCGATCTTCGGCAATGGCGGTGCGGCACGCGCGGTGATCGAATCGCTGCGAAACGAATTCGACGTTTCGGCGATTCATCTCATCGTTCGCAATGAAGAGAAAGCCGCAGTGCTCCGTGAAAGCCTCGAACGTCGCAGCAAAAATCTGATCGTTGAAGTGCATAACATCGTCGATGCGAAAACGGCAAACGTGCTTCGCGCAGTAAAACTCATCGTCAATGCAACGCCCGTCGGCACAGCGCATGTAGATGCAACGCACCATCTCTCCGCCGTGCAAACATCCGCGGGGCACGAAGAACTTTATGCCGATCCGTCGGTGTTTTCCGCAGGACAATTGGTATATGACTTGACTTATCACCCGCCGATGACGCCGCTGCTCATCACCGCCGCAGGACAAGGCGCAACCGTGATCTCCGGTCTTGAAATGCTGCTCGCGCAAGGCGCGAAAGCCTTTGAACTCTGGACGGGACACGCGATGCCGGTCGCGCAGGTACGGCCTTTTCTGGTGGCTGCACTCGAAGCACCCTTCGTTGAGGCCGCGCCGGTACATCCGGTTGAAAGTGCGGTGAAAAAATCAGCCGCGAAATCCGCAACGAAAGTCAAGTTCCGCAAAGTGAAATTGGACGACGGCACCGCCGCCGCAACTGAACCGGCTGGCCTCAACAGTTTAAAACAAGAAATTTCGAAAAATGAATTGGCTGAAAAGAAAGACGAGACGGAAGAGTTAGAAGAGGGAAATTAGAAGAATAGACTTCTTGCGAAAGTTCCTTTCTGTGTCGTTCCGGCTTGCCCGGAATCCCTCTTTTTCTTGTAGGATAAGAAGGACTTCCGACGTAGCAGGAATGACATACACAAGAGGTTGCAATGATAAGAACAATAGACAAGATGATGATAACCTTGATGACCTTAATGAGTGAGATGAACCGGACGAAAACCGAAGCACGAAAAAATAAAATGCACCGCCGTAAGTGGCAACATGTACTTCTTGCGGCATTGATGCTGTTGATGGGACACGCCTCGAGCATCGCAAAGCCAACGACGGTTACGGTGCTGCTTTACGGCACGCAAAACAAATTCACGATTACCGAAGAGATCGCCCGGCTGCGTGCGCCCGCCGGTGTCTTGACCACCCGTCAGTTCGATATCGCTCTTGACGCCGCACAGATGAACCTCTCGCCGCTTGCTTCGCAGTTGAGCCATATCAGCGACAAGCTCGCGTTCTCCGATTGGCTGCGATTTAAATTGGCCACCGAAACGGCAAAGAAAATCTGGAAGCCCAACAGCGACCGCGTGCTGGGCAGCATTGCCATTCTGCGAGCGATGGGATACAACGCCGTCGGGGTACAGCAAATGCCATCGGGCGATTGGGGACTGGCCATCGAGATCACGCAAAAAGTTTACTTCGCCACCAGTTTTTCCAAAGCCGAGCACAAGTATTGTATCTACAACTTATCGCTCTCGGCGATGGACCGCTTGAGCGATACACAGAAATCAACAATCCTTTACGACGCCAACATCGATGCGAACGGACTTCCGAAACCCGCGGCAGCCTCCCTCAAACCCGTTGATCTGGCCGATGCGGGTGCGCCGCTCTTGCCTGAATCGACCGAGCGCAAGACGCTGCAATGGACTTTCGAATCGCAAGCGTATAAACTGCCGGTTGAAATCAATAAAAACTTGCTGAAGTATTTCGCGGACTACCCGCAAGTCGATCTCGATGTATATTTCAAGCAACCGGTTGGATCGGCGGCGAAAACGAAAGTGGTTGATGCGCTGGGCGCGATGCTCAAAGAAAAAAAACTTTCCGGCGAATCTGCGATCAATTTTCTGCTGGCCTTTTGCCACAAAGCTTTTATGTATCAGGACGATGCAAAAACATTGCGCGGCGAACACAGCAACTTCGTTGAAGAGACGCTCGTCTCGAACCGCTCCGACTGCGAAGATCGGACGATTCTGCTTTCCGCACTCGTGAGGGATTTATTGGGATATAACGCGGTCGGCCTGGAGTTTGATAACCACGTGGCACTTGCGGTCGAAGTGCCGAATGTCAATTCCAAAGACGGCACGGCGTATAAATATGGCGGGGCAAATTACATCAGTTGCGATCCCTCTTTTATCGGCGGCTCGCTTGGCGATGTGCAACCGAGCTACAAAGGGGTAACGCCCAAACGCATCATCCCCGCTGCGAAAGCAAAGGTGAGTTTACAAAGCGACCGATAATTTTTTTATGAAGTCGCAAATCTAAAAGCCCCCAAGTGAAACAGGTGTAGGTCATTCACTTTTCTTGCTCAGACGTTCGTTGAGCTTCCGAAGAGTTTCCATAGCATTGGTGGTCGGTGGCTGAGTGGGTCGTGGATGAGACGGTTGCGGCGAGACGCCGCCCGTTGGTGTGGCCGCGAGTGATATGTCCCTAAAAAGTAATCCCTCTTCAACCCGGCGGCGGCATTCGGCGACCGCTTCCAACAGCGTATCGGAAATACGTTTATTGTCCCAAGGTTTTTGAATGTACCGAAAGAGCATCCCCTTATTGATCAGTTTCACGATGTCTTCAATGTCGGAATAAGAAGTGATGAGAATTTTGGGAATGAGCGGTACAAACTTCTCGGCTTGCAAAAGAAATTCTGCACCGGTTTTTCTCGGCATCCGCATATCCGTCATCATACACGCAATCATGGAATTGTGACGCAAAATATCCAGAGCTGCATCGGCAGAGGTGCAAGTGATCACATCGAACTGTTGATACAAGGCTTCCTGAAGCGACGAGAGTACCCCGATTTCATCATCGACGATCAGCACGCGCGGCTTTCCGTCGCGGTAAAACAACTGCTCGAACGTAGAATCATCTGCCAACGGTTGGGCAACCAACGGCTCCCCGCTTTCACGCAGCTTGGCAAAGAACTCTTCTTCAAAACTGGTCGATCGCCGAAAGTCGGCAATCACCTCGGCTTTGGCCAAGTGCTGCGTTTGTATTTCGGTCGCGATGGATGGGAGCAACGCTCCGGTCTCAACCTGAGACGCATCACCGAGCGAAGATAAAAGCTTATCTATTTCATCGTTCGTAAAAAGCACCCGCGGCTGGGATTGTAATCTCGGTTGAAACTCGGGGGGGTGAGATGTTGATTGATCAAAAGCCGGATCAAGGGGTTTGGATGCCATAGTTGTAGCGGAGGTCGGATGAGAACCTGCGGCGGCGGATACATGCAGCATCTTGTTGACACGCAGCATATATGTTGCTGTTGCCATCGAAACAATCGTGCGGAGTGTTTCCGTTACCCATGGCTTGCGGACATATCGAAAGACTTCACCGACATTGACCGAGGCCAACACTGCTTCTAAATCGGCATAGCCGGTCAGTAAAATGCGGATGGTATTGGGAGAAACTTTTTTAACGGCTTTCAGAAGATCCACGCCTTTGATGCCCGGCATGCGTTGGTCACTGATGACGATGGCAATGTCCGGCTGATCTGCCATGACCTTCATCGCTTCGCTGCCGTTGTTGGCCGTAAAGACAACATAATCCCCATCGAAAATTTGCGTGAGAGAAACCAAGATCAAAGGTTCATCATCAACAAGCAGCATCTTCAGCTTTCTGTCCATCATCATTTTAGTTGAATTGTCAAAGTGGTACAAGCAATCGCTTGACTTGCGACTGGCACAGTTAAATGGTGAAAGTGTATTTTTTTTTGGTGAAGGTGAATTCTTTCCGGCTGCCTCTATAACTTCCAAACCTGCTAGCCTTGCGATGCATCGCGTTTCGCCCGGGGGACGGGGGGCGTAGCGGCGAAGTGTGTTTCGTAAAGGCTTCCGCAAGAAGTCTGAAGGAAAAGGTATCAAGCGGGTGCGGTTGTCATGAACTCCACCGCCGGAATCTTGACAGTGAAAGTCGTGCCTTTGCCAATCTCCGAATCAAAGGTGATTTGACCGCGATGCTGGCTGATAATGTCGTAGGCAATCGATAATCCTAACCCCGTGCCCTGACCGACAGGTTTGGTAGTAAAGAAGGGGTCAAAAATTTTATCTCTGGCCTCAAGCGGAATACCTGTGCCGTTGTCTTTGATTTGTACGACCACCCACCGGTCTTGAGAGATCGTTTTGATTTCAACCGCGCCGTCAGGCCGCTGCTCAACTGCATGAATCGCATTGACGATCAGATTCAGAAATACTTGATTGAGTTGGGCGGGGTAACAATCGGTGAGCGGCAGCTGACCATAATCCGCATACACTTCTACATTCTTATCCTTGAGCATATGTCCCACCATCAGCATACTGCTGCGGATACCTTCATTGATATCGACCTGTTTCTTTTCCGCCTCGTCCAAGCGGGAGAAATTGCGCATACTTCTAACCAGATTGGTCATCTGCGTCAGGCCGGTGTTTGCGCCGGTGAAGAGTTGGTCGGTGCGTGAAACGGTTTCCTGAAGTTCGGCAATCGTGCCGTTGGTAGCGCCGCTGATGTGTTGCATCTGGGCGAGAGCCTCTTCGAGGTTGCCGGCGAAAATACTTTCTTGCACGCCTAAAGAATTTTCAAGCAGGGTGGAAATGGAAGCAAACCGTTCCTGAACCAACGCCACATTGCTTGATACATAACCAATCGGGGTGTTGAGTTCGTGCGCAATGCCGGCCACCATTTGTCCGATAGCCGACATCTTTTCGGATTGAACCAGATGCCTTTGCGCCGATTGAACCTGTACAAGCAGTTGATCGACTTTGTTTTTTTCTTGCGTGATCAATTCGTTTTGATCGAGAATTTTTCGAGTGTTTTCACGAATCAGGCTGTCGCGCTTCCGAAGTGAAGTGGTGAGGCGAATCGCCATGAGCGCGAAGACGAGCAAACATAAAAACAAGGCACCGATCTGAATGCGCTGCAAGTTGCTCACCCGCTCTTCGGCAAGTTGCCCGAGCCCGACGACAAAGTTTTGCGTGGCTTCAATAATCGGGGTATTGACGCGCACCGCATATTCGGCCATCGTACTGACGAGTATGGTATCAATTTGTCCCCGCTCGGTATCTGCCGCCAAGCGAAGCATGTCCTGACGTCCCGGCGTCCAATACGACGAAAGGGAATCGTAGATGGCGGTCAATCGCGGTTCGGCCAGTGGCTCAACCGAAACCGTCGATCCGTCATATTCCACCGTGCCGCCTTTCTGGATAAGCGTGGTCAATTGATCGAACTTGCGCACCGAAACCGCGAAACTTTTCAACTCGCCCGAAACATCCTTCGCCGCATAGAGATTGAGATAGACATTATAGAGATGCGTGTAAGTGGCTTGCCAAGTGCGTTGCTGGCGCGTGGCATAAAAAAGTTGAGCGGCATCTTGTTGGCTGCGGCGCGACAGAAAAATATTAAAGATGAAGAGCGACGACACCAGCGCTACAAAGATCGCGGCATAGACGATCAATTCACCGTAACGGCGGGCGGGCGCTTCCTGCAGTTCGCCGGAATGTTCATTGGTACTCATGCGTGAAGATTAGCTTTTGTATTGAATTGAAATTGATGAAAATCTTTTGACCTCACAGGGCCCGCCTACTCATCTAACTTAAACTGTATGCCGATCTTGACGACCGACGAAACCGCCAATCCATTTTCCTGCACCGGAATGAACTGCACGTCTTCATTGAGGACACGGAAAACTTCCTGACTCAGATAAGGAGAGGGACTACTGAGGATTTCGATTTTAATAACCTTGCCGCCATCGCTGACAAGCAATTTTGCCGTTACAATCCCTTCAATCCGCTTTACCCGCGCTTCTTCGGGGTAAGAAAGTTTTTCATAAATTTTTTCCGCGCCGCCGACAAATTCCGCCTTCTTCGACATTTTAGCCCGCCGCTCGATGGCTTCCGCCTGATCGATCACCCGCTGCAACGCCTCATCAAGTAAATCCGGCTTGGTTGTCGTTAACTGTAAGGATTGGGGAAAATCATCGTCTGCTGATTTGTCGTCGCGTGTGGAATCTGCTCTGGTCTTTCTCTCTTTCAAAACGACCGGCTTTGACTTGGATAGTTTCGGACGCAGTGGTGTGTCCGCAGCGGCTAAGACAGGCATGGATTCCGAACGCAGCGCGATGTTGAGTTGATAACTCAGATTGACGACGATTTTGATGCTCGCGCTGAATGCCGGAAGACCGCGCTTGTAGGCTTTGACGGTATAAACACCTTCGGGCACGCCGAAGAAGGTATAGTAGCCGTCGGGATTGGAAATCGAGGCGAACTCTTTTGTCCCGCTTTGCAGCGAAACAATCGCCGCACTGACAGAGTTGCTGTTCTCATCCATCACCCTGCCAACCAGCCGGCCTTGCGCGGCACATACCGTGGTTTGAATAAGAAGCGAAAATGCAAAAACGAGCATTAAGGTTTTCATCGTGCTACAGTATTATTTTTTATTAGCGAGACTGTTAAGTGCTTTGAGTGCTTCCAACGGCGACAACAAAGATTTCGCCGGTGGTTTCGTTGAAGTATGTGTCGTCGATGTATCTACAGTATCCGCAGTTTTTAAAACATCAGATGCTTTGGCGGCCTTTTGTTCCGACACCTGCGCCATCAGAAGTTGCCGTTTGAAAAGTTGAACGGCTTCACCAACCACCTGACGAATTTGTTGTGCTGTCCAGGGCTTCTGAAGGTAGCGGTAAATTTGTCCCTCGTTAATGAGGCGAATCACATCTTCAACATCCGAGTAGGCGGTAATTAAAATTTTCGGGGTGAGCGGAGCAAGATGTTTCGACTCAATGATCAAGTCTGTGCCCGTCTTCTTGGGCATGCGCTGATCGGTCATCACCAACGCAACGAAGGTATTGCTTTCCAAAACCTGCATGGCCTGTTCGGCGGAACTAACCGTAATCACATCATAATCATTGGCGAAAAGTTGCCGAAAGGATTCGAGTATCATCGGATCATCGTCTACGATAAGAATAGATGGCTTTGCTTCCGGAGGCAAAACCGCTCCGCCAGAATCAACGTCCGTCCGCAAGCCCGGCAAAGAATTGTGTTCGACGGCTTGCCGCAGATCCGGTGAGGCTTGCGCCGCTGCATTCAAGAGCGAGACGGATTGACGGCGCTTCAGATAGGTTTCCTCGGCGAGCCGAAAGGTTTGCCGCAGATCGTCGGTGCGCCAGGGTTTTTTGAGGTACCGAAAAATTTCGCCCACATTCACCGATTCAAAAACCGCTTCGGCATCGGCATAGCCGGTCAGCAACATTCGAACCGTGTGCGGCGCAAGATGACGGATCGCCTTCAGCACCTCGATGCCTTTCATGCCGGGCATGCGTTGATCGCTGACGACGATGGCAATCTCTGGCGTGGCTTTGACGAACTCGATCGCTTCCGCACCGCTGATGGCCGTATGGACTTTGTAGGTGGTGTCGAAAGTTTGCTTGAGCGACAGCAAAATCATCGGCTCATCATCAACGAAAAGAATTTGTAGTTTCTCGGTCTGCATGTAAAACAAGGTTTTAAACTGCGTCAAACTTCTTCAAGAAATTTATAAACGGCCACTGGCAGCAAAAAGATAAAAAGTGGGCGTATTGACTTATGACGGGGTGAAAATGGAAAAGGTGTGTTTGCTTGAAACGTCGGTGCTTGGCGATAAGGGTGTGGTGTGTGTCAGAGTAGGTGTTCGACGCAAATTTATACAACACTTTACCGAAATCATAATTCTAATTAGTTTTTCTTTTTTATTCATGTATCTTCCGGGCGTTAATCATTCAATCATTCAAACATTAGACATCTGCAACCATGCAAAATTTTATTTGCCTCGCCGCTCTGTGTCTGGGACAATTGCTTCTTGCTCACACGCTTGAAGCCCAAGAACTCCCAAAGCAAGAATCCCAA
>JACMJS010000250.1 GCA_014380515.1 Chlorobiales bacterium
CCGACCGGCGGGGAAAGTTCGACGGGCCTCGGCCTCTCGATTGCCAAACAATTTATCGATCTGCACGGCGGAAAAATCTGGGCGGAAAGTACCAGCGGTAACGGTAGCACATTTTTTATTGAACTTGAAAAACTTCCCCTTGCTCCCCTCATCTGAAATTTATTTCAGTAAACTCAATGGAGGTGGCGGCGATGACGGAGAAGTTCGAAATAATTCACGATGAAACGCGACATAAAATCTTTTTCGCTTCCTGAACTGCAACAGTCGCTCGCGGCGTTGGGTGAAAAGCCATACCGGGCGGCGCAAATCTTCCGCTGGCTTTACGGCTGGAGCGGCGAGCCGAAGCAAGTCGGCGTACAGGCATTTGATGAGATGCTGAATTTGGGCAAAGCGTTGCAGGAAAAACTTTCCGAACATTTTTTCATCTCGCGCCTTGAACCGGCAAACGAAACGCTTTCTACTGAAATCGAATCCTCGCAGACTTTAAAGTTTTTGTTCCGGCTCACCGACGGTAAAGAAATCGAAAGCGTTCTGATTCCAAATCACACGCACGGCCGTGAACGGTGGACGGTCTGCGTCTCGTCGCAAGTCGGCTGCGCGCTCGCGTGCACATTCTGCGCGACGGGATACATGGGCTTTACACGCAATCTGACGGCGGGCGAAATTGTAGATCAAGTCGCGTTTATTCAGTCGTGGCTGACACTGCACCTTGATAAAACGGTAACGAACGTCGTTTTTATGGGCATGGGCGAACCGCTTTTAAATTTGGATCATTGTCTCGAAGCGGCGGACATGCTTTCATCGTCTGATTATGCGTTTCAAATCGCGCCAAGCCGTATCACGCTGTCGACTTCCGGCATCGCTACCGGCATTCGAAAACTGGCTGACCTTGGCGTCAAATATAAACTCGCACTGTCGCTACACTCGGCCATTGAGGAAAAGCGAGCGGCGATGATGCCGGTTACAAACGAGTTTTCACTTGCCGAACTTCGCAGCGCACTGAAGCACTATTATGACCGCACGAAGAAAGAAGTCTTTTACGAATACACCTTGCTGGCCGGTATCAACGACGGCGCGGAAGATGCCGATGCGCTCATCCGTTTCAGTCATACCGTACCTTGTAAAATCAACCTGATCGATTACAACCCGATTGCAAATATTGACTTCACCCGTCCGGCGGAGGCACGGCAAGAGGCGTTTATTCAGCGGCTTCACGATGCAGGATTAACGGTTACGCTCCGCCGGAGTCGGGGCAAAGATATTGACGCCGCGTGCGGGCAACTTGCAACCGCATCGCGCTCGGAGAAAAAAATTGTGCGTCCGGTACACACTTAAAAATTTACGGTCTGAACTTTATGGCAACGCAGTTCGACGGTTTAGACGCCCTCATTCGCAAAGCCCTTTTGGGATTCATCAAGTGCGATGCGGAAACTTCGGAGACGCCGGAGTTCGCCGAACTCCGCACACGCCACTATGCGGCAAGCACCAGCGAGGTTTATGATGCGGCATTGCGCGTCATCGAGCGGTATATTCAATGGACGGTTACCGGGCGCGAAAAAAATTTGGGCGGTATGGCGACGATCAAATGCGACATCGTTTCGCTCGTCTTGGGCGGCAACATTGATACCTTTTCCGTCTGGATGATCGAGGAAATATTGCCTTCCGGCGGCAAAGGCGTCAGCGTCAATGCGCGGTCGATCTCTAATGCAGGTACGAAAGGCGATTTGGGCGAGAACCGGCGGCACATCGGATTTTTTTTGGAAGCTCTCGATAAAGAGGTTTCACGGAAATAGACTTCTGCGGATGCCGGTTGCGAACGGCGACATGGCGGGAAAATTGAACCAACTGACCAATCAAACTTTTTTAGATCAATGAAACTGATTCTCTTCGGGCCGCCCGGCGTGGGCAAAGGGACACAGGCCAAACGGCTTTCGGAAAAATATCATCTCGCGCATATCTCGACGGGCGACCTGTTCCGCGCAGCCATCAAAAAAGAAACGCCGCTCGGACAAACCGCCAAGCAGTATTTAGATAAAGGCGAACTGGTGCCCGACAGTGTAACCACCGGACTTGTTGAAGATATTCTCGCATCGCCCGAAGCCGCCGTCGGTTTCGTACTCGATGGCTTTCCGCGCACCGTGCCGCAAGCCGAAGCTCTTGAAACCTTGCTTCGCAAACACCGGCATACGCTTGACGGCGTGATCAATTTGGTCGTTGCCGAAGCAGAACTCATCCGCCGTCTTTCCGGTCGGCGCGAAGCCGAGCACCGTTCGGACGACAGCGAAGAAACCGTGAGACATCGGATGGAAATTTATCATAACTCGACCGAGCCGGTGCTCGCCTACTATCGCAAGAAAAATCTTGCAATTGATATCGATGCCGACCGCTTGATTGACATGGTTACACAAGCCATCGAAAACGCCGTGCAGCACAATCGTGTAAAGGTGCAAGCATAAATTTTAAAACCGTTTCAGAATCCAAACCCAAGATGAGACGATTCACCATCATGTTCTTTTTTCTCTCTTTCGTTTTCACCACCGCATTCACCGCCGCTCCGATGCCAGCTTCATCACCCGACGACCACGCTCCGATTTATCCGTCGCTTGCTACCGACACGCGCCAACTGCTTCAGGCGGGCATCGATGATTTTTACAAATCAAACCTCGCACTGGCCGAAGAAAAGTTCGACCGCGTGATCGCCGCCAGTCCCAACGAACCGCAAGGACATTTTTTCAAAGCCGTCGTCTATTTCTGGCGATATACTTTCGGCAGCCGGACGAGTTCCGCCGCTGAAAAATTTTTAGAGATTGCCGATAAAGTCATCGCGCAGTTTGAGGAAGAAGCCGAAGACAATCCGGCCAAGAAAGAACTTTCGTTTTACATCGGCGGACTGTATGGCTATCGCGGCCTCGTGCGGGCGTCGGAGAAAAATTTGATCGGCGCCTTTGCCGACATCAATAAATCCAACCGCATCACCAAACGCTTGGCCAAGGAAACGGACAAATTTCCCGATGCGTATTTCGGTCTTGGTATTTCGCACTACATGGCGGGCGATATTCCCCCCGAAGGCAAGTGGATGGCGTCGCTGATGGGCTTCAGCGGATCGAAGGAAGAAGGGATCAAAGAACTTCGCATCGCGTTCGAGAAAGGATTGTTCGTCCGCAACGAAGCCGGATACATGCTCGCCGGTTGCTATGAAAAGGAAAAACAGTACAAAGAATCCAAAGAAGTTTTACTGCTGTTGCTTGAGCCTTTTCCGACGAACGTCGTCTTTCTCGAAAGCCTTGTGCGGGTTGAACAAAAACTCGGCAACGCTGAATCAGCGGAAAAAATCTGCACCGACATCATCGCTTTAAAAAACGGCGATCTCTCGCAAAGCCTCGCCTACGCCGCCTTCACCCGTGCCCAGATTCGCTACGACGCCCGCAAGTTTGATGAGGCCGTGAAAGATTATGTTCTGTTCATCAGCAAATCAAATCCGAAAACTTCGGCGCAAGACCTCATCTACGACGCCCGTTTCAAAGCCGGTGATTGCTACGAAGAACTGGGCGACCGCGAGACGGCCCTCAAGTATTATATCTCCGTTGGTCAGGGCAGTAAGTTCTATGCCGAAGCCCAAGCTCGCCTCAAAGCTCCCAAGATTCCGGCGACCCAAACTTCCGGCAAGTGAACCAACGAAAAAGTCGAGGCAGCCTCGCCTCTACAAAGATTTCCATTCATAAAGATTTTCCGCGCCGATCAACCCTTCACCGATGAGCACGGCATCGAAAGATGCGGCGTCCGCTTTCATAATCGCTTCTTTGGTTTTCAATCCGCTTTCCGAAACGGCGGTAAACCCTTGTGGAATCCGCGTCCGCAGCCGCACCGACGTTTCAATATCGACGCTGAAATCCTTGAGGTTGCGATTGTTGATTCCGATAATCGGCGCATCTGCATCGATGGCGATTTCAAGTTCATGTTCATCGTGAATTTCGGTGAGCACATCCAATTCAAGTTCGCGCGCCAGATGCAGATATTCCGCGAGTTGCGACGGCGCGAGTGCGGCGGCGATGAGCAAAACCGCATCCGCACCGATGAGCCGCGATTCGTAGAGTTGACTTTCATCGATAATGAAATCTTTTCGAAGCACGGGCAACGGCAAGGCCGCGCGAACGGCTTTAAGATCGTTGATGTGGCCTTTGAAGAACGGCTCGTCGGTGAGGACGGAAAACGCCGCCGCGCCTTGCTGATGATAGAGAGTTGCGATTTCAACGGGCTTGAAATCTTCCACCATCACGCCGCGCGAAGGCGAGGCTTTTTTAATTTCAGCAATGAGCCGCAGCGGATCGCCCGGCTTGCGGCGAATGGCATCGGCAAAAGATCGCGTCGGCTGTAACTCCGCGTCGGCAAGGGCACCGCGAGGGTTTGAGGATTTGAGTTTTGAAACTTCCGATTTCTTTTCGTCCAGAATCCGCGTGAGATAATTCATTTATTTTTCCGGGTAGTTTGCGGCAAAGATACATGCTCACGCCTTTGCAGCAACATCAGAAACATTAAGTTCGCGCAGGATATTTTTCACACGGCGTTCAATTTCATCGCGTACATCCCGGAAGGCTTCGGGCGGTAACGCTTTCGGATCGGGGATTTCCCAATCTTCGCGCCGCTTCGCACGAACGAACGGACACGCATCGCCGCAGCCCATCGTGGCGACGAAATCATAGTCGATGTCGGGAATATCATCGAGTGATTTCGAGGTGTGCGCCGTTAGGTCGTAGCCGAGTTCTTGCATTGCGACAATGGCTTTCGGATTGACGGTGCCCGATGGCCGCGAGCCGGAGCTGTATGCTTCCACTTCCGCGCCGCCGTGAATACGGGCGAAGGCTTCGGCCATTTGACTTCGATTCGAGTTTTCAATGCAGACGAACAAAACACGTTTCATTTCCAAGAGCACTTAAGTGTTCGATGATTTCTTTTCAACCGTCAAAGCGGCGGCGGCAAGGCTTCCGAGCCACGCGCCTAATAACGGCGCGGTTAAATAAATCCAAAGTGATTGAACTTGACCCGATGCCACCGCAGGCGCAAGTGAGCGGGCGGGATTCATTGATGCGCCGGTTATGGGTCCCGCAAACATCGCTCCCAATCCGACAACCGCACCAACGGCGACGGCCACATACAATGTGTCGCCGCTTGCCGCAGATGTAATGATGACGAACATCAACAGAAAAGCAAGTGCCGCTTCCAGCATGAACGTTTGGGCAAGTGATCCGTGCGGCAACGTTGCACCAAGTGTTTGATGCAGCGGGAATAGCATTTTGAGCGTGAGGCTTGCCGTCGTCGCGCCGCATAGTTGGCTGAGCGTGTATTGCAAGGCGGTTTGCGTGCTGCATTTTCGCTGCGTCCAAAAAGCGAACGTAACCGCCGGATTAAAATGCGCGCCGGAAATCTTTCTGAGTGGAAGAATCACCGCGGTTACGATCAGTCCGAAGATGAGCGAGATTCCGGCATGTGTTATCACGCCGTTACTTTGATCGTTGATCATGATTGCGCCCGTACCGGCAAAGACAATCGCAAACGTGCCGATGAACTCTGCAGTTGCGGGTTTCACACGCCTGCGATTGTAACCGGCAGTGCGATGCTTACCAATTGTTGTTGCCGCAAGTCCGGCGTGCAACATGCGTTGGCATCGTTGCAACCGCCATGATAAGACGCGGCATCCGCAAGCACGACGAAGATTTCCCAATCAAGTCCGTCAGGATCGCGCAGCCAAGTTTTATCCTGCACCGCGTAGCAACACGTCGTGTTCATTTCATCCGTCGCTGCAAGACCCGCGGCCACCAAACGCGATTTGATGGCAAGCACATCTTCGGTGCTGCCGACTTGAAAGCCCAAGTGATTGATATGCTGTTCCGCAACAGCCGAAGCCGCGTAGCTGTCGGCTTCATTGAGTGAAAAGTTTAGTTTCGGATGTTGCAACTCGAACTTGGCATAGCCTTTCCGCACTTTCACCGGCTCGGCATTGAACAAGGCTTTATAGAACGCGAGCGATGCGTCGATGCTCGAGACATTGATAGCGATATGCGGAAAAAGAATCTGCGTATTCATGTATAGATATTTTAAACTTGAATTATTTGAACTTGAAATAAAGTTACGGACAAGATTCTTCGGCTTCGCAGCAACCGGCGCAGCGCGGCTGATAATCCAAAATTTTTCCGTGGCCGCTGATTTCGAAGTGGCAACATGCAAGCAGCATCTCTTTGAGTTTCTCCCGCGCCCGCTGTACCCGCGATTTGACGGCGGAGATTGAAAGTCCCAATCGTTCGGCGACTTGGCGTTGCGTCAGGCCGTCGTATTCCGTCAGGAGCAACGCATCACGGTACAAGGGCGGCAATTGCAAAACCATTTTGCGCACCGATGGCGCAAGGTTGGTAATGAGTTTGTCTTGCTCGTCAATGGTTTCGGTTAGCATCTCGGAAAGTTCTACGGTATCCGTCCGTGCCCGGTAACTATCGACAATCCGGTTACGAGCGATTTGATAAATCCAAGCACGCAACTCACTTTCGTTCCGCAGCGCACTGATGCCCGCATGGATTTTCACGAAGACATCTTGCAGAATGTCTTCGGCAAGGGCTTCGCTTTTCACCCGGCTGCGAATGAACGCGCCGATCTCGCGGTGAAACTGTATCCAGATTTCTTCGAGGCGTTCAGCCATACTCATATCGTCATCTGAATCTGTGGACGGGCAACCATCAAAAAGGACGCAATCTTTTTTATGATTTACATCGCAGGTGGTTGAAGGCAATTGTAGCGGGACAGCGGTTAGTTTTTGAGCGGCGGTAAATTATTTGGCGGTTGATAAATTTGCGCTCCGTGCGGATTTGTGCCGCCACACGGTTTCCAAAAATCCTTTGAGCAAGTTTTCCGAAAAAGCGTTGTTACGCGAGGCTTCGCGCGATTGCTCCGACCACATTCGTTCGGGATGCCACTGCACCAAGAAAATTGATTCGTCATCGCTCACCGATTCAATCGCTTCAATCACGCCGTCGGGCGATGCGCCGACTGCGCGCAATCCTTTGCCGATTTTATCCGCCGACTGATGATGACGGCTGCTCACCATGGTTTCCGTTTCCGCGCCGAGCATCTCACGCAATCGTGATTTTTTTTCGAGGGTAACCGCGTGGTAGCGGCTGTCTTCGGCGGAAACCTTTTCGTGATTCGCCGCGGCCTCAACTTGCTGTTCAATATCTAAAATAAGCGAACCGCCGCGCACGACGTTGATGAATTGCAAGCCGCGACAAATTCCCAGCAGTGGTAAGTTTTCCGCGAAAGATTTTTCCGCGAGTATCCATTCCATGTCATCACGCTCCGGCGTGGATTCGACGCGGAGTTTTTTCTTTTCATCACCCGTCAGGTTTAGGCCGAAGCGTTCCGGCTCAACGTCCCAGCCGCCGGTAAAAACAATTGCATCGCACGCTCGAAGTTTTTCGAGGTTTTCCGTACGCAGTTTGTTTTTATCTTCACCGCCGTAGTTCAGCACGACGCACCGGACGTCGTAGCCGAAACGACTGCCGGATTGAAGCCAGCCGGTATAATTTTCAAGTCCTTTTTCGCAAGCGGTTACGGCAACTGTGAGCGGTTTCATTCTGAAAAAAGTTTGATGTTTGCGGTTTTTCCATCGTAAATATAACACGGTTGCTTCGTGTCTTCGTCGGGACTTTTTTGTATGCCCACGTTTTTTCACGCCGGGCTGCTGCTTAAATTTCACTTCTGCTTTTCTCACTTTTTATTTTCAACCATGTCCGCTCGACCAACTGAAATTTTAGACCGCACGCAACCGCCATCGCCCGCCGCATCAAGTCCCGCAAGGTTTCCCGACTGGATTGAACACACGCTCTCCAACGGCTTGAAAGTAATTATCTATGAACAGCGCACGGCGGCCACAATCAACGTGCGGCTCTACATCAAATCCGGTGCGACCGCCGACGGCACGAAACTGCGCCTCGCCGCTATGACTTACGGCCTGCTCACGCGCGGCACTACTTCGCGCGACGCCAACGCCATCGCCGAAGAAATTGATTTCTTGGGCGCCGATCTTTCCGCCGGCGCCGGACTTGACAACGCGACGCTTTCGCTTTCCGCACTCTCCAAACATTTGGATAAAGGGCTTGATCTTTTTGAAGATGCCGCCCTGCATCCGACCTTTCCCGAAAAAGAACTTGAGTTTTTGCGGCAACAAAGTTTGAACCGTTTGCAACTGTCGAAATCCGACGGCGGATCGCTCGCAGGCGAGGCTTTCAGCCGAGAGGTCTATCAATCGCATCCTTACGGCAATCCGTCGCTGGGCACGGAGCAGTCGCTTAACGCGATCACGACGGAAGATGTGAAACGGTATTACCGAGCGTTCGCCGTGCCGAACAATGCGTTCATTGCCGTTGCGGGCGATGTTGATGCCGGGACGATCATCGCCAAACTTGAAGCGCGTTTCAAGGCGTGGCCGCAAGGTGTTGTGCCGGAAATTAAATTTGACTTGCCAAAACCATCGGAGAAAACACAAGTGATTCTTGTGCAAAAAGATGGAGCGGTACAATCGGCGGTGCATGTCGGGCATTTGGGCGTGCCGCGAAATCATCCCGACTACATTAAAATTTATGTAACCAACATGTTGCTCGGCGGATACTTCGGCTCGCGGCTCAATCTGAACTTGCGCGAGCAACACGGCTACACCTACGGCGCCGGCAGCGGGTTTTCAGCCCATTTGTTGCTCGGCGATTTTTCGACTTCCGCGCAGGTACGCAATGAAGTTACCGCAGACGCCATTCGGGAAACCCTCGCGGAACTTCACCGCATCACCGCCGAGCCTGTCAGTAAATCGGAGTTGGAGGAAGTCAAAAATTATATCATCGGCACGTTTGCGATTCAAAATGAAACCGCGCCCGCAGTGATGAACCGCATTTCGCTGATTGAACTCTACGGTCTGCCGCGCGATTACTACCAAACTTTCCGCGAGAAAGTCGCGGCTTTAACGACCAACGATATTTTAGAGACCGCCCAAAAATATATTCATCCCGACCGCGTTCACATCGTGCTTTCAGGCGATGCAAAGGCCATAGGTTCAAGTCTGGAGCGGTTCGGCAAGGTATCCGTTCAAGATGCGGACGGCAATTCCGTTTCCTGAATCTTGTTTAGCGATCATATCCTACAGCGGAAAGTTTCTTGCGGTTGCGCCGCCAAAAAATCCGCCTCAATATCAACTGTTCCGCTTATGCCTGTTATGCGATCCGTTTTGCCGGTTGTTTTCTACCTGTTTTTCTGTGTGTATTGTTGGCGCACCGCCGCCGCACAAACCTCATCGCCCACAACCCTCGCTGCACCGGAGCGTTACAGCCGCGTTCGAATCAATCTCGCGCCGGAAGGTACGTTGATTAAACTGACGATGCTCGGCGTGCTCGATCATGCGCTTCGGGAAAAAGGATCGCTCATCACCGAACTTTCCGATACCGATCTCGCGGTGCTCAAAGATGCGGGGATTGCGTTCGAAGTCATGCAGAGCGATATGGCCAAGGTGTATGAAACGGAACTCGCCGCTGCTTCAAAAAAAAGGGCGATGCGCACGCAAAGCACGCCGGTTAATTTCGAGTTCGGCGCGATGAGTGGCTACTCGACTTTCGACGAAGCCGTTGCTCAACTTGACGCCATGCTGGGCACATATCCTTCACTCGTTTCGGATAAAGTTCGCATCGGCACGAGCATCGAGGGCAGGCCAATGTGGGCGGTGCGCCTCGGCTCGCCGCAGTCGGTGGGAAAGCCGCAAGTGCTTTACACGTCGCTGCATCACGCGCGCGAGCCGGGCG
>JACMJS010000251.1 GCA_014380515.1 Chlorobiales bacterium
CAGTGTATCAAAAGTGTGTTTTTATTTTTCATGTCATTCTGAGCGCAGCGAAGAATCCCTAATTGCGTTTCGAAAATGAGGGATTCTTCACTCCGCTTGCGCTGCGTTCAGAATGACAAACACTTTTTTGGAACATCACCCTTTGCTTGTACTGAGAAGTAAGCCGGAGGCTCATCCGCTTCTGGCGGAGATTCCGGGGCGCGGCGGAAATGACGTAAAAAAGTAGGTTAGTTTTTTTGCCGCACGAGTCCGGTTTTCGTAATCACCGAAGCCTCCTGATAATCCTCATAGTCCGTGTTGATCTCCCAGAGGTTGTGCGACGTGCCGTTCATAATATTTTCCGCGGCGAGCATCCCCATCAAAATACTGTGATCTTGATTGTTGTACTTGAACGCGCCGTAGCGTCCGATGACCGAGAGGCCGCGGATACCCGTCAGATAAGCCTCGACGGGTTTCAAAACTTCCTTGTAGCCGCGGTTGTAAACCGGATAGCAGCGACTGATGCGGTGAATGTGCCCGTCCGAAATTTTTGCGTCTTTGATCAAGCCGGTTTTGCGAAGCTCGTCGCTCGCCAGCGCGACAAGTTTTTTGTCGTCCATCGTCCATAGTTCATCGCCGTCATAGCACCAGTATTCTAAAACAAGAATGCTCGTTTGCGCTTCGCCATAAAGTTCCGGCGTCCAGTTTCGAAAGTTGGTGATGCGTCCGGTTTGCAGATCGCTCGAGTGCACATAGAGCCAATTGTCGGGAAACAGATTTGCGGCATCCACATTCAAGTAGACCAAAATTGTGTTGCGAAACTTCAGCGACATGGCTTTCTCTTTGATGTCCATCGGCACTTCGGGCAGGCGTGAGACGAGCAAACTGATCGGCATCGATGAAACGACGTGATCGTACTTTCGAAACTCACCATCGGGCAGCGCAAGTCCGGTTACAGTGCCGTGCTCGGTCAATACCCGTTCGACCGGCGTATTGCAAAAAACTTTCCCGCCCTTTTGCCTGACGAACGCCGCCATGCGTTCATAGATCATCCCCGTCCCGCCGTGCGGATATGCGAACTGATCGACGAGTGTTTTATGCGTGTTGCCTTTGCCGCCGAAGACGGCGTTTTTGATCGCCTCGAAGAGCGATAGTTTTTTGATGCGCTGGGCGGCGAAGTCGGCATCCAAGTCTTTGCACGAAATGCCCCAGAGTTTTTCGCTGTAGGTTTTGAAAAAAATTTCATAGAGCCGGCGTCCGAAGCGGCTTTGCACCCAACTTTCGAATGAGCCGTCCGGCGGCGTCGGTGAAAGGCGTTCGGCCATATAACTCGCCACACAGCGGGCGGCTTCGACAGCACCAAGGTTGCCGAGTGCATCGAAGGGTTTAATCGGGTAGAAGTAAAATTTGTTTTTGTAGTAGATGCGCGTGAGCCGGTCAACCATCGCGTAGTCCTGCCCGGCGACTTCGAGCCAGAGTTCATTTACGCGCGTGTCACTGCTAAAAAAGCGGTGCGGACCCAAATCTACTTTTTGATCCCAGAGTTCTATCGTTTTTGCCAGTCCGCCGGGCGATGCACTCGCTTCAAAGACCTCGACTTCCGCGCCCGCTTTGGCGAGTTGATACGCCGCCGTCATGCCCGCGGGGCCTGCGCCGATGATTGCTACTCTCATTCTGTTGGTGATTCTCCGTTCAAATTTTTTGTCTGTGCGGGCGGCTTCTTGTTGAGCCATACCAATGCGACGCCGACCGTGAAGAGCGCAAGACCGCTGATCCATGCACCAACGGCGAAAGCTTGTGATTCGTAACGAAGTGCAACCGTGTGCTTGCCTGCGGGTACTTCAATACCGCGGAGTGAATAGTTTGTGCGGTGGAGTTCCGTTTGCCTCCCGTCAAGGGTTGCTTGCCATGCCGGATACCAGATTTCACTGAGGCAAAGCATGCCTGCCTCTACGGTCTCAACATCGAACTGCATGGCATCCGGCTGATACAGCGTACGGCGGACTTTATGTGCCACGGAATCTTTTGCAAAACCAGAAAGTGAAATTGCAAGCGGCGTTTCAACGACGGCTTCGTTTTCGAAATCAATCTTGCCTGAGCGCATCACCGCAGCGACACTATCCGGCGGGACTTGCAGGGTTCGATAAACCATCCGCGCGTGCGGGAAGCGGCAGTTGCGTTCATCGAAGTAAGCCGATTGCTGTAGGCTGTCAATCGCAATCGCATAGCGAACGGTCATCAAATCGAGCGACGTGGCTTCGTCGGGCGCGGGCGGCATCAGGCGCTGCGAATAGAGCGCGGCGAATCCTTCGATTAAAAAAATATCCGACGTAAGGCCGTGGTTCCGGCTGAGCAACATCGTTCGGCCTTCGCGCATCTTCACGCGGAAAAATGCGCTCGGTACATTTGCTTTGAGCGATGCTGCCGCTTGCGGACTGAGTTGATACACATCTGCGGGGCTTCGCCCGTCGTCCTTGAACGCTGCACCGGAGAGGTTCAAATCGATGACGACGAGCATTCCCAGCAATGCTCCGGCCACGATTGGAGAGAGTGAGCCGCGTTGAAGTAAAAATAAAATGCC
>JACMJS010000252.1 GCA_014380515.1 Chlorobiales bacterium
CGTGCAGAAAAGATTTTTCATGGCAAGCGCATCAGTTTGAGTTATAGAATTTTAGTGAGAGTTTCCCTGCCGCGATTTTTCGCCCGAGACTTCTCCCGCCCGAAAAAAGGCTGCACTTATGGTGGAGGACTCTGTTAGAGATGCGATAACAACAAAATTGGGAGTGCCGCGAGATTGCCAAGAGTCTAAGTGATCGGTGTAAGAGGCTCCAAGGTGCTACTTTTTTCGCTTATTGCCAAACCTTCTCGCCACTCAATTGCGGTTTTATTTCTTACTCATCTGCTTTTATAGACTTTCCAAGTACCAATAAGGTAATCAGATATGGCATTGCCAAATTAAGCCTTTGTTAAGTGATACCGGCCTCACTTGGAAACACCGGAGCGAGCACATCTTGCTCCGGTGCAATGTTCGAACTAAACTAAGGTTAAACGGCCACGCCTTCTTCTAAAAACGCCCGCTGCACTGCGGCCACGCCGGCGCCGACCTCGAACGGATGATTGATTTTCTTCAAGGTCATTTCCAAGGCACCGATGACGGTGAGCATATCGAGTTCATCATAAAACCCCAAGTGTGAGATGCGGAAAATCTTTCCGAGAAAATCATCCTGCCCCGCTGCAACCGTAATGCCCAACTCGCCCTTCAGCACTTTATTGAACGCCTTCCACTCGACGCCTTCCGGCAACCACACCGGCGTAACCGCAAACGACGGCGAGTTTGAAAAGAGCCGCATTCCCAAGGCTTCGCAGCCCGCCCGGCACGCCGCCGAAAGTTTTTGATGCCGCTTCCAGATATTTTCAATCCCTTCCGCTTTAATCATCTGCAATGATTCATCCAGTCCGATGACGAGCGAGACTGCGGGCGTAAACGGTGTGTCGTCTTTTTCATATGCCTTGAAGGCTTTCTTCAAACTGAAATAATAAACGGGCAACTTCGCCGTTTCCATCGCCTTTACCGCGCGCGGCGAAAGCGCAACGAGCGCAAGGCCGGGCGGCATCATCAAGCCTTTTTGCGAACCGGTTACACACGCATCCAGTCCCCAGTCATCAAACCTCACTTCATGCGCTCCGACCGCCGTAATGCCGTCCACGCAAACGAGCGCATCGGAATTTTCCCGAATCGCTTTAGCCATCGCCTTGACATCGGTCGCGGTGCCGGTCGATGTTTCCGAGTGCGTGAAGTAGACGCCTTTTGTATCAGGATGCGCTTTGAGGGCGGCGATGATTTCTTCGGGCTGAATGCTTTTGCCCCACGCTACTTTCAACTCAACGCAATTGCCGGTGAACTTTTTCGCCATCTCGACCCATCGCTCGCCGAACTTGCCGCCGTTCACGCAGATCAGTTTATCACCCGGACTGAACAAACTCGTCATCGTCGCTTCGACGCCGCCCGTACCGGAGCATGTCAGCACCACGACGGGCTGCGAGGTTTGAAAAAGATATTTCAAGTTTTCATGTACGCGCTTCAGCACGTCCATAAATTCGGGATTGCGGTGGTGAATGATCGGTGCGGCCATGCGCAGCATCACGTTTTCAGGCACGGGCGTCGGGCCCGGCGTAAAGAGCCGTTTCTTCATTGACGTCAAATTGATATTGAAGGAATGGATGTGAATTGTAGTTGAAAAAATCTTCGGGTGAACCTGCGGGCGCGACCGGTAACGGTTGGCAACGATGAGCGGCGCAAAGATACGACATCGGCGGCGGGCTTCACTTTATTCTTTCCGCTTCCCTGCTCGCCTCACCGGCTTGAATTTTCTGCGATTCGTTTTTCCCTGCAGAGGCTTGAAGTTTTTCGGATTTTTCCAGTTCGGTTTCTTGTGTAACCGTCTCGGCGTCGCCGCGGGAGCGCACGCCCATCATCCACAAGAGTCCGTAGCCGACCGCAATCCAGAAAAGTTCTTTGGTACGTTTGAGCACAACGAACGCCGCCCCGACGTTGGCCGCATCGGGCACACCGAAGGCGTAAAGGCTTGTAACATATCCTAAATCCTGCACGCCCAATCCCGCCGGTAGAATAAAAAAGACGGACTTCAACAGTGAGATCGTCGCCTCGAACGACATCACGTCGATAAACCCAAGTTCGACGCCGAGAAGCCGGAGGATAAAATACGTCTCGACCGATTCCATCGTCCATGCCGCGAGCAGCAGCGCGGTAGAAAGTATGAACCTGCTCTTCGGCAAAGTTTTCACTTCGCCTAAAAAACGATCCGCCTCGTGAAATTTTTCTTCGCGGCTCAACACCGCCTTGCGTACGGATTCAATCGGAATCTTCATCAGCAGGCGATGCAGGCGTTCAGCCGCCGTGCCGGAAAAAAATAAAAGCGTGATGCCCGCGAAGATGCCGAGCATACCGAGGGCGACTACCAGCACGATCCACGCGATGTGCGGCACGCCGATCAGTTTGATCGAGTTCGCTTGCAACACCATGAAGCCGAGCACGACGCTCAATACAACGTAAATCGATTGCGTGATGCCGTGCAAACATTTTCGCGCGATGACGCCCGCCACACCTTCGGGAATCGGAATCCCGAATTGCTTCTTGAGCAAAAACAGTTTGACCGACTCCGCCAGTGCCACGCCCGCCGGAATGCTAAAGAGAATCGCCTCCGTTGCAAACCGCACGAGCATCAATTTGAAAAACGTCGTTCGCCGCTCCAGCACGGGAAAAATCGCTTGCCAGCCGAAGGTATCTAGCACGATGAAAATGCCGTAGGGAATGATGATGAGCGGCAGGAGCCAACCCAATTGCAAAATGAGCGCGAAGGTTTTGGCCACATCGATTTTTCGAAAGACGCTCCAGAACGCCGCGAGCGCAACGATCACAGCGGCAACTTTCAAAACCGTCAGCCACGGCGAGGCTTTCTTTTTTGCGGTCATCGTGCGTGCGTCAATTCATACATCGATTCATCTTTCATCCTTGCCATCCTTCCTTGCCGATCAGCGGGACGAAAGAAAAATTCGCCGCCGCCGTTTCATAAACCGTTTCGCCTTCGCGGTGATAGATTTTCATCTGTTGCGACTGCGTATCTCCGACGGGAATAATCAGCCTTCCGCCGTCTTTCAATTGCCCGAGCAGTGAGTTCGGCACGTCGGGCGATCCGGCGGTTACAACAATCGCAGCAAAGGGCGACATCTCGTTCCAGCCCAGCGTGCCGTCGCCGTGCCGCTGCATCACGCGCAGTCCCAACTCTGAAAAAACTTTTTTCGATTTTTCATAGAGCATCGCAATGCGCTCGATGGTAAAAACCTGATAGCCCAACTGACAAAGCACCGCCGCCTGATAACCCGAACCGGTCCCGATCTCCAGCACACGGCCACTCGGATAATGTTCCGCGACGAGGCTTGTCATGTAAGCGACCGTAAAAGGCTGCGAGATCGTTTGGTTGCCGCCGATGGGAAACGCATTGTCGTCGTAGGCCAAGTCCCACGCAAGCGTATCCATGAAGAGATGCCGCTTGACGGCGAGCATCGCACCCAGCACGCGCTGGTTCGCAATGCCTCTGCCCGAAAGCCACCGCACCATCGCTTCGCGCTTCGGCTTGTATTTAAAATCCTGATCTTGAATCATAGCGAAATGTTCGGCGATGAGCGGTTTGCTCACCGCTGATATGTTGCGAAATGAAAAATCAGTTTAAGGAATTTCACCGTCTCGCTGAAGGGACGCATATAACTTTTTTCTCCGGCGTACCGGGTTTCAATTTCGGCAGAGCCAATCGTAAATCCCGCCGCCGCCGCAACGAGTAGAAATTCCGTCTCGAACATAAAACCTGTTTCTTTACACTTCGGCAATACCGCTTCAATGCACCCGCGCGATGCGAGCCGGAATCCGCATTGCGAATCTAACACCGGCTGCCGCACGAGCAGCGATACCAGTTCGGAAGTGATGCGGTTCGAGAGTCGCCGGAGCAAGGGCATCGGCGTCGGTGCGGGGCGAAGCACTGTCGGAGCGAAGGCGCGGCGGCGCGAGCCGATCACAAGGTCGGCATTAACAGCGAGTAAGTTGGGAATGTCTTCCGGCGCGTGTTGCAGATCGCTATCGAGTGAAAGGACTTGCAACGCCCCTTGACGGAGAGCCGCTTCGTAGCCCGTACGCAGGCTTCGTCCTTTACCGAGATTTGTTGGGTGAGACGATACTTGCACGCCGCTTTGCCGGAGCAGGCTTGCGGTGCGGTCAGTTGAACCGTCGTCTATGGCGATGATGCGATCAGGCGGGATGATTTTTTTCAGGCGCGGCAGCAGTTCCGGCAAGTGAGGTTCGGCGTTGTAGCACGGCACGACGGCATAAAGCATTCGCTCAAAAAATTTGATGGCTTGTATTTACTGTGCGGATGTTATACCGCCGCTTCTTCGCGTTTGCCCTGACGCAAACTTTCGACCGCCGCCGCCGCCGCCGCAATCGGTTTGATGGCGAGCGCATCGGTCAATCGCTTTCGCAGTTCGGCAACCGAAATACCGGTGATCAATTTACCGTCTTCCGCCACGGAGATGCGTCCGGTTTCTTCCGAGACGATGACGACGAACGCATCCGTCAGTTCCGAAATCCCAAGTGCGGCGCGGTGCCGCATTCCGAAACTTTCCGAGAGCGTTTCGTTTTGCGTGAGCGGTAAGATGCACCGCGCGGCTTCAATCACGTTGCCTTTGATAATTACCGCACCATCGTGGAGCGGCGTGTTCGGATAGAATAGCGATACAAGCAAGCGGCGCGAAACCGCAGCGTGAAGTTCCTGTCCCGTTTCGATGTAAAGCCGCATTCCGGCGTTGCGCACAAAGACGAGCAAGGCACCGTGATGCTTATCGGCCAGTTCCCCAAGCGCGCCTGTAACTTCGGTTACAAACTCATCGCTGTTGCCGCGAAACAGCCTGCTGAAAAAACGGCTTTGTCCGATGAAGAGCAGCAATCGCCTGATCTCCGGTTGAAAGAGCACGACGACGAAGATGAACCAGATGTCGGTGAGTTTCGTCAGCAGCCAATCGAGCGACGAGAGATTGAGAAAACTTGCCGCCGCAGAACCTGCGAGGAGGAGGAGCAGGCCGACGAAAATCTGCCCGGCCACCGTGCCCTTCATGTATCCGTAGAGTTTGTAGAATAGAAACGTAACGACGACGACATCGGCGAGGTCGCGCAACGTAAAATTCAAAAATCCGACTTTGAACAAGTCCATCGCTGTTGATGA
>JACMJS010000253.1 GCA_014380515.1 Chlorobiales bacterium
CGCAAGGCGGCGTAACCGTGGGCGTGAAAGGCTCAACGGCGGCGAAAGGTGTGAGCGTGTTTGCAACGAACGTCGGCACGACGGCGACTACGGACAGCTGGGGCAAAGCGACGATTCAAGCTCCGGCAGGCAACCAGATTCTGACGGCGAAAATCGGATCGATCTTAGCGGTTGACATTCCGGTCAATGTGGCCGCATCCGCAACAGGAACAACCGTTCCGGCGGCAACGCTGGTGCAAAACACCGCGCTGAAAGTCTTGGTGGTTAAAGCGGGTGCTGAGAACATCGAGGATGTGCTTCGCAAAATCGGTTTCGCAACGTTTGATTCGATTGAAGTTGATGCGCTCCGCGATTCGGTTGATGTTTTTTATGGCGGCGATTCAACCCGCGCATTGACCTTCTTGCAGAAGTACACGCTCGTGTTCTCGAACTGCGACGGCGGCTCTGAAAGCAGTTACAAGGTACTCGCGCGGACTTACGGACGGTATATGCAATCGGGCGGCAAGATTTACGGCGGGCATTACAACTTCTATAATCTGCAGGAGATTTATGCACCGTCGTATGGTACAGATGTTTCGTCCAACGGCGACTCCGTTGATGTCGTAGAACCGGCACTCGCTGCCATTATCGGTACGCCGGTCAAATGGTATAACGCGGTGGAAACTCTTGGATACTACGGTTCATTCTCCGATTTGCCGACGACGACCAAAGTCTATATCCGGCTCAAAGGAAAAACCGTACCCGTCGTGATGGAGAATTTTACCGGCGGCGGCAAATATCTTTACACGATCTATCACAATCAGGATATTATTAACGACAGCAACCTCATCAAAATTGTCAACTACTTCCTCTACTCGCTATAAGCAACTTGAATGGTTTGCTTGATGCGAACAATTGATTATCGGTTATCAACGAAAGCCCGTACATCGCTGCGGGCTTTTTGTTTCGATGCGGTGTGTTTCCAATTACTTCGAGAAGAGCGTCCAGACACCGACGCCGATAAATCCGGCACCCGCAAGGGTTTTGAGCACGCTCATCGGCACGAATTTTTCCAACTGGCTGCCGAGCAAAACACCTATACCCGCCGCCGCAACGAGTGCTGCAGATGATCCGAAGAACACCGCCCATTTATTCACGGCGGCATCGGCAGCGTAGAGCAGCGTGGCGAGTTGCGTCTTGTCCCCGATCTCGGCGAGGAACACGGTGATGAACACGGAGAGCACGGTTTTCCAAAACATGGTTGTGATGAATAATGAAAAGTAAAAAAGGATGCAGTTCGCCTTAACGATTTGAACACGGAAGCAGCGGTTTTTTTTAACGGGCACGGCGATTAACTTTGCAGCAATTCTTTCCGACCGCGGCGTCAATCGCCCGCTTCAACTTTGCATAACGTCTTCGCACATCAATCATACCTTAATCACACCTTGACCACAATGGCAAAAGCAAAAACCACTTCGCCACCGAGTACCGCCCCGCGCTCCAAAAGCCGCAATGAAGCGGACGCGCCGCTGAAGATCGGTATTCTGCGCGGACAGGAAAATACGTTTCCCGAAGGCCTCATTGCGAGTATCAATATGCTGGCCGCCGAGCAAGGGAAAAACGTGATGGCCGAGTTCATCACGCTCGGCGGTACGCGGCTGGCCGAACCGTGCGACTACGCGGTGATCTTAGATCGCATCTCCCACGAAATTCCTTACTACCGCGCCTATCTCAAGAACGCGGTACTCAGCGGGACATTCATCGTCAACAACCCGTTTTGGTGGAGTGCCGATGATAAATTTTTCAACTACTCGATTGCCGATAAGATGGGCATCGCTGTGCCCAAGACGGTCATTCTGCCGAGCCACTCGCATCCGCCGAATACGACGTCGGAATCGATGCGCAACTTGAAATTTCCGATTGACTGGCAAGACATCTTTGCGTACGTCGGTTTCCCCAGCTGGATGAAACCCTTCGATGGCGGCGGTTGGAAACACGTCTATAAAATTCATAGTGCCGATGAGTTCTTCGAAAAGTACAATCAAACCGGCGACTTGTGCATGGTGCTTCAGGAAGGGATCGAGTTTACGGAATACTACCGGTGCTATTGCGTCGGCAAGAAGGACGTGCTCATCATGCCCTACGAACCGCGCAACCCGCACGCCGAACGTTACAACGCAGGCTTCACGTTGCAGGCGGCGATGAAAAAGCGGTTGGAAAAAGAGTGCATCGCCATTTGCGAAGCCCTCGGCTATGATTTAAATACGATTGAATTCGCCGTCCGCGACGGTGTGCCGTACGCGATTGATTACATGAACCCCGCGCCCGACGCCGATTATCATTCCGTCGGCGGAGAAAATTTCAACTGGATTATTTCTACGATGACAAACTTCCTGATTGCGAAAGCGGAGGAAGCCGCTGCGGGCAAGTCGCCGCAGTTGAAAGACTTACGCTGGGATAAGTTTCTAAAAGGCTGAAAAACTTTCCTCGCTCGCTTGTTCATGCCGCGCGCCACGAAGCGTTGATCATAGGTTGCAGTGAAGCCGGTTCTTCGCCCTGCTTGCAATGATATGGCGTAAGGTTTATTTCGCTGCAAAAGTGAACCGTGCAAGCGTGATGAATCAGAGAGACCGGCGACGCGCGTGAGCGCGTCGCCTTTATAGTTTGCAGCGGCGTGCGCGATGAAGCGCAAAATTAAACATGAGTTAACAGTTTGGTAATGTTTGCCGTGCTATGTTTGCACCCATTCGTTGCGAACGAAATCGCATCCGCGAAAATCGCAACGAAGACATTGACAAGTAAGACCGTTACAAGTTTTGTTGGCTACACAAGAGGCTACACGAACTAATTTTTCCGAAATCAAAATGACGCGCCACATCATCAATGTCTAAGCACCGTCCTGATGCTTCTGCCCTTCGGCAGCAAGCATGGGACTATGCTTTAACCACAGACGCAACTTCTGCGAAAGCAACCGCCGGAAAATCCGGCCACATCCGTCAGCCCATCACGGCGCAACCTCCGGTTGATGCCGCCCGCGATGCCTCAGTTCGCCTGAGCGCACGCCCATCACATCTCGATAGCCCATATCCCGCGCTGCCTTCCGAGCCGCGCCTTCCGATGCCCGCACCGGCTGCCGCTTGTGATGCGACGACTGCCGCGACAGTTCACGTCGCCGCGCCTGTTTCACCGCTTCAACATACGCTCAACTTGCATTCGCTCAACTTTCAGGCACTCGACTTTCATGCGCTCGATTTTTCGCTGCGTCTGAAAACGCCGTCGCCGTTTGCTTCAAACGCAACCCGCCGGTTGCGCCGGGGGATGCCGATGCACATTTTGCCGCGCCTTGCGACACGCCTTTCGATTCAGGTTTCAAATTTCGTTTCCAATTTTTTCACTTTCAATTTCAACAACGTCCATTCTAAAACGGGGGAATCTCCAATGTCAATGAAAACTTTCCTGCGGCTTACGGGCTGCCTCGTCATCGCCGCGACTTTCGCGGCCTGCTCCGACAACACATCGTCGCCCGTCGGCGACAACACTGCCGCATCAAGTGCGGCGACTGAGTTCAAGAACGGCAAAGAGAAAACCGTGTTCAGCGGCACTCAGAAGCAAGCGGCTTCGAACACCGTGGCCGCTGTAACGATGAGCGAAACGGAATACAACACGACCACCTCCACGGCCAATAACATTCCGTCGTTTCCCGCCACGGTAACGGGCGTCATCTACAATTCGTCGGATGTCGATCATTACGGTTTCAGCGTCTCCGCCGGTCAAGCGATCTCGCTCGGCATGACGGTTCCGAGCGGCAAAGACTACGATGTGTATTTGCTGAACTCCAGCGGTTCACAAGTCGCTTACTCCGAGAACGGCACGAGCGCATCGGAAGCGATCAACTACACCGCATCGTCGGCGGGCACGTACTACATCAAGGTGATCGGCTACAACGGCGCATCTTCAACCACCGCCCAATACTCGATCAGCCTCAATGTAACCGGAGGCAGCACGCCGCCGCCCCCGCCGCCGCCGCCATCGGGCAACAGCGAAACGGAAAGCAACAACTCGACCTCATCGGCCAACGCCGTCGGCGGCGTTCCGGCCACGCGCACGGGCTACATTTCAAGCTCATCGGATGTGGATTATTTCAGCGTCAGTGCCTCGTCCGGCCAAAGCATCTCGCTGGGATTGACGGTTCCGTCGGGCAAAGATTATGATCTCGCCCTGATCAATCCGTCGGGTTCGCAGGTGGCGGTTGCCGAGAACGGTGCGGGTGCATCGGAATCCATCAACTTCACCGCGACTTCGACCGGCACGTACTACATCAAAGTGTTCGGTTACAACGGCGCTTTCAGCACGACGGTGAACTACACGCTTTCGGTGAATGTAACCGGTGGCACCACACCGCCGCCGCCCTCTTCATCGGTGCACCTCACGATGGGCAACCCGAGCAACGCGGTTACGAACACCGCAAACTCGACAAACTATCTGATGATCAAAACGCAATACGCGCTCTCCTACAACGACACCGACCGCAAGCCGAACTGGACATCATGGCAGGTGAGCAACTTCTGGCTCGGCAGCACGCCGCGTCAGGACGACTTCCGCGCGGATAACACCTTACCCGCCGGTTGGTATCAAGTGCAGGGCAACGGCTATAGCGGCTCCGGTTATGACCGCGGACATATGTGCCCGTCGGCTGACCGTACGAGCAGCACGACCAACAACTCGGCCACGTTCCTGATGACAAACATGATTCCGCAAGCACCGGACAACAACCAAGGTCCGTGGGCGAACTTGGAAAACTACACCCGCGACCTTGTTCGCAACAGCGGCAAAGAATGCTTTGTGATCATGGGCAGCTACGGCTCGAATGGCACGATTGCTTCAGGCGTGAAAATTCCGACCCGTACATGGAAAGTGATCGTGGTATTGGATCAGCCGGGCAGCGGCGTCGCGGGCGTTTCGACATCCACGCGCGTCATTGCAGTTGATATGCCGAACGTGCAAGGCATCCGCAGCAACGATTGGAAATCATACCGCGTATCGGTCGATGCGATTGAACAATCGACCGGCTACGACATTCTCAACGCGGTCTCGGCATCCATTCAAAGCACGATTGAATCCCGCGTCGACACGCAGTAAGCCAGACATCTACCAAAGCACATTCTATCTATCAAAAAGACATCTCTGCAAAAGACAAAAAGCCCGCTTGACCAAGGCGGGCTTTTTTATTTATCCGAATTCCCCTCGCCTCCATGATTGAGCTTGTCGAAATCAAGTCTCGGATAAAGGGGTTAAGAATTAGGTTTCGATGACGGTGGTTGAAAGTCCCGCAAGGTCGCCCGCCGCGGTTTTGCCGACGATGTAGACCGCAATCTCAACCGATCCGACACGGTAAACTTTAATATCCGTCAGTTCGGCGTTCAGGGTTTGAACGAGATCGCGGTATTGCTCAACGGTTTGTTTGTCTTCTTGGGTGTGCCAGTCTTTATCGGTGGCGGCGTTGCGAAAAAAATAATCGAGTGTTTGCTCTTCGACCGGCGTCTCCGGCGGAATCCCAAGACCCGAAAGCGTGATGAGACGTTCGTGCGTCAAAGGTTCAGCCGCCGCGTTCGGCCACAGAAATGCGGTGAAAGGATAATCGGATTCGCTCATAAAGAGCAGGCCGCCCGAGGCCTTCGCAAAAGTTTCGACGAGTTCGTCCTGAGTCGGCATGGTACAAGAAATTTGAACGGCGTTTGAAAAAGGAGTGAACATATACTTGCATCCGGCGGCGGACATCCGGCAAATTTTTTTCAGCGGAAAATATAAATCGAAAAGGGCGGAGCGGCGAGCGTTGCAAGGTTAAGATTCGGTTACGCCTTCGAAGGCCTTCGAAGTAAAACGCGGAAGAGGATTCATGCCGCGCGGTTATACGGGCTTGCGCTTGCCCCAAATTTTTTTATCCGCGATGAGCCGCACGCTCATGTCGGCGGTCAACTGAATCTGGCAGGAAAGCCGCGGATAACCGAAGGCGTGCGCGAGCCGGTCGTGCCAGTGCTTCGCGGCAGGTTCGCGCACCGCATCATCTTCACTTACCCAAACGCCGCAGGTCGCGCAAATCCCGTTGCCGCCGCAGTTGAATTGCTTTGTCAGTTGCGTATAGGGTGAGAAGCCCCGTCCCAACAGCGTTTGCCGGAGGTTCGCACCGTGCGGCACGGTAAAACGATGCACGCCGTCCGGCGCGTGAACCGTGAGCTGATGCGTTAGGTCTTCCGACGGAAGTAATGTTGAATGAAGCATATCGGGAAAATTTGAAGCGATGCGGAGAACCGCAAGCGATGCGCCGGAGATGCGCCGTTTTATTCAAGGAAAATAAAAAAGCGGTTGACATTTCCTCTGAAAAAGACTAACTTTTTTGAGAGTGCTTATTGAAACGATTAAAACAACAACATTCAACAACCTTAAAATAGCACGCCGGAACATTTCACATTTCACTTCCAAAGTTTTTCAATCACTTCTCCTTGGAACTTTTGACAATGACTTCAAAGATGCGGCTGTATTCCAGCCGTCTTGCACCTTCGATAGTTCTCTCCCTCATCGCCGTACTGCTCACCACTCTCGTTACGCCATCGCCGCTCGCTGCGGGCACGACGGGAAAAATTGCGGGCACTGTGAAAGACGCGAAAACCAACGAACCGCTTGCCGGTGCGAGCGTCGTCATCGAAGGTTCGCGGCTTGGCGCCCGCACCGACGCCGACGGCAACTACACGATCCTCAACGTCGCGCCGGGCAAGTACCGCGTGCGGGCGAGTTATGTCGGCTACCAACCGCAAACGGTAGGGAACATCAGTATCCGCGCCGATTTCACATCGCGGGTTGAGTTTGACCTTTCGGCGGAGGGCGTGGTGGCTAAGGAAGTCAGTGTAACCGCCGAGCGTCCGCTGATTATTAAAGACCAAACTTCAACCGTCGCCGTTGTAACCGCGGAACAAATCCGCGCGTTGCCGGTCGAAAATTTTGATCAGGTCGTCAGTTTGCAGGCGGGCGTGGTCGATGGAAGATTTCGCGGCGGACGTTTGGGTGAAGTCGCCTACATCGTCGATGGTGTGGCGGTGCAAGATGTGTTCGATGGCGGCAAAGGCGGCGCGCGAACGGTCGAACCCGCAGCGATTCAAGAATTGCAAGTCATCACCGGCGCCTTCAATGCCGAATACGGACAAGCCTTGTCGGGCGTCGTTAGCATTGTAACCAAAGACGGCGGCACGGAAAGACTGGCGGGCAACCTCACCGTCTATACCGGCAGTTACTTTTCGGCGCGCTCAGAAATATTTCAAAATATCACCGCGCTCAATCCGGTTTCCTCGCCCAACATTCAAGGCTCGCTCGGCGGCCCGGTGCCGGGCTTCGGTGAGAAACTCACCTTCTTCGTTTCCGGTCGCGGCTTCTACAACGAAGGCTATTTTTTCGGCACGCGCCAGTACCGCCCGACGGACGTGCTCTCGCAAAACAATCCTGATAACCCGTTCGGTCTCAGCCGCACGAACGACGCGCTTCCGGCGATCCGCGGCTACTTCGTCCCCGGCGGCGCGCCCGGCAGTGCGAACACCTACACTTTCCGCGACAAAACCGGCAACCCTTATATCGGTGCGGATGGGCAGCCGCTCACGGTTGCCACCGGCCCCGACGGCAAAGCGATCATCGACCGGCAAAACGGAATGCCGATGTACATCCCGTATTACGTCGTCGGCAGAGACCGCGACGGCGTGCTCGGCGTCTTGAACAATTATCAAAACCTCGGCACGGGCGACGGGAAAACCGTCCCGCTCGCGCCCTTCACCCGCTACTCAGGACAAGGCAAATTGACCTTTCGCCCGTTCGAGCGGTTGAAAATTTCCGCGAACGCACTTTATGAAAACGAAACGTCGCAGGGCTATGACATCGGTTTCAGCCGCAATCCCGGCGGCAACTCGACCGGATACCGCGAAGGCCTGACCGCATATCTGACCACCAACTTCACACTCAGCAGCAG
>JACMJS010000254.1 GCA_014380515.1 Chlorobiales bacterium
GTTCGATACGAAGCGAAAGTTTTATTCGGGTGATGAAGCATCGAGCGAAGTGGCGGCATTGGTGATGACGGGATTCAGAAAGATTGCAAAGGCGTTGAATGTGTCGGTGATTTTGCTGTCGCATGTCGTGAAGTCGCACACGAGTATTACGATTTCATCGTTGCCGGGCAATGCGCGGTGGGGCGGCGACTTGGACATCGCTTGGTACATCCAGAGCGGTGAGAACAATGTGTATTTGCTCACAAATGTGAAGCGGCGGAATTTCAGTGAAGTGAAGCCGATCAAATGTAAGTGCATCGCAACTATCGAAGCGTCGGATGTGCACGCGTTGGGCGGGCGGAGCGCGGCGAAAGGATTTGAACTGACGGATGAGGAATACATCGTCAAGGCAGCGGAATCGAACCGAACGATGATTGTTTCGGCGAGCGGTGCGGGCAGGCCGAGGGCGGTTGAGATGGAGCAAGCGAACGAAGTGCTGGAGATGATGGGCGTCGAGTTTTGGTCGTGGCAGTTTCGGAACATGGCGACGGAGCGGTTCAGGGTATCGAGGGCGACGGTGTATCGGCTGCTGGAAGAACTGGTGCATCAGAAACGAATTGCGGCAATGCAAGAGCCGGAGAACGGCAAAGCGGCGAGGTACATCAAACTCTCAACCATGCCAGCGGAAACTTCCGCAGAGACTGAAGCTGAGGCGGATGCTTTTGCAGGTGAAGAAGCGCGTCGGGACGCGAGAGATGACATACCTTTTTGAGATGTTGAAAAAAGCGTCTCAAAATACCGTCTCAAAATTATTTCGAGGGGCAGGTCAGGATAATTTTGAGACGGTTCGAAGGATAAGGACTGTGAAAATTTCGCAGAATTGCGGCAAGTAGACCGTCTCAAAATTCGGGAAGCGTCTCAGAATGGGGGTCGACAAATAATTTTGAGACGGTTACAAATGCGATCCTGACAAGCACATCGAAACAGGCACGAAAAAGATGAGAAAAACGCTTGTAAAAATGCCTATAAGTTGTTATATTATTTATATTTACAGTCAATAAAACAATCCAAAATCAACAATAAAACACGCCGAAAATGATGACAAATTCAGCTTTGAAACTGGCTGCGGGATATGTGCGGTGTTCGACCGAAATGCAGGAAGATTCGCCGGATCAACAGCGCAAAGAAATTGAAAAGTTTGCCGAATCGCAGGGGTACAAAATCGTTGGCTGGTATGTGGATTTCGGAAAGTCGGGGACGACGTTTGAGCAGAGGCCGGAGTTTATGAAGATGCGTTTGGCTGTGGAACAAAAGCCGGTGTTTCGGTTTGTGATTTGTTACGATGAATCACGGTGGGGTCGGGCAATTGATACCGATGAATCAACGCACTGGAAATTTTACTTTCGCAAGCGCGGTGTAGACGTTGTGCTGGTGAAAACGTCGGTCGATGCAAAGAATGATTTCGCACCGATGTTAATGGCGATGGAAGCGGTGCAAGCCTCGCAGTATTCAAAAAAACTTTCGGAAGTGGTAATGCGCGGGATGCTGGCGAACGCGAGGTATTCGAACGGTGGCACTGCTCCTTTTGGATATAAGCGTGTGGCAATCAATCGTATCACCGCCGAGCCGCGGGAATTGAAAACATTTTTTGATGAGCGGTCGGGTAAGTTTATCGGCGAGCGGGCGGTGGGTCAGTTAGAAGATGTCGTCTGGGGCTTAGGCGATGAAGCAGAGGTGGCCGCAGTGAAAAAGATTTTCAAGATGCGCATCGAGGGGTATCCGTGGCGAAGTATCGTGCATTATCTGAACTCGAACAATGTTCGGTGTTCGCAGCGCGGGCGGTGGCGGAACATCGATTCGAAGTGGAGCATCAATTCGGTGCGGGATGTAATCACGAATCATGTTTACTACGGAGCGCGGGTTTTCAACCAGACGACGGAGAGCAAGATGGTTGCAAAGAAAAAAGGGTTTGACACAGTGAATGCGTCGCCGCGAAAGTATTGGCGGAACGAGCGGTCGGAATGGGTGGTAACGGAGAACGCGCATCCGTCGGTGGTAACAAAGGAAGAATGGGATAGAGCCAATGCGACGATGGGTCAGAACCTACGCTCGGGCGGTATGGTAGCGAGAAGCGAGTATGTATTGACGGGATTGATTCACTGCTCGCGGTGCGGCTTTTCATTTTACGGAAGGACGAATACGCGGAAAGGGCGGCGGTATTATTGGTATGCGGATAGCGGCTGGGAGACGAAGCACGTGTGTTCGTCATACCTAATTAAACGCGATGAGATTGAGGCACACGTCATCAGCCGTGTGAAGTTGATATTGGCGGACTCCGATATAACCGAGCGGATCATTTCGGCGCGGCGGGTGTTGCTTTCGCTTGAACCGGCGGAGAATGAAACGCGGCGAGTGTGGCTGGATGCGCGACTGAAAGAAATCGAAGAGCGGATGCAGTATCTGGTGGGTGCGATTGAGAGCGGCAAGCAATTGGAATCGTTGCTTGTAAGGTTAGAAGCGTTGGAAAAAGAGAAACTCGCATTGACGGCAGAGAGCAGGGAAACGGAGTTGCGGCAACCCCGGGTAATGAATGAGGACAGGGTTGCAGCGGAGGTGAAACAGTATTTGAATGAGTTTGAGGAACGGTTCAAGGGTGGTGCGATTGCGGAGCGGAAGTTATTGATGCGGCAATGCGTGGCGGGAATTGTGTTGGACAGAGAACGAAAGGTTGCGCAGTGCTATGTGAGGCGAGTGCCTGCGGTGAATGCGGAACTGATGCAGATGTATGAGCGGACGGAAGGAAGGGAAAGGGCTGAAAGCAAAACCGCTTCTACAGAAGAAGCGGTCGTGCGGACAGCGAGTCGGGGCAGTGGGATTCGAACTCACGGCCTCCTGCTCCCAAAGCAGGCACGCTACCAGCTGCGCCATGCCCCGATAAAAAAGCCTGATAAAAAAGAAGATGCAAAGGTACGGCAAAA
>JACMJS010000255.1 GCA_014380515.1 Chlorobiales bacterium
GCCCCTACAATGGTGATGGTGAAATGCAAATTCTTCATTACGCTCAATAATTTTTTTGTATTTGAACATGACTTCCTTTCTTCAGAAAGTAAAAGTGGTTTGGATGGTTGCGGTGCTTTCGCCGATCACGCTCGTCTGCGGCATCTTGTGCGCGACCTCGCTATGGTTCGACCGCTCCGGTCAGTACTATCATTTCGTTTCGCAAGTGTGGTGTCGCTCAATTTTGTGGGCGGGCTTTGTGAAAGTGCAGTTGACGGGCGGCGAGAAAATAAAATGGGACGACACGTTTATCATTGTCAGCAATCACCAGAGCCATTTTGATCCGGCGGTGCTCAGGCCGAACCTGCATAACAATCACCGCTACCTTGCCAAGATGGAGCTGGCGAAGATTCCCGTGCTCGGCTGGGCGTTGAAGTACGGCGATGATGTTTTGATCGACCGCTTCAAACGCGCCGAGGCTGCGAAAGGCTTGGACGCGACGGAACAAAAACTGCGTGAAGGCAAGTCGGTTGTGATCTTTGCCGAAGGCACCCGCAGCGAAGACGGCGTGATGCGTCCGTTCAAGCGCGGGGCATTTACGCTGGCGATGAAAACCGGTCTGCCCATTTTGCCCGTTACCGTGATGGAGAGTTACAAAATTATGCCGAAGGGAAAGTTCATTATGAACGGCGGCGAAGTGAAAGTCATCGTGCACGATCCGATTGACACCGCATCATTTATGACGCAGGCGAATGGCGAAGCAGCCTTGAATGAACTGACATTCAACACAATCGCCGCACCTTTTCATCATTCATCTCAACCCGCACCGGCGGCGGTTTGATATGCAAAGCAAATTTCATTTTCTATCTTTGCATCGCTTTCTTTACCTCACTTCGAACGTTCACTTTAATTTTTTTTGATATGGCTGTAACGAAACAGGATGTGGATTATATCGCGGTGCTCGCCCGCCTCGCCTTTACGGACGCGGAGAAAGAGAAACTGACGGACGAGATGAACAGCGTTTTAGGCTACATGGAAAAATTGAATTCGCTCGATACCACCGGCATCGAACCGCTCTCGAACATGAACGACCGCACGAACGTCTTTCGCCCCGACGAAATCATACCGTCCATTTCAAACAGCGACGCCTTGCGCAACGCGCCCGATAAGCAAGACCGCTTTTTCAAAGTCCCGAAAGTGATCGAGCAAAAATAATTCACATTGTTTTTTAGCCCGCATTTTTCAAATCATCACCGCTGCCGTTCTATGAAAATCACCATCCTGATTCCCGCACGATTGGCCTCAACACGCCTGCCCGAAAAAATGCTCGCCGACCTGCACGGCAAACCGCTCATCATTCGTACTTACGAGCAAGCCAAGAAATCAAAACTCGCCACCGACGTCATTATTGTAACCGATGACAAAAAAATTATCGCTGCCGCCGAAGCCCACGGGTGCAAGGCCGTGATGACGCCCATCGGTCTGAAGACCGGGACCGACCGGATCGCGTTTGCTTCGCAAAAATTAAACTCCGATGTGTTCGTCAACTTGCAGGGCGATGAACCGCTCATCAAACCCAAGATGATCGATCAAGCCATCGAGCCGATCCTTGCCGACCGCAAAGTTCAATGCAGCACGCTTGTTCGTCCGCTCGACCGGCTCGACGACGAACTCATTAAAAATCCGAGCGTGGTTAAAGTAGCCCTCGCGCATAGCGGCGACGCGCTTTACTTTTCGCGCAGTCCGATTCCTTACTTGCGCAATACGGACGCGCCGGTGAAGTATTACAAGCACATCGGCATTTATGCGTTTCGCCGCGCGGTGCTGCAAAGTTTTTCGAAACTTCCGCACTCCGCCCTTGAAGCCGCCGAATCGCTTGAACAGTTGCGATTGCTGGAGAGCGGCATTTCTATCAGATGCGCTTTTACGAAATTGGATTCACAAGCCGTCGATACCGCCGAAGATTTGGAACTTGTGCGTAAGTTGATGCGCCCGATGCGGACTGCCGCGGTTTGAAGTTGAGCCAACGATCCAAGTCGTTAGCGGGTGCGTTGTGAGTGAACCTGCCGGATTGCTCCGAAAAAGTGATTGATGGACAACGCTTCATGTCGGTTTCGGTGTGCTTGCTGCGCCGCCGGTTTGCGTTGCCGGTAAACTATAATTTCACCGTTACCGCAAGGGCAGGCGAGCGCGGCCTTTGGCTTACGCTGCCGCGTCTGTTCCTTTTTCATCCGCCGGTTTTTTTCGCGTGGCAAATGCTGAGATATGTAAAATCGGTGCGGTTGCTTTTTCTCGAGGGCGTGTTTATTTCCATCGAGAACTCAAGTTCAGACATGATTATTTTCGGCGCGCCGGGCCTGCTGATGCGGCTACAGCAATTGCCTCAAGCCGTGCTGGGGAAGTCCTGAGCGAAATCGCTGCGACATCGAACAATTTTTCTTCTTGAAAAAGAAAGAGGCGATCACTTCATCGCCTCTTTCTTTGCGCCGCATTTCATTCCGCCGATCTCTTTGAACCAGCCTTTGCTTCCCGCCTCACTGTAACTCGTTCTGAACGCGCCGCCTCGTCAATAAAGACAAGGCTCCATAGGCTACAGTAAAAAATATAGTAAGGATATTCTCCTTGCTGCCGGTTACGTTTCGGTTAGGCTGCGTTTCGTTCAAATTTTCGTAAGCCTCAGCCAGCTTTGAAAATAGGTTTCGAAAACGTGTATTTTCGGAAAACGACAACGCAAAGCCAATCCGCAGCGACTACGTGAAGCAACATTGACGCTCTTCGGCTTTTCACATCGCCATTTCAAGCGAGCGATCCACACTCAAACACAATCGTCCATGACCATAAAAATGATTTCAATGATCTCGGTGCTCTCGCTCATCTTGCCCCTGTTTTCGCCGCAAGATGGCGACGGGCAAATTCGCTTCAACCTCGGTACGCAAAAAAGCATGGACAATCCCAACGACGATGAATGGATGACTAGGACGCGCGACTTGATTAGCCGCCTGTCCAACAGTTCCGGCAAGGATTGGTGCACGCTTGCCAAAGAACTCGACTGGCGAAATCGCTCGAAGAAATATCAGGCCGTCCATAAATCGCAGGCAGCGTCGGGTATCGGCGCCGGCAACATTCAGGGAGAAATCGACCAAGACAAAAAACGCATTTCAGAATCGCTCGACCGTCGCGGGAGAGACGTCAATGACTTGATCGAAAAGGCTTATAAAGCCAAAGGCGAAGAAGCCCGGACGCTGGCTCAAGAGGCCGTGGAGATTTGCAACGCCATGCTGTTGTTCTATGATGAAGGTAAAGCGCACAAAGACGTGCTGGCCTATCTCAAAGAGGCGGAAAAAATAGCGGGCACATCGGCGCAGAAAGTTGCCGGAGCCTACAAGTCGGATGTGTCCAAGCAGTATGCGGGGAAAATCGTCTTCAGCAAAAAGCCCATCAACCCCCTCAACCCCGACCCGCAAGCCTTCACAACCACGTTCAAAACCGGCGACAACATTTACGCCGTCGCTTTCCTGAAAGGCACGGTTGCCGACTATGAGAAACCCGACGATAACTTTTCGTTCGCCATCCAGATTGACGGCGAGCGGGCGATTCTGCAAGCCGCCCCGGGTCAAGAACATCTTTACAACGGTCTGCCCTTGTCGGACAAGTCGAAGGCGAATGATACTTACGTCGTGCTCGATCTGTTGCCCGATTTGGCGAACCTCAAAAAAGCCCGCGACCCGAACGCCGTTGCCTCGATCATTTCCCAAATCGAGCGGCTCTCCGCACGCACGCACAAGATTCATTTCAACTTCGCCACCACCAAAACCTTCCTCGCTGAGGGCGACCTTGAGATCGATTGCTCGCCCGGCGTAGACAAATACAAAGCGATCTACGAAGAGGCGCGGAAGGCGGTTACCGGCAAAGTGTCGTTCCCCGCGCCACAGATGCGCGATGCGAACGCCGAAGCACAAATCAAAAAAATGCACGGCGCGACCAAGGTCTCCATCGCGGATACCGAATGGAATATTTATCGCGCCGACAATGGCGCGATTGCCGGTCGTTCCCTCACCGCCTACTTCGCCTACAAAGGCAAGGACGGCAATTGCTATGTGAACTACGGCGTTTTCACGCAGCAATATCTCGGCAAGGGAAAGTACTCGTCCGTTGTTAATCAAGACAGTTACGGACTCACCAACGAGCGGATCGATTGCAGCAAGGTGAAATAAGGGTTGCGACGGCACCGAACTTTTTTAAAGTAAAGAGGCGATGACTTTATCGCCTCTTTCTTTTTTCTTTGCGCCGCATTTCATCAATCCCCCTTTGATTGAGCTTGCCGAAATAAATTTCGGATAAAGGGGGCGCAGGGGGATTACGCCAATTCACTTGCAAACTTCAACGCCGCTTTGACTTTCTCCTCCGAATCAGCCTCGCTGTAGAGCCGCAGTACAGGCTCGGTGCCGGACGGACGGATCAAAAGCCATCCGCCTTCGAAAAAGTATTTGTAGCCGTCGAGGTTCTCAAACTTTTCTACTTTCATCCCGCCGATCTCTTTAAACTCGCCTTTGCTTGCCTTTTCAATCACGGTTTGCTTTTGCGGTTCGGTCAAATGCGCATCGATGCGATCATAATAAAAAAGTCCGTACTCGGTGAAGAGTTCCGCCACCAGTTCCGAAAGTTTTTTCTTCCGCTTGGCCATGATTTCCAAAACGAGCACACCGATATAAATTCCGTCGCGCTCCGGCAAATGCGCAGTGATGCCGATGCCGCCCGATTCCTCGCCGCCAATTAAAACATTATTCGTCGTCATCAGTTTGCCGACATGCTTGAAGCCGATTGGCAGCAAATGCAATTTGAGATGGTGCTTCGCGCAGATTTTGTCGATCACTTCCGTTAGCGCGTATGTTTTGGCCACTTCGCCCGTCATCTTTTTTTCCTCGACCAAATACTTGAGAATGATCGCAAAAATTTTGTGTGAATCGACGAACGTGCCACGCTCGTCCATCATGCCGATGCGGTCGGCGTCGCCATCGTTAATCACACCGACATCAAGTTTGTGGCGCACAAGAAAGCCTTTGAAATCTTCGGTGTAGTTCGGAATCGGTTCGGGGTTGATGCCTTCGAAAGTCGGATTTTCTTCGCAGTGATAGTTGGTAACATCCGCGTCCGCGCCAAGCAAATCGCTCACCATGTTTTGACCTGCGCCGAACATCGCGTTGTGCCCTATCTTCAAGCCCGACTTGCGAATCGCGGCCAAGTCCAATTCGCTCGCAAGGTAATCGTGATAAAAAGTTTTGAGATCGGTGGGATGGATGAGTGCTGGATTTTTTTGCACGTCGTAACCGGCATCAGCGCTCGGCAAGAAACTCTCGAACTCGGCGATGGTTTCAGGATGCGCCGAGCCGCCGTAGTCCGCTTTGACTTTGAAGCCGTTGTAGATCGGCGGGTTGTGCGAGGCGGTAATCATCACGCCGCCCGCCAGATTTTTTTTCTTGACGTAGAGCGACACCGCGGGCGTCGGCAGGAACGCATCGGAGAGATGGACTTTCAGGCCGAGCGATGAAAAAATTTCCGCGACGTACTCGGCGAAGTTCTTGGACATAAACCGCGTGTCATAACCGACGGCCACACCATTGGCGCGGTGCGGATGCGATTGAAAATAC
>JACMJS010000256.1 GCA_014380515.1 Chlorobiales bacterium
TCGCTCACGGCGTCGCTTTTGGGTTACGAACCGGCAACCAAAATCATCACGGCCTCGGATGCGCGTTTGGAAATAAGTTTCGCCCTGCGACCTCGCGCGGTTCAGGCGGGCGAAGTCATTATCAAAGGTCGCAAGAGTAATTTGTTCGGCATCGGGAAGTTGGAATCCATCGAGGGCACGGCGATTTATGAAGCAAAAAAAAGCGAGGTGATCACGGTCAATGATCTTGCAGCCAATCTTGCGGCCAACAACGCGCGGCAGGTTTTTTCGAAAGTCGCCGGTCTCAACGTTTGGGAAAGCGATTGCGCCGGGTTGCAACTCAGCATCGGTGCTCGCGGCCTCAGCCCCAGCCGGTCGTCCAACTTCAACGTGCGGCAAAACGGTTATGATATTTCCGCCGATGCCCTCGGCTATCCCGAAAATTATTACACGCCGCCCGTTGAAGCCTTGGAGCGAATCGAACTTGTCAGCGGGGCGGCATCGTTGCAATACGGTACGCAGTTCGGCGGGATGCTCAACTTCGTTTTTAAAAAAGGCGCGCCGGATAAGCCGCTTGAAATCGTTTCGAGGCAAACGCTCGGCTCGTTCGGCTTCTTCAATTCGTTTAACAGCGCGGGCGGCACGGCGGGCGCGGTCAATTATTACGGCTTCTTTCAATACAAGCGCGGCGACTGTTCGCGGCCTAATTCCGCCTTCGACTTGCAAACACTTTTTGCATCAGTGGAAATCGCCGCGACGGAAAAATTATCGCTGCGCGCCGAGTATACTTTAATGCGTTACCTCACGCAGCAAGCGGGCGGCCTCACCGATACAGAGTTCAACCGCGATCCGCTTATCTCTAAACGTCCGCGCAACTGGTTTAAAGTGAATTGGCAAGTTGCCGCCGTTGTAGCCGATTACACGTTCAGCGCATCTACCGCGCTCAACAGCCGCTTCTTCGGATTGCTTTCGGGACGCGAGTCGCTGGGCAATTTGGAAAGCATCAACCGCAGTGATGAACTTGCAGCAGATCGCACGCTCATTACGGGCGCGTATCAAAACTTCGGCAATGAAACGCGGCTCATTCACCGCTATAGTTTTTTGGGAAATACTTCCGCACTGCTTACCGGCCTGCGTTACTACAACGGTTTTACGCTGCAACAGCAAGGCGCCGCGGATGGCACGGCTGAACCGAACTTTCAATTCAGCGTACCGGGCAGCTCGCTCGCCTCGAACTACCGGTTTCCGAACCGGAATTTTTCTTTGTTCGCTGAAAATATTTTCCGCTTTACGCCCGAGATCAGCCTGACGGCGGGATTGCGTTATGAAAACATTCAAACGCTTTCGGAAGGATTTTACACGCAAACCTTGAAGGATTTTTCCGGCAACGTCATTTCCACCACGCGCACCGATGAAAGTCAGAACCGTTTTCGGGACTTTGTATTTTTCGGTCTCGGTATGAGTTACGCGCCTTCACCCGCATTTGAACTTTATGCGAACCTGTCGCAAAACTACCGCTCGATCACGTTCAGCGATTTGCGCATCGATAACCCCAACTTCCGCATCGATCCGAACTTGCGCGATGAGCGCGGTTACAACGCCGAACTCGGGGCTCGCGGACGGTGGAATGAATCGCTTTATTACGACGTCTCGCTGTTCTACCTGCGCTACTCCGACCGTATCAATAATTTAATCAGGCAAGACACATTGCTTTTCAACGACTACCGCTACCGCACCAACGTAGGCGATACCCGCACGCTCGGCCTTGAAGCCTTTGCGGAAAGCGATGTATGGAAACTCATGTTCAGCACTGTATCACAAACAAGTGTTTCCATTTTCACAACGCTCTCGCTTCAAGACGGACGATATATTTCTTCGGCGGAAAAAAATATTATTGATAATGAAGTCGAACTCGTGCCGCCGGTTACCGTGCGGGCGGGAGCAACCGTGCGGCACGGCGGTTTCCGCGCCACGCTGCAATACTCATACATCGGCGCACAATTCACCGACGCGACGAATACCGTTCGTGCCACATCCAATGCGGTGAGCGGCGTTGTGCCCGCCTATTCGGTCGCGGATGTTTCGGCGACGTATTCGTGGCAATGGGTGCGGGTGGAAGCTGGTGTTAATAACTTGACGAACAATTTTTATTTCACCCGCAGAGCCGAATCCTATCCCGGGCCGGGCGTCATTCCCGCAGAAGTGCGAAGTGTGTATCTCACGCTCGGCGCAACGTTTTAAGCCGCACACGGCTTGCCGCATTTTGACGGCGCGGGAGAATGAAATACTTTTGCAGGCAATTCTTTTCAACCGTTCAACTTAGCATTATGAAATATCTATTTCTCTCTCTCGCCTTACTGTGCAGCGCGAGCCGCTTGCAATCGCAAACGAAAGAAATACAAGCCGCGGAAACGAAAGTCCCCAAACGGCTCTCACCGCCCATCGAAACCAAAAACGGCGTGGAAGTTTTCGGTGCGGCGATGACGACGACCGATCAGCCGGTGTCGCTTACGGAAGCGATCAAAAACATCGCAGCCGTAAAAGGCAAGGAAATCAAAGTGAGCGGCACGGCGGCAGAAGTCTGTCAGAACAAAGGCTGCTGGCTGATGCTCACTGATGGTGTAACATCGGCGCGTGTTACGTTTGACAAGTATAGTTTTTTCGTGCCGACGAACAGTAGCGGGAAGCAAGTTACGCTCGTCGGAAGGCTGGAGGAAAAAGTGCTTTCGGAAGATGAAGCCAAGCACTACGCCGAAGATAAGCAAGCCGGTAGCAGCGCAGGCATCAAAGGTCCGCAAAAAGAGTACAGCCTTGTAGCGACTTCCATCGCCGTGCCGGTCAAGTAAAAGTCTTTCCTCTCGAACTCCCCCTTGTCAAAGGGGGCTGGGGGGATTATTCATCATCGTCCGTGCCCATGCTATCGGGCGGCGCGGTGATTTTCAAAAAGTCTTTCGCGCGTCCGCTAAGAGCGATGTCGGGATTGATCGTTGCGGTTGAAGTCAATCCGCGCGACTGCATTTTCCCGGCGACGAATCGCAGTTGATCTTGCCGTTCAGGTTTCAAATGTCCGGCCTCATCAAACGCCCGCACAAAACTTCGCGGACTTGGAATGATGCTGCCGAGAAAGAGCGACTCCTCCAGCGTGAGTTGCGATGCGGGTTTAGCGAAATAAAAGTTCGCCGCTTCACCGAGGCCGTAAACGCCCGGCCCCCACTCGATGATGTTGAGATAAATTTCCATCATCCGGTTTTTATCCACCACGCCGCTCCGCTCCAGAATCCATACGATCACGATTTCCTGAAACTTGCGCGAAAGCGTTTTGCTGCGCGTCAGAAATAAATTTTTGACGAGTTGCATCGAGATCGTACTGCCGCCGCGGGCGAAGCGGCCTTTGCGGAGATTATCACCAATAGACTGCGCGATCGCGCCTTCATTGAACCCGCGGTGCAGAAAAAATCCACCGTCTTCATTCGAAACCACCGCTCCGGCGACGTGCGGCGGTAGGCTCTGAAGGCTCACAAACATTGGGTTCGAGGGGCCGACGAGAAATGTTCTCACCCCGCCGCGTGCAGAAGTGCGGTGTTCAAATTCCGATTGCAATTTCCCAAGATTATTATTGCCGCCGAGCGACAGCGTGCGGAAATTTTCCGCATAGACCCGCGAATCCAAAGCCACACTGTCCAAGTTTTTCCAATCAATGCCGAGCGAGAGTGCGTACTGCATTCGGCCTTCGAACTTGCAACCTTTCATTTCCGAAAGCATCGCGGCAGGTAGCGATTCGAATAAAGTTTGCGACGCCAACGTATCGGTGTCCAATTTGAAATCCACTTTCAACGAATCGTTTTTATCTATCGCCGCCGCCGCTCGAAACGGCAACCGGTCAAGCGTCGCTTGCCGAACATCGATTCGAAAAGATTTCGCGGCGACGGAAAGCGTGCTTTGACTTTCGAAGAGCGCGATGCGCAGCGTATCGGCATCGATTTTGGGATGATGCACGTTGAAACTTCTGAAGCCCAAACGCAGGCCGAGCCGAAGTGAATCTTGATCTTCGTTCAGTTGCGAGAGCGACACGAACAAAGTTTCCGCGGAAACGCTTGCGCCGAAAAATTTTTGTACAAGCGGCGCTTGAAACGCTTTCGGCTGCCGAAGCCCGTCGTTAGGCTGCCCGCGAGCTTCCCTGTTTCCGCCGGTAACTTCGATCATTACGGCCTTGCGACTTTTATACACCTCTCCGCGGACGTCAAGTACGGTATTCATCCGCGCGGTGCTTTGCCATTCCTCAACGTCCATCGATGCTGAAAGTTTTTCATCTTTCAATGTTGCCTTGTTGATAGATGCGATCAGCGTCAGCGTGTCGCGGCGATGTTCGTAACGGGCGGAAACGGCGGTCAATTGCAGTTCGTCCGGCACGGCGTCAAAGCCCAGCGTTAATGCACGCGACAGGATATTGCTCCAACCTTGACGCGATTGCATATTCGCATCTGATTTATCGCTTGATTCATCCGGCGATTTTTTTTTGCGCCCCAGAAGGTCAGGATAATTTTTTGTACCGTCTTCATCTTCCGAAAGAAGGATGAACGCGCTATCTACTTTCAGCGACGCAAGCAGCGTCCGTCCGGCAAGCAGCGGCCACACTTGCACCGACGCCTCGATGCGCTGTGCGGTGAACAAGGGCGGATTGCGGCGGGGCAAGGAATCTCCCGCTGATTTTTTTTCCGAAAGTGAATCCAAGAAATCCACTCTCACGCCCGTCAGCGTAGCGGTTCGGAAGTTGGCGAGCGTTGCGGTTTCGGTCGTAAGGGCGAGGCGGTAATCGTGCCGGAGTTTTTCGCGGACGCGCATCATCGCCTGTTGAAACAAAAAGTTCGCCGACAGCACGCCAATGATCATCAGGGTAATGATCACGATGGCGACAATGGCCAATCCTTTTTTCACCACCGGCGGGAGTGCGGGCAGTGCGGGTGAAACTACAGGCGTCATCGAAGGTGAATTTTATAGAAGTGTCAAGCCGCCGTCGGCGATGATCGTTTGGCCGTGAATCCACTTGGCCTCATCGGTACAGAGAAAAGCCACGATGGCGGCGAGATCATCCGCCGTGCCCAAACGCCCGAGCGGCGTGCGGCGCGTCCATTCAAGCTTCAGAGCTTCGGCGTCTTTGAAATCATCCAGAGCATCGGTATCAATCGGGCCGCCGGAAACGGCGTTGACGCGAATTTGTTTCGGGCCGAGTTCGACGGCGAGAAACCGTACGAGCGATTCGATGGCCGCTTTCGCCGTGCCGACCGCGGCATATGACGGCAAATATCTCATGCTGCCGATGCTCGAAAGCACGACGATCGTTCCGACCGGGGAGTTGACGTTCAGCTTATTGTCGTTGAGCGCGAAAAGTTTGACAGCCTCTTGTGCCCCGACCAGCAAGGCTTTCGGGCCGGTGGCCATGGTAAGATCGAAGCCGTTCGTGCCGATGCGCATCGCGGGACCGAAAACGCCTTTGGCGGCATTGCTGATAAAAATATCAAGACGCCCGAAATTTTCTTTGACGGCGGCGAATGCCAGTTTAATGCCCGCGGTGTTTCCGACATCGGCTTGCACGGCGAAAGCGTTGCGGCCAAGCGATTGGATTTCAGCGGCGACCGCCAGAGCCTCGTCCTGCTTGCGATTGTAGGTGATCGCCACGTCGCAGCCCATCGTTGCCAAACGCAGCGCGGTTGCTTTTCCGATGCCGCGTGAGCCGCCGGTGATGAGTGCGGTTTGTCCGTTGAGTTGATCCGTCATAACAACATTGCTCAATCAAATATTGATCAGACATTGATCAAGCTTGGATTTTCTCGGCGGCTTTTGCGTCGGTTTTTTCCGCAGACTTTTCTACAGCTATCGCTTCCGATTTTGCATGGGCTTCGGCTTTGGTGTGATCGAGATGATGACGCTCGGCATAGACTTGGCCGATCTCACCAGAGATAATAAAGATGAGGCCGGAGAAATAGATCCACAAGAGCAGCACGATGATGATGCCGAGCGAACCGTACATCGCCTGCACGCCGGTCAGGTTGGTGATGTAAAAATTAAAACTTTGCTTGGCACCTTCCCAAAGCAGCGTCGCCCAAATTGCCGCAAGCCCGGCGACCTTATCGGGCATACGCTCTGCGGGAATGAATTTATAGGCGATGAAAAACATGAAAAACGTAAATGCGCCGGAAAGAAAAAATGAAATGACCTTGATAATCCCGCCTGCGTTTTGCGCATTCATTCCCAGCACATTCACACCGAATCCCTGAATCAAACTTACGATGGACGTGATACCGATGGACAGCAGAAACATCAGGCCGAGCACAACGACCATGCCGAGATCGAATAGTTTCGAGTGAATCAAGTTGCGCGTTTCAGGAATGTTGAAGATGCGCGCCATCACCACGCGCAACGATCCGATCAGATTGCCGACCGTCCAGAACAAGCCCAGCAAACCGATGATGCTCACCGTGCCGCTCGCGGTAATGAGCGATTGAAGATTTGTTTGAATGTCGCGCGTCTCGAAAGGTAGGAGGTTATCGAGGTAGGATAAAAATCGCTGGCTTGATTGTTCCGACGAGCCGAGCACGAAACCGGAGACGGCGATGATGAGCAGCACGGTCGGCACGAGACAGGTGAAGGTATCGAACGCGATGCCGGAGGCCATGAAGAACGAATCGTCTTCGGCGAACTTGGCACCGAGACCGCCGAAATAATCCGTCATAATTTTCCAGCGTTTCTCGGCTTGGGTTTTCAGCGTCGAAATAAAATCGGGCGAAGCGGTGGTGTTGTTCATCGCGGGTTCGGGTTTTAGGTGTCGGGTGATGCGGAATCCTTCACTCCTCCTTTACACAAAGGGGGAGCGAGGAAGAAAACTATTTCTGAACGAGGTAGCCTAAAATTTCATCGAGCACTTTATCGGCATTTTCTTTTTTGACGCGCGTGCTGCCGACGGCTTTATGTCCGCCGCCGCCGTATTTCTTCATCAGTTCGCCGACGTTGATGTTGGCCGTCTTGTTGAAAATATTGTAGCCGACGCCGATGGACACCATGCCGGGGCGTTCCAAATCGTCGGAAAGTTTGATGGAAAGATTCGTCGTCGATTGAAAGGCGTAGAGCAAATATCGGTTTCCTGATGGCAAACTTTCAAGACCGCGCAGGTCGGTGATCAGCACGTTTTTATCTACGCGCGAGTGATCGCGGACGGCTTGTTTGAAGACCTCGTTGCCTTCCAAAAACTTGCTGCACTTGGCTGAAACCTCGGGATCGGCCATCACGCCTGCGAGCGGTTTGTCTTTTAAGAGATCGATCACTTTGAGCCAATAGGATTCATCGCCGTGATATTTGCCGTCGATGGTCATCGAGAGGAGCAGATAACCTTGCGGGTCCATCACTTCGGCGTAGGTGAGGTCGGCGGCGTCGACGCGGTCGGTTTGGAGCAAGAGTTCGTCGTAGCGTTTGAGATCGGGAAACTTTTCGATGTAGTGTTCATAGACGACGCGGGCCGCACTGGGCGCAAGCCGGAAGGCGCCTTTTAAATCTTTCGGGCGGGTATTGGCGATGTGATGATCGAACCACATGCCGCAGCGCGGGTCGTAGGGCAAGTTGGTGATGATGTCTTGGGCGGTGATCTCAACTTGTCCGTCTTGAACGAACTTGGGTTCGGAGAAACGGATGTTCTCAATCGTCTCGGTATTTTTTAAGATCACCGCGCACACCAGACCGTCAAGATCAGCGCGTGTAAGAATGTTCATAACAGTGAAGCGTTGGTTTTTACGGAAAAGAAATTTTGGTTATTTGTTTTTATTCAAGACACGTTCAGATTCGGTTTACTGCTTTTGATTAGAGAGACAGTCTTTGATAAAATGCGCTGCGACTCTTCGTTTTCTCCGACAATCATGATCAAATACTCTTTCCATTCTTCGAACCTTTCTTCCGCAGGATAAGAGGTGTGCAGAAATTGCCAAAGCGTATTTTTCAACTCATCCTCCTCGCCAAGGTAAGTCATCGTATGCTTTTCATGTTGATTGGTAGAAAGCAGATGAAGCAGCAAATCGAAATGTTGTTCTGCATTTCGACCTGCGATCATCACCGATAGCGGCATACGCGAAATGATTTTTTCAAAAAATGATTTCAATGTTGTTTCATCGGGCGCGGCTGTATTAAAAATCATTAACACTGTAGATGCAATCAGTTCATCTGCGGGTATGAAAGAAGATCGGACGCTAACCATGACCAACTTTATCGGTCGTTCCAAATAACTTCCGGCTCCTTTGATAACCACTTTCGCGTCCGTCATAACTTTTTATCACTGATGAACCGTTCAATTGTTTCAATCTGACTTAGAACGTTTCGAATTGTTCCCTCTACTTGTGAAGGGAACTTCATTTTTGAAAGTTTGTCTTGGTGCATCTTCAAAGTTTGATTGGCCGATCTTAGACTTTTGAAAATGGATTGCTTGCCGTCTTTTTCAAGTTGCCTTTCCAACTGCACATAAATTTTCTCATTCACTTTCTCTTCCTGCTTCGCTTTATGCTGTGGCGAAACTGACAGGCTCGATTTCTGAAAGTGGTTTATCGATTTCCCCGCTGACGATCATCTCTTGAAAAATCTTCATCAAGACCGGGTCCCAGCGTCCGGCCACAGTTTCCTCGTTCATAATTTCAAACGAGCGTTCGCGCGAGAGCGTCGGCTTGTAAGGCCGCGTGGTGGTGAGGGCGTCGTAAAAATCAACGGTGGCGATGACGCGCGCA
>JACMJS010000257.1 GCA_014380515.1 Chlorobiales bacterium
AATGTCCGACCAACAGGTATCCGTCATCCCAATTTGTTGACCCGGCATCCACTCCGCCGTGCCGTGCATCCCGACATGCACCAGCGCATCCGCTGCAAACTTATGCTCCAGCCACCGGTAGAACGCAGCGTATTGATGATGCGGCGTGTTCTCTTTATCGAACAAGAGTCGCATCGGATCACCGACGATATACAGATTGGGTTGCGAGCCGATGTAAATATTTCCGAACGTCAGGCCGCCGATGATGAGCCGGTCGCTGCCGAGACTGGCGACGTCGCCGGGCGCTTTGCCCCAGCGCGCTTCGATCCGCTGCCGCTCCGCAGGCAGTAGCCACTCGGTGTATTCTTTCACCGTCGCCGTCAGCGGATTCGAATCAACCGACATGGATGATTGCAAGAGCGAGAGAAATTTTTTCTCATCATTGTCCGTCCGTTCGAAAAAATCACCCACGTTGTAGCCCGCCGATTTTAATTCGCGCATCAGTTTGAACACGCTCGCGGGCACGTTGAGCAGTGCCGCCGTGCCGAGATGTCCCGTGCCCGGCGGATAGTTGTAGAGCACGAGCGCGAGTTTTTTCTCGCTGTTTTTTTTCTGCCGCAGCGACGTCCATTGTTTGACCAGTCCGGCCAAGCGATCAAGACGTCCGGTTTCACTTTGCAACTTGCTTTGGTGAATCGCGCCCAACACAACGGGCGCAATCGCGCCGTCCATTTCGGGCAACGAGTACATCATCATCTGTTGCATCGGGTTGATGCCTTGCTCGTCCCAACTTTCTTTGGATTGCGTGAAGAGCGGTTGCGCAACGATGTACGGCACATTTAAATCCGAAAGAATTTCCTGCGCGGCGGGATTGGCAATGCCCGCCTTCGTTGATCCCGCCGGGCCGCCGACGAGCGGAAAGCCGAACAAGTTTATCAACGCATCGACGCCGATTTCTTTCATCCACGTCCGCGCGGCGATGTGCAGTTCGATGCCGAGCACATAACAGGCATACACGCGCAGTCCTTTCGATTCCAACGCGCGTACGACGTCGGATGCGTAAGTTTGTCCGCAGAGCAAATGCTTGCGTGAAAAAAGCACGCCGACTTTCGCGCGCGACTTGTCATCACGCTTCGTTTTCTTTTCCCACTTTTGATAGGATTTTAAATCGGGAAAAAATTCTTTTGTTTGTTCGTAATGCTCAGGATGAAAAAAGCCCATCGTGTTGAACTCTTGCACGGGCTGCGGCGATGCGGGCGATGCCCACAATTGTTTGGCGATGTAGAGCAGCATGTTGAAGATGTTTTCTTCGCCGCTGTTCGTCCAATAAGTACTGGCTGTCATCCATATCCGAACGTCTTTGAACTTCTCGCCGCCGAAGGATTCCGGCAGAAACTTCATCACGCGGTTCGTCATCTTTTGAATTTGCACGAAGCCGTAGAACGCATCTTCCTCGCGTCCGCCCGCAACGAGCTGCGCGATTCGCTTAACGGGCTTGGGCATCTCGGACTTCTCCGAAAATTGGTACGACCCGACATGATTGAGTTTCATCACCGAGGGCAACGATTCATATGCAAACACGACCGGCGGTTGATGCTGCTTAATGAGTTTCACCAACACTTCCGCGCTGTCGTCAATGACCATCAATGCGGTGAATACGGCGTCGCTTTGTTTGATTGCATCCGCGAGCACATCGGGACGTTCAAGGCAATCGGTGTCGTAGAAGATGGAAAGGTGAACGGCGGGACAGGCGGTAGAGAAACGGTGCTGAAGAGAATCGAAAAGCGTGGTGTTGTAGCTCTCCATGCCGAGAACGAGCGTCAGGCGTTTGGCGGCGGTCATATTGATGCGGCTTTGTTGTGATTGGCACAGGAGGAAGTCGCGGGAAATCTAAGGCATCGGGGGCGTTCGTCCAAGAAGAAACCCCTCGTCCCGCGGCGGCGGGACACTCCCCTTTATCAAAGGGGAGATTGATTTTAAAGCGGCGGCCTTAGAGAAGGCAGCGTTGTGAAAATTGAAACATTTCTTTTTATGTTTCTCACAGCACAACACGTTTTGAATTATAAATTTTTGCATTTAAAGAAATCTCCCCTTTGATAAAGGGGAGCGCAGAGGGGTTTGAATGCGTCTGTTCAATCTCGCTTCCGAAAAAACCAAACGCCGCGTTCTTCGCAAGCAAATGCCGAAGGCTGAAACGTTGCTGTGGTCAAAACTCAGAAGTCATCAGGTCGAAAACGCACGATTCTTGCGGCAGTACAGCGTCGGAAAGTTTGTGTTGGATTTTTATTGTCCTGAAGTCAAACTCGCTATCGAGCTCGACGGCGCAAGCCACTTTGAACCGGATGCGGTGGAATATGATGTCGTGCGGCAAACTTTTATCGACGCGACCGGAATTTGTTTCCTTTGGTTTACAAACGACGAGGTGTTCCGCTCGCTAAGCCACGTTGTTGAAAAAATTTCAGTAGCCGTTCGTGAGAGAAGAAACCCCTCTGTCCTTGCGGACATCTCCCCTTTATCAAAGGGGAGAGCCGGTTGAAGAAGAATTTGAGAAAAGAATGCCAAAGAAGATTCGAAAGAAAGTTACTCTTGCCTTTACCAATCTCCTCTTTGATAAAGGGGAGCGCAAAGGGGTTCACCCCACGCTCGCAATAAAATCCGCGAGGATGCGTGCGCCTTCTTTGAGGTAAGTATCCTTGCGCGCCTCGGAAGCCGTCGGCGTCGCAGGCGTTTTCGGCTTCTCCTGCACTTCAGCTTTGCCTTCGAACTTCAGCCGCGCCAGCCGTTTTACTTCGGCATCGTCGCGCTCTTTTTTGCGCTTCACTTCCTGCAAACTCACCACCGTGTTTTTGCGCGCCTTCTTTTGGTCTTCGGCATCTTGCGCCAAATCTTTCAAGGTCTGATCGGATTTCATCCGGTCTTTATACTTCGCGGCGACGCGCGAAATGACGGCGTCGTTCACTTCCTTGGATGAGACGAACCGCGCCGGAGCAATTTCGTCCCACGGCAGTGCGGAAGGCTCGGAACTTTCGCCGAACTCATCGGGATTGAACGCCGACGGCAATTCAATATCCGGCACGACGCCCTTGTGCTGCGT
>JACMJS010000258.1 GCA_014380515.1 Chlorobiales bacterium
AAAGTTCTGTTCTTTCAATGGTGATGTCTCCTTCGCTGAAGGAGAGCAGGGCGATGCAAATCGCCCTGTTTATTTCGAGGTGGTTTGTTGCACTCGTTCCGTTCTAGATTGATCGGAGGGAACTACCAATCTATTACACCCAAAAGTTTGAATAAACTTAATACAATCGCTAGGGCTGTACTGAACACGCCGCTGACAATGATTACTTTTTTCGCCCACTGGATATTATTCCAGTTCTCAAATTCTCTTTTGTAAGAGATAGTAACAAGGATAAGTGCTCCCGTGATCGCATACAGCGAATCAATGTTGTACTCTCGTAAAAAAGTAATGACTGATGCAGTCCATTCCTCTCATTTCATTATTTTTCTTTTGCCTGATCTATTAAACTGCGTTCGCATTGCGGAGACGGTGCAGTTCGGTTTCTTGCTGCGAGAGTTTTATTTCGAGTTCGATGACGAGGCACTTGCTGAGGTTCGCCGCTTCAATGTCGTGGGCTTCGCTGCTGAGCAAGTGAAATTTTTTGTAGTGCATCAACGACTTCCCCGTTTCGCCTAAGTGTTCATACACTTCCGAAAGACTTTCATGCACGCCCGCCACGAGTTCCTTATCCTCCATCTCTTCGGCAATCGCAAGGGCCTGCTGCAACCGTTCAATCGCCCGCTCACTCTGTCCCGTCGCCAGCGATGCCTTGCCGATGTGCGAGAGCAAATCAACTTGATTGGACTTATCGCCGATGCGCTGCAACTGCGTCAGTCCTTTCGTCTCCACATCCAATGCCCGCGCGGCGTCGTTTTGCCGGTAATAAATTTTTCCGATGCTGCCCAGCGTGATGCCTTGCATCCGCGCATCTTCGGTGCGCTCGGACATCGCCAGAACCTCGGTGTGATAGCCAAGAGCTTGTTCGTAGTTGCCAAGGTCGTAATACACCTCGCCGATGTTGCCCAAACACGCGGCCTCGCCCGCTTCATCGTTTGTTTCCCGCATGATCTTCAAACTTTTGATGTAGCACTCAAGGGCTTTGGCATGATCGCCGAGCGTTTGATAAATCGTACCGATGTTGTTGAGCGAACTTGCTTCTCCGTTGCGGTCGCCCTGCCGCTCCCGAATATCGAGGCTTTTCAAATGTGTATCGAGTGCGCTCGAATAATCGCGCAATCGCCGGTGCGTATTGCCGATGGTGTTGAGTGCGCTCGCCCGGCCAAGGGCGTCCTGCTGCACGTCAAACATCGCCATCGCTTCTAGCGACTTCGTGATCGCTTCCTGATATTCGGCAAGCCGGAAGTTGATGGCGCCTTCGTTGCGCAAACTATACGCAAGTCCTTTGGCATAGCCCGCCAGCGACGAAAGTTGATGGGCGATGCCGCAGAGTTCGTGCGCGCGCTTGGTATCGGTATCGCGCAAGTGCCACGCCAGTTCGTTGAGCGCGTCGGCTTTGGCCGCATCGCCGGATGCCGCTTGCAAGTCCGCTTCGAGTTGTCTGATTTTCTCGGTCATAACATTGCTGTTGTTTGGGAGCGTTGGAAATTTCAGAAACGTCCCCGTCGCCTTCGGGCGCCACCCCCTCTATTAGGGGGCAAGGGGGAGTTCTCGCAGATGCCATGTCAGCGTGTGCTTACCGGCATATCGATGATTCGCAGAGATGTGCAATGGTGGTGGGGAAGCCGGAGTTTTTTAGTTCGCTCCGGCAACAGTGGCAGCAAAAGTTATGAGTTGCGGGGACGCAAAAGGGATTGTGCCGCCCGAAGCCTGAGCCGCAATTCACCTTCGTCATATTTCGGGGCGTGGTCAGGCGCGAACGTCGCGGCGGCTTGGCGCGTGTTGAGCGTGGGATTTACCGTCTGGCTCTTGTTCTTCTCGACCGCATCTTTCAAGGTCTTCGAAATCTGCTCGTCCGTCGTCGGCTTGACGAGATACTTGAACACGTTCAGTTCGTTGATCGACCGCACCGCGAGCGTTGCATCTTTGACTTCCGTCAAAATCACCGTAACGATCTGCGGATACTCTTGAGTGATCGCACTCAGAAAACTGATACCGTCCGTCTCGCCCAGATTGACGTTGCTCACGATCACTGAAATCGGTTTCTTGGCGAGTTCCTTGAACGCACCATCGACCGAGGTCGCGCTGCTGACATCGAAACTGTGGCTGAACTTGTCCGTCAATTTTCGAATCTCGTCTTCGCTGTAATCGACGAAGAGCACGCTGCCGCTTTTTTCTTCGACCTCCAAGTGAAACGCCCGCACCGGCGGCTTGACCCCACCGCCCGACGGCGTGATCGCAATCCCGCTCGAGATCGCCGAGGCGGATGAAGGCGTGGCCGGTGGTAAAGTCATCTTCTTGGTTTCCTGACCTTGCAACCGGTTGATCTGATCGTAAATCTGGCAACCGAGTTTGACCAAACTCACCAGGTTATCGGCGCGCCACGGCTTGTTGATATAGCGGAAAATTTCGCCGGAGTTGACCGAATTCATAATCGCATCCAAGTCGCTGTAGCCGGTAAGCAACATTCGAATCGCGTTCGGGTTGATGTTCTTGATCTCTCGCAAGACTTCGTGGCCGAGCATCCCCGGCATTCGCTGATCACTGATGACGACTTTGATCGGATGCTTCCGCACCATCTCCAATGCCTGCATCCCGCCGTTCGCCGCGAAAACTTCGTAGTCGTCTTCCAGCAAACGGGTGAGCGAACTGAGCACCATCGGCTCGTCGTCAATTAATAAAATGTTACTCGTCATTTTCTCTCCTTCTCTGTGAATCAAGTTTGAGGTGTGTCTTAAAATAATGTTCGGGCTAATGTAAGGTGAACTAAAAAAAATCTTTTCCTTTTTCCTGTGTCATTCCCGCAAGCGCGGGAATCTTGACTTAAAGATTTTCGAAGATTCCCGCTTCCCACAGTCCCGCTCAATGCGCGGGATTCAAAGCAACAGCGGGACCTTGAAGCCGTACGGGCAGCAATGACAGTGCGAGATCAAACGGCTTGGGCAACGCTCTTGGATTCAGCGGCGCGTTTTTGCTTCAGCGGTAACTTGATTGTAAACTCCGTGCCTTTACCGATTTCACTTTGCACGCTGATCGTGCCCTTGTGCTGCTCAATGATTTTAAAGACAATCGAGAGGCCGAGTCCCGTGCCTTGTCCGATGGGCTTCGTCGTAAAGAACGGCTCGAAAATTTTCTTGAGATTTTCCGCCGGAATGCCCGCCCCGTTGTCGGCGATTTTGACGACGGCCATGTCCGTCTCGCCGACTTTCTCGCGGTAGGTGATGATGAAGACCACGCCTTCCGTGCCTTCGGGAATCGCTTGAGCGGCGTTCGTAATCAAATTCAAAAAAACTTGGTTGAGCCGCGAGGGATAACACTCGGCGGTCAGACCGTCGGTGTATTGCTTCTCGATGCGGACTTTATACTTGATGACGTTGTTGGCAATCATCAAAGTCGAATCAATGCCTTTGTTAAGATCGGAAAGTTTGAACGACGCTTCATCAAGCCGCGAAAAATCTTTGAGGTTCAAGACCAACTCCTGAATGCGGTCGAGGCCGATGAGCGATTCACTGACGACGGCTTCGTTGCGATCGATGAACTTTTTCGTTTCGACTTTTTCCGCCGTTACCGAAATCTCCGTCAGTTTGGTTTCCAGATCGTCCAGATCGCCGTTGATGAGCGATTCGCGGAGGCTTCTGTACTGCGTCAGAATCTCAAACAATTTTTTCTGATTTCTCTCGATCACTTCAATGTTGTTGCGCACGAAGCCGAGCGGTGTGTTGACTTCATGCGCGATGCCCGCCACCATTTGCCCCAACGACGACATTTTCTCCGATTGAATCAGCTGCGTTTGCTGCTCTTGAATCTGGTGATTGGCCGCTTCAACTTTTTTATAGGAATCTTCGAGCAAACTAAAACTGCGTTCCAATTGCGTCTTGTTGAGCTCCAGTTCATGGTTGCGTTCAACAAGCGCTTGGCCGATGCTGTTGAACGCTTCACCGACGGTGGCGAGCTCGTCTTTGGCTTCGAGCGTAACTTTTTCCGTCGTGTTGCCGCCGATGAGTTTCTCGGAAATGTCGCCCAAACTATTCACTGTCCGCATCACCGAGCGATAGAACCCGATGAGCAAATAGATGACGATCAACCACAGAATCGGGACGCCGATTTGCATGACGGTGCGTTGAAACTTGAACGCCTCGATGCGGACTTGAATAAGCTTGCCAAGGGCGAGTGCTTCGGTGTCGTAGAGCGTCATTAACTTTTCGATGGCGATTGATCCCGCGTCGGCGTGGCGTTTGGCATCGAACGAGCTGTCAAGGTCAACCTTTTTAATGCTGCTGGTTTGCTGAAGAAAACGATTGACCGCAGCGGTTGCGGCGGCATAATCTTTCGATACAAGGTCGCGCACTTTGGGTGCGGCGGGATTTGCATTGCTGAACTCCGACGCTTTGGCGATGCCGGTTTGAATGCCTTCGTAAGTCGATTGCACCACGCCCGGCTGTACGAAAACAAGTTCGGCGACTTTATCGGGACTGAGCGTATCGCCTTGTGCGACACGCGAACTCAGATCGCGGGCGAGCGAAATTTTTTGAACCAGCAACGGCAACCGGAACACAACGCCGTCCATCAAATAATAGGTATCGATGTCGGGATCGAGCACGAGGTTCGAGGTATCGCCGACGTGATAAAGCAGCGAGACGATTTCATCGATGATCGAGGTGTGGATCGTGTATTCGGTCTCGGCCATGAGCGTCATGGTTTCTTTGGAATAATCCGTCCACGATTTCTTTACGGATTTCCATTTCTCGGTCGCTGCGAGGGTTTCGCCAAGCTTCGCATCGATGGCATCGACGGCGGCGATGTCCGTTTTGATTTTTTGGTCAAGGCTTTCGAGGTCTCGCGCTGCGGCGTCTTTCACAGCGGCGTCGGTGCTGGCTTGTTGCAATGCAGCCCGCCGGTGATCGGTGATGTGCACCAAGAGTTCTTTCAGCGGACGGTTGTATTCCAATCCGAGTTGTTCTTTGGCACCGAAGTCGATGGCTTCGTTGCGGACGTTGGTGAGAAGCGCGATCAGAATGAAACTCGGCACATCGAGCAAGATGCTGATGATGACGAACTTGTAGGGATACTTCAGGTTGTTCATCAAGGCGATGGCGGGCGTAAAGATGCCGCCCTTCACTTTCTGCCGCGAGCGTTCGCTGACGGAGGGCGAAGCATGGCTTCGTCCGTTTGAACCCGTTTTATTCTGTCCGTCCGTTTCGTTTCGTCCGTTCGGGCTTGCGGCACTCAAGCCGTTTGAGCCGTTTTCATAGCGCGCCATAGTTGCGAGATGGTATCGTGATGTTTGATTGCCCTGCTTCAAAAACACTCCCCCGTCCCGCAGGTGCTGACGGGGGGAAAGTTCAACCCAAGAAAATTTAGAAAACGACGCCGGTAGTGAAGATGAGTTCGATACGCGAAGTGCTGGCTTCGTTGCCGTTGAGGAAAATCTTCTGGTTCGCATCCGTACCCAGATACCGACCTTCCAACCGGATGAACGCCAACTCCAATGGCCGGTAATCCACGCCCAGTGTAACTCCGAATGCTTTCAAGCCGGAATCATTGTCCGTGTTCCCGCTCGTATTCACATTGCCCGTCAAAATCCCGTCGCCATCCTGAAACACTTCCCCGCGAACCGCTCCGCTCCATTGCGGCGTGAATTTATACCGCGCCGC
>JACMJS010000259.1 GCA_014380515.1 Chlorobiales bacterium
CGCTTCGACCGGATCAAGTTTCGAAGCGGAGAGTGCGGGCACGAAACCGGAAACAACGCCCGTGATGATCGAGACGAGCATCGCCGTAACGACAAGGTTGCCGGAGAACGCCACCGGAAACGCGGGCACGGCGGCGGAGATGCCGAGAAACATCAGGAACGCAATCGCTGTGCCGAACACGCCGCCGATCAAGCAGATGGACACGGCCTCAATCAAGAACTGCATCAAGATGGTTCGGCGCCGCGCGCCAAGAGCTTTTCGCGTGCCGATTTCTTTCGTGCGCTCTTTGACGCTGACGAACGTGATGTTCATAATCCCGATCGCGCCGACGAACAGCGACAAACCCGTGATGAAAAGTCCCGCGAGCGCGATGCCGTTCTTCACCGGATCGATGGTGCTGCGAAACGCTTGCGATTCATTGACCGCGAAATCTTCTTTCTGATCGGGCAAGATGCCGCGCACGCGCCGCATCGCGCCCGTGAGTTCGTCTCTGGCTTCGACGAGCCGGTCTTTGTCTTTGATCTTCACGCGAATCTCGGCGTTCTGCGACGCGCTGAAATATTTTTTGAAGGCCGTGAGCGGAATGATCACTTGCGAATCGAAACTAAATAATCCTAAGAACGACCCTTGCCGCGCGATAACGCCGATGACGCGAAACTCCTGTCCGCTGATCCGAACCGTCTTTTCGACCGGCGATTGGTTCGGGAAGAGTGCGTCGCCGATGTCGTAGCCGATGACGCAGACGTTGCGGCCTGCGCGCGATTCGGCATCGGTGAAAAATCTGCCGTCTTTGTAATCGGCTGAGGTGATCATCGCGTATTCGTCCGTCGTACCCATCGTGTAGACGCCGTTCACTTGGTTGTCGCCCGACTTGACGCTGCGAAAGGTTACGGTTGTCGGCACGGCGGTTTCAAGTTGCGAGTTCGGCGTCGCATCAATGATCTTTTTTAATTGCTCGGCATATTCGGTTTTGATGTTGCGCCGGTTTCGATACACCCACCACTCGCCGCGTCCGCCGCCCCACGGCCACTTACCGACGTAAATGACGTCGTTGCCGAGCACCGCGAAACTGCTGTCGACTTTCGAGTCGATGCCGCTGATGGCCGTGCCCATGAGCGTTACGGCGATGATGCCGATGATGACGCCGAGCGCGGTCAGGATCGAGCGGAGTTTGTTCGCACGGATTTGCGTGAAGGCGATGACGAAACTTTCGGAAAGTTCGTATCGCAGCATCGAGAGTTCAGTGAAAAACTTGTTCATCGGTGTTTCGGTCTGTGCTTACTTTTTGAGTTCGTCCAATTTTTTCTGCGCGTCGGTAAGGCGTTCTTTGTCGTTGTTCTTTTCGGCCTCGCTGCGCGGGAGTTTGAGAAATGTATCCAAACTTTCGATTGCTTTCGGGTTGTCGCCTTTGCGTTGATACAGCAAGCCGAGCCGGTAGTGTGCGCCGGAAGTTTTATCAAGCGAAATAGATTTCTCACACGCGGCGATGGCGGCATCGTCTTCTTTCAGTTCGTAAAGGCAGCGTCCTAAAAATCCATAGCCGTTTGCATCTTTCGGAAAGAAGGTGATGTAGCGTTCCACTACGGGTTTTGCATCACTGTACCGCTGGCCGTTGAGATAACCGGCGGCAGTCCCGAAAAGCAGCCCGCGGTAATGATTTTTCATCTCGCTGCTGCTAAACTTCGCCACGCCGAACAGTTGAGATTTGGCGGCATCAAATTCTTTTTCGTGAATGTGAATCGCCGCCCAAAGCACACTGCCCTCAGCGACGCTAAGTTTTATTTGTTCGGTCGCAATCTCTTTCGCCTTGCGAATACTGCCGCCGACGATGCCCGGAGCTTGTAGATGAAACTGAATGAGATTGTACCGCGCTTCATAATTTCTCGGATTGAGTTCAATCGCTTTTTCGTACGCGCCCTTTATTTTTCCGACATAACCCATCGCCGCCATCACGCCCGCTTTCCTCGCCTTGACGCCGTACGCATTGCCAAGCCACAAGTGATAATCGGACGCCGTGGGTTTCAACGCCACGCACTTTTCAAAATTTCCAATCGCTTCGTCGTAGCGGTCGCTTTTGCCGGCGAGAACCGGAATTTGTCCGAGATAGAAATACGCCGAATCATCTTGCGGATTGGCCGTGATGTTTGCCTTCAATGCTTTTTCGGCTTCGGAAAACTTGCGCGCTTCCAAAAGTTTTTCGATCTCGCGGGAACTCTCGCTTGCGTGCAGCATCGTA
>JACMJS010000040.1 GCA_014380515.1 Chlorobiales bacterium
ACTCTGAACCCGTGCCGCTCGCAACGCTTGACCATGCAACGCCGTCCGCACTGCGAAGAATCGTGCCGCCCACGCCCACCGCCACCGCCGATCCGAAACCTTGCGTAGAAAGTGTGCCCGATGCCGATTGAGATTCATTGCCTTTGCTTGAACCGCGCAAGGCCGAAGCGGTTGAGCCGCCCGCGCCGTCAATCGCATTGAGCGTATTGCTGTTGCCGGAAGTGTTGACACTTTGCCAGCTTGATCCGCCGTCCGCGCTCCGCAAAATCGTACCGCCCACACCCACCGCAACTGCCGAGCCGAAACCGTTGGTTGAACTTACACTATTGCCTTTGGCGGCAGTGAGCGGCAAGAAGTTTTCGGAGACGATCAAGCCGGTCAGATCGGCGGTGGAAACGGATTGCGGTTGCGCCGTCCAAGTGTTGCCCGAATCGGTGGAGGCGTAAATGCTGCCGCCCTCGCCGACCGTCAGAAAATTGGCGGCACTGGCAGCGGCAACGGACGTAAAGGTTACACCTAACGCAATTGTCTTGAACGCCCAGCCGGGCAAGGAAAATACCGCAGGCACATTATTGGCGGTGAATGAGATGACGCTTGCAGGCGGAAACGGCAACACCCAAACAAGCACGGAAGTGAGTGCGAAGTTGTTGCTGAGTTCGATTTCCCTCAGCGCAGGGTTTTTTGAAATATCTAAATTCGTCAACTGATTGCTGCTGCAATACAATTCTTCCAACAGCGTGCCGGTAGGCAAGATCAAACTGGTGAGTTGATTGTTCACACAATCCAAGTCTTCCAGCACGGTGTTTGCGGAGAGATCCAAACTCGTCAGATTATTGCCAAAGCAAGATAATTGTGCTAACGCGGTGTTCGCCGTGAGATTCAAACTATCTAATTGATTGCCGTAGCAATCCAGCGTGGTCAAAGCCGTATTTGCTGACACATTTAAATTGGTAAGAAGGTTGTTTTGGCAAAACAATTGTTGCAAGCCGGTGAAAGCCTCGATACCGGTGAGACTGGCGATGCTGCGACTGCCAACGTTCATGCTGGTTAAGGCCGCAGCCGTAGCGGGATTGGTGATGTTGTTGCTTCCGTCGAAGGTGATGCCGTAAAAGGAACTGAGTTGCGCACGGAAGTTGGCATCGGGCACGTTCTGCGCCTGCGCGGTCGCCGCGATGAACAGGGCTGCCAAGAGCATTGAGACTTTTTTCATGGTCGTGTGCAATCGTGATTAAAGGAATTTGCCGAAGTAAAAAATCCGCTCAAAGATACTTGCAGCTGTTCAACGTTTTGTTCAACGTTCGATGCGAGGCAAAGCACATGATGAACTTACTCTGCGGGGTCGGAATGAGCGGGCTGCCGGTGAAGGAACGAGGTAAGTCGGTGTGTGAATATAAATCCGCAAGCCTGAGAAATCTTTTGACCTTCCGAAAATTTTTTGCTACGCCGCCGTAAGCAAAAAGCGTCCGCACATTGCCGGACGCCCTTTCACTTTTGTATCGTTTCTATAAAAGTTGCTTGCTTAGGCTTTCACCTTCTCGCAATTCTTCCGCACATCTTCCGCCGAAGCGTGCAGCGACCGCAGATCGCCGTCGTCCAACTTTACCTCGATGATTTGCTCGATGCCCTTGCGTCCCAGTTTTACCGGCACACCGACGAACACGTCTTTCAATCCATACTGTCCCGTCAGCCACGCCGCACAGGGCAAAATCCGTTTGCGATCTTTGACAATCGATTCAATCATCTCGACCGCCGAGGCCGAAGGCGCGTAATACGCCGAACCGGACTTCAGCAAATTCACGATTTCAATGCCGCCGTTTTTCGTTCGCTCGATGAGTTCGTTGAGCCGTGCTTGCGGAATCAATTCTGTTACAGGAATACCCGCCACAGTTGTGTACTTCGCAACCGGCACCATCGAATCGCCGTGGCCGCCGAGTACGAACGCGCTCACATCTTGCACCGAGACGCCGAGTTCCATCGAGATAAACGTGCGAAACCGCGCCGAGTCCAATACGCCCGCCATACCCATCACGCGTGTCGCCGGAAAGCCGCTGCGGATGTAGGCGACGTACGTCATCACATCGAGCGGATTGGAAACGACGATGATGATCGAGTTCGGCGATTTCGCCACGACGGCTTCGGTTACTTTTTTAACAATGTCGGCGTTCATCGTTTGCAAGTCGTCGCGGCTCATACCGGGCTTGCGCGGAAGCCCCGCGGTGATGAGCACGATGTCCGAGCCTTCGGTTTCCTCGTAGCCGTTCGTGCCGGTGATTTTGGTGTCAAAGAGTTCGACGGGCGCCGATTCGTACATATCGAGCGACTTGCCTTGCGGCACGCCATCGACGACGTCGACGAGGACGAGTTCATCGGCCAATTCTTTTTCTATAATGCGCTGCGCGGACGTTGCCCCGACGTTGCCCGCACCGACGACTGTAATTTTCATGGTTTGAAATTGAAAGTTGAAAAAACCTGGAAATGGAAAGTATTGAAGTGCGAAAAAATTCTGAAAGTGAAAATAGCCAAACTTTACGACGGGCGTAAAACAAAAAAGCAAGTTTGCCCGAAGGAAAACTTGCTTTTCGATTTGCATGTAGCATTCCCGCTTAGGCTTCTGCTGGAGTTGCAACTGCTGCTTCTACAGGTTCGATGCTGACGATTTTCTTGTCGTTGCGTCCCGTCTTGAAAGCGACTTTGCCGGTCTTCGTGGCGAAGATGGTGTAGTCGCGGCCAAGGCCGACGTGTTTGCCCGGCAAATACACCGTGCCGCGCTGCCGAACGATGATCGAGCCTGCGCTGACGAGTTCGCCGCCGAACGCTTTGATGCCGAGATATTGCGGGTTGCTGTCGCGGCCGTTCTTCGTCGACCCCATTCCCTTCTTATGTGCCATAATAGTAAAGTCGTTAGTTGTGAGTCAGTCGTTTTTCGCGTGTCCCGCCCAAGGCGGGATTGCAAAATATCCGTTAGGCAATCGCGGTAACTTCGATTTGTGTGAAGCCCTGACGGTGGCCTTTCGTGAGGCGATAGCGTTTGCGGCGCTTCTTCTTGAAGACGATTACTTTTTCGCCTTTGACATGCGCGAGCACTTTGGCTGAAACCACCGCAGTGCCGAGCGTTGCCGAGCCGTTGCCGTCGCTCGTCAAGAAAACTTTGCTGAGCGAAAGGACGGAGCCGATGTCGGCTTTCTGCGTCGGGACGTAAAGTTTATCGCCTTGCTTGACGAAGAACTGTTTGTCGGAAATTTCTACGAGTGCGTGCATGGTCTGAGCGAAAACTGTAATTAAATCGGTGGTTCAAATTCAGGGCTTCGAAAGCAGCGTATCAAGCATTAGGCCACTTTCAAAAGCGAGCCGCAAAGATACGCACGCACGCAGGAATAATCCAAGCGGCGAGCCGTCTTTTTTGTAGGGCGTTGCAGGTACAGGGAAAACGCGGGCGATAACCCTCCGGCCTAATTGCTGCTGGCTTTGCCGTGCTTTTGATGATACATGTCCTGATCGGCAATCTCGATCAAATTGCCGTAGCCGTCAGTGCTGCTGCCGATGCCGATGCTGAAACTGATCGGACATGGAAACTGGGCTTTGGCATTGAACACCGAAAGGGCTTTGAAGATGCGGTCGCAGGTAATCTTGGCTTGATCTTTATCCGTTTCCGGCATGACGACGACGAACTCATCGCCGCCGTAGCGCGCGATCACATCCGACGAGCGAAGTTGCTCCCGCAAAATTTCACTCACGCACACGAGTGCATAGTCGCCCATCTTGTGGCCGAACTTGTCGTTGATTTCCTTGAACTTATCAAGATCGATCATCGCCACGGTAATCGGACGTTTGTAACGGCGGGCACTGGAGAGTTCACGGTCGAAAATTTCGCTGAACTTATGGCGGTTGAACGCGCCGGTTAAAAAATCTTTGCTCGCTTTTTCCTCCAATTGTTTTTGAAGTTGAAGATTGAGCATTTCAAACTTGTGTTTCTCCATCACCTGTTCAATCGTGATGTGCAGGGCTTTGTAGTATTCGCCCGTCTTGATGACGTAATCCCGCGCCCCCGCTTTCATAATTTCAACCGCCACCGTTTCCGAACCCAAGCCGGTGATGACGATGATCGGCAAGTTGCGGTTGATCGATTGAATCCGCCGCAAAATATCAAGCCCGTTCTGGCCGGGCAGATTGTAATCAAGCAAAACGAGCTCGAACCGCGCGGGCGATTCCTGAATCCAGTTGATGCCTTGTTCGCCCGACTCGGCAATCTCGCAAACATATTTGCCTTTGGCTTGCAGGTGCGAGCGGACGAGAAAACTGTGATCGACGTTGTCCTCGATCAAAAGCACTTTGAGTTGCGGTGCGTCAGACATAGCCATAAAAATGTTAGGGAGTTCAAAAAATAAGTGCCGCATCAGCGCGGCCTCTGCATCGGAATCGAAGTAACCTTGAGCCAATACATGGCCACGCTGTGAACTTTTTCACTGAACTCTTTGGAGTTGAGCGGTTTGACAATGTAACTATTCGCGCCAAGCCGGTAGCATTCCGACACATCGTTCGGCTCTTCCGAACTCGTCGTTACAATCACCGGAATCGCTTTGCTTTCGGGATCGGATTTCAGGGCGGTGAGTACATCGAAGCCGTCTTTGATCGGCATGTTCAAATCGATGAACACAAGATGCGGTTTGTATTCCGCCGCTTTGACATGGGTGATGACTTCCAAGCCGTTTGAAAACGTCATCGGCTCCGGCACGCCGATACGGGTAAGGGCGGACTTGAGCAAATAACGGTGATCGGGATTGTCGTCGGCAACGACGACTTGGTACTCCGAAAGCGATTGTTGGTTGAGCATTTTTCGGATGAGAAAGGTTGAACGCCCGGAAGGTGTGTTTCCGAAGCGCAGGCAAGTTGGATACAACCGGATGAGAGTAATCCGGCACTGAATGTCGAGTCAAAACAAAAGGCGGGTGAAAAAGTTAAATGTTATTCCAAGCCATATCCTTACAAACGAATACGGCGCGAACGTAGAGGCGAGGCATGCCTCGCCTCTACGTTCAAAGCGGTATGAAAAGAAAATTCGAAATCATTTCATCAGATTTTTGGCAATCACGACGCGCTGAATTTCCGAAGTGCCTTCGCCGATGGTGCACAGTTTCACATCACGGTAAAACTTCTCGACCGGAAACTCTTTGATGTATCCGTAGCCGCCGAAAATCTGCACGGCTTCACTGGCCACGCGGACGGAAACTTCCGAGGCATAGAGTTTCGCCATCGAGGATTCCTTCGTGGTATTCTTACCCTCGTCTTTCATTGCGGCGGCGCGCATCGTAAGCAGTTTGGCGGCTTCTATTTCGGTCGCCATGTCGGCAAGTTTGAATTGAATCGCTTGGAAATCGGAAATCGGTTTGCCGAACTGTTTGCGTTCTTTCGAATACTTGATCGAGGCTTCGAGCGCGCCTTCGGCCATCCCGAGTGCGAGGGCGGCGATGGAGATTCTGCCGCCGTCTAAAATTTTCATCGCTTGTTTGAAGCCTTCATTCACATTGCCGAGCAAGTTCTCGTAGGGAATGCGGCAATTATCCATCACGAGTTGCCCGGTCTCCGACGCGCGAAGTCCCAGCTTGTTTTCCTTCTTGCCCGCCGAAAACCCGGGCGTACCTTTTTCAATCACAAACGCGCTGATGCCGTGATTGCCTTGTGCGCGGTCGGTCATGGCGAGCACGACGGCAAGGCTGCCTGTGTGCGAGTTGGTGATAAAGTTTTTCGTGCCGTTCAGAATCCAGTGATCGCCGTCTTTGATGGCCGTCGAGAGCATTCCGGCGGCGTCCGAGCCGGAGCTCGGTTCGGTGAGGCCCCATGCGGCCAGTTCTTTGCCACCGGCGAGACCCGGAATGTATTTGCGCTTCTGCGCGTCCGTTCCAAATTGAAACAGATGATTCGTACCGAGTGAATTGTGTGCGGCAACCGTAATGCCGACGCTGCCATCAACCTTTGAAAGTTCTTCGACGGCGGTTACATATTCCAAGTATCCGAAGCCCGCGCCGCCATACTCTTCGGGAAAGATGATGCCGAGCAGACCCAGTTCGCCGAGTTTTAAAATCAATTCGTGCGGAAACTGTTGGGCTTCGTCGTATTGCATCACTTTTTCGGGCGTCATTTCGCGGGCGGCGAAACTGCGGATCATTTCGGAAATCATTTTCTGATTTTCCGTCGGGGCGAAACCGAAGCCGGAGCTTTGGACGGGATTTTCCGGTGAAACTACTGACATGGATGTATTGGAATGAAAATTGGAAATAAAATTGAACG
>JACMJS010000260.1 GCA_014380515.1 Chlorobiales bacterium
AATCCCTTCTCCGTTTTAGAATGACGTTGATGAACTGTAATGACCGTGCAAAGATGCGTAACAGCCGCAGCGGAGTTGCCACGCTTTTGTCAAAAGGTTGTCATAAAATTGTCATCGCCTGCGAAGGCACGCCGGATAAGGGATTTTAAGGGGTACGAGGTGTAGGGGCGAGGTTGCCTCGCCCCTACGCTGGGAAAACGCGAAGGGAATTTATTTGATGAATTTGTAGCCGGAGGTATAGGCGGTGAGAAAATGTTTGGGTTCGGCGGGATCGTCTTCCAACTTTTTTCGGAGCGAGAGAATGTAATTATCCACCGTGCGCGTCGTCGGAAAAACGGTGTAGCCCCAGATTTCATTGAGCAACATTTCGCGCGTGATGACTTTACCCTCGTGCTCCATAAAGAACCGGAGAATCTCCAATTCCTTCGCCGAAAGTTTAATCAAGTTACCTGCGTGGCGCACTTCCTGTTTTTCAAAATCAATCTCGATCCCGCCGAACGTTGCGTGTGTAACCGCAGGTGCGGCGGCTGATACGGCTTTCACTTTGCGCCGTAGCAAGGCTTTGACGCGGGCTTGAAGTTCGGGAATGCTGAAGGGCTTCGTCATGTAATCGTCTGCGCCCGTCTCCAAGCCTTCGATGCGTTCGGTCTCGCTGCCTTTGCTGGTGAGCATCAAAATAAAAACGGCAACGCCTTCACGCCGCAAGTCGCGGCAAATCTCCAAACCATTTTTGCGGGGCAGCATCCGGTCGAGAATCAGTAAATCCAAGACTTCGCGCCGCGCGAGATCGTAGCCCGCAAGGCCGTCGGCAGCGGTGAGCACGCGGTAGCCCTCGGTGTCTAAAATGGCTTTCAAGCCTTTGAGCAACGCCGGATCATCTTCAACAACGAGAATCGTTGCGCCCGGCGACGGCTGCGTTAGCGGTTGGGTTTCAGGCATGTTGATCAAGGTTGATTGAAAGTTGCGATGTCGGAAAACACACTGTAAAAGTGCTGCCTATCCCGATGCGGCTTCGAACCCCAAGTATCGCGTGGTGCGCATCTGCGATTTGTTTGACGAGTGCAAGTCCAAGTCCCGTGCCGCCTGCGGGCGCGGAGGCCGATGGCGCGGCGCGGTAAAACGGCTCGAAAATTTTCGTCAGGTCTTCCGCCGCAATACCGATACCGTTGTCGTCAATCGCAAGTACCACGCCGCTTTCCAAAACTTCCGTGCGAACGGTGATCTGTTTCTCGGCGCCGGAATATTTCAAGGCGTTCGACAGCAAATTTAAAAGCACTTCGATCAGAGCGTCGCGGTCGGCGGCGATGGTGGGATGATGTTCGGAAAGTGCGGTCGTTACAACGGTGTTTTGCATTTTGAATTGATAGGTCATCAGTTTCAACGCATGTATAACCGCGCCGTTGAGGCTTTGCGGCGTGAGGTGATAGGTTTTGAGGCCGCGTTCGGTTTTAGCAAAGTCTAAGACGCTATGCACGAGCCGCGTGAGCCGGTCGCATTCTCCCTCGATGATCTCGGCATATTCACTGCGCGTTTCGGGCGGGAGCGGCATGGCATCGGTCGGGGGCAGTTGCAAAAGTTGAGCGTAAAGTTTGATCGAAGCGAGCGGCGTCTTCAATTCATGCGAGACGCTGGAGACGAAAAAAGATTTCATCTCTCCCAGTTCCGCGAGCCGTTCCGAGGTTTCTTTTTCCAAGAGCAATTCGCGCTGCAAGTGAAAACGGTCGATGGCGAGGCTGGCGTGCATGGCCGCAGATGTCAATAAAGACAAGTCTTCAGCGGTGAACCGTTCACCGGATTTTTTTTCGCCGAGCACCCAAAATCCCAACAGTTCTTTTTTTTCGGAGAGCAGCGGCAGCGCGAGCGCGATTCCTAAGCGGTGAAATAGTTTACCGCTCGCAGGTTCAAACCGTAAACCTTGCTCAAGTTTATCTTCCTGTCCGATGGGTTTTTCTAAAGCCGATGTCAAACGCGCGAGATCGAAACGGAGCGACTGTTGATTGTTCTCGGAAAAATTACGGTGCGCCACCAATTCCAATCTTGC
>JACMJS010000261.1 GCA_014380515.1 Chlorobiales bacterium
CGAGATGCACCACCGATGAGCCTGCGAAATCCACGTGGCCGTGGCCAAGCCCGAAGTTCGTGCCGAGCGTCGCCAGCCAGCCGCCGCCCCACACCCAGTTGCCGAAGATGGGATAGACGAACATCGAAATGAAAAATGCAAATAACACGAACGATATGAACTTCCATCGCTCGGCCATTGCGCCGGTCGGGATCGTGGCAGCGGTATCCATAAAAACCATCTGAAACAGAAACAATGTATAGATGCCGACGTCATAGACGGCGTTGTTGAGGAAGAACCCGCTCGCGCCGATAAGGCCGAAAGTTTTGCCGAAGAGATCAACGGTAACTTCGCTCGTCAGGCCGGGCGTGCCGCCGAGCGCGGCAATCGCGCCCACGCCGCCGAACATAAACGCGAAGCCGCAAATCCAGAAGCCCGTCATGCCGATGGCATAAACGAGAAAGTTCATCGTCATCGTATGGGCGACGTTCTTGGCGCGGGTGAATCCGGTTTCGACCATCGCAAACCCCGCTTGCATGAGCATCACCAAAAATCCGGCGACGAGCGTCCAAAGAATATTGAGCGCGATGCGGGTGTGTCCCGCGGCTTCGGCAACTTCCGTGAGCGTCGGCTCACCTATCTTTGCGGCGGGCACGTCTTTAACCGTGCCCGTTGCGCTGCCGGTGGCATCGCCCGCCTGACAAAAATCCGGTGCGGCGACAAGTGCGATGAGCATGAGTATCGTGAGCATTGGCATCAACTTTTTCAAGCGAGTGCGAAGAAAAAGGCCAAGATCTGAAAGCAATGATGAAACAGGGACGGGAGCGGAGAAGGCAGCGGTTTGGTACATGGTCGTCGAAAGTTGATGTTAGAAAAAAAAGTTAAAATCAACTATCACCTAATTTTTTTAAGTTTAAGTGCACGCAAATCTAAATTGTTTAGGTTAAAACTCAAAAAACTTTCTGTAAAATTTTCGGCAATGGTCGATAGATGTATCTGCTTCAATAGAACTTTCGCGGAACTCCGCAGCGTCATGCGGGAAAAAGAAGTGAAGACGGTGCAGGAACTCAAAGCAGCGGTCAAGTTCGGGGAGAACTGCAAACGGTGTATGCCCTACATCGAACGCATGATTAAAACGGGCGAGACACATTTCACCGTGATGCCGTTTGTGGAAGAGACGCCTCTGAAAAACGGAGAACCCAAACCGGCTGAAGAAGCGGTGAAGAAAGCGTCAATGTGAGAAATGAATTTCGGCAAAGGGAAAATTTTGAAAGTTTGCTTCTCAAATTGAGAGCGGCACGTTCTGTTATGCCGTTTTGAAAATTTATTTCGAACTATTTCGCGGCGAACGTTGCACTGAATTTTTCGCGGCTCTATCTTCGCATTGCATCACAATGCAACACATTGCATCACAATGGCTCGGAACTTTTTTCACGGGCGCAAGCATCGCCGTCCGTAGTCCTTCGCACTGACTTCTCACCGGCGTTCCACCTTCGCGTCATCTAACCTTCCGGGTTTGCATCACAATTTTAAACAGAGGTTTTTTAAACTGATGATTTTTCATCAGCGGGATACTTGTCCCTAAAAGCTGCCAAAGCCCTAAAGACGCGGCTTCACAGCCTTCACTCGTTTCCTAAACTGTTACTTTCAATGATGCCCCGCGATGCCGTCGTCTCAGATGCCGGTATGAAGACGCATCACCGTCATAGATATTATTGTTCAATCACACGGGATAAAGCTGCGGCGGCGCGGCGTCCCGAAATCGCAACACAACTTCAAAGAGGAGAGAAACCATGCAGATTCAACGCAGGTTCACCACCGCAGGAAAGTCTCCGTTCGACAGCGTTAAATACGCCAAGCGAACCTCCACCATCCGCAACCCTGACGGCTCGGTCGTCTTCGAGATGGCTGGCATCGAGGTGCCGGAATTCTGGTCGCAAGTCGCTACCGACATTCTCGCACAAAAGTATTTTCGCAAAGCCGGTGTACCGCAAACGGACGCCGACGGCAAACCCGTGCTCAATGCCGATGGCACGCCCAAACTCGGTGCCGAGCGCAACGCGCGTCAAGTGGCCGACCGTCTCGCTGGTGCTTGGACGACGTGGGGCAAAAAGTACGGCTACTTCAACACCGACAAAGATGCGAAGGCGTTTTATGACGAACTCGTCTACATGATTCTGCATCAACTCTGCGTGCCCAACTCGCCGCAGTGGTTCAACACCGGATTGTTTCTCTCCTACGGCATCAACGGTCCCGCACAAGGCCATCACTATGTCGATCCCGACACGAAAAAAATGACGGTCTCGAAAGATTCCTACTCACACTCGCAAGCGCACGCCTGTTTCATTCAATCGGTCTCGGATGATTTGGTGAATGAAGGCGGCATCTTTGATTTGGTTACCAGAGAAGCCCGCGTGTTCAAATACGGTTCGGGCACGGGCACGAACTTTTCGAATCTGCGCGGCTCCGGCGAAAAACTCGCGGGCGGCGGTTCATCCTCAGGCTTGATGTCGTTCCTGAAAATTTTTGATCGTGCGGCGGGCGCCATCAAATCCGGCGGCACCACGCGGCGTGCGGCCAAGATGGTGTGCTTGGATATTGATCACCCCGAAGTCGAAAGTTTTATCAAGTGGAAAGCCCGTGAGGAATACAAAGTCGGGATGCTCGCGCTCGGCAGTGCGACGCTGCGTAGCGAAATGAACACGCTCTTAAAACTCGCCGCTGAAAATCCGAATGTTCGTGAACATGCGGAACTGCGCAAAGCCGTGCGGCGCGCCAAAGACCTCAGCATTCCGGCGTCGCTCATTCAACGCGCGTTTCAATTGGCGAAGCAAGGCGTGAAGTCCATCGAGATCGATGTGTTGGGCACCGATTACGAATCGGACGCTTACAACACCGTCAGCGGACAAAACTCGAACAACAGCGTTCGCATTCCCAATGCGTTTATGGACGCACTGGAATCGGACGCCGATTGGCATCTCAAAGCACGCACGACGGGCAAAGTAACCAAGACGCTCAAAGCCCGTTCGCTCTGGAAAGACATCGCCGAAGCCGCGTGGGAATGCGCCGACCCGGGACTTCAATACGACACGACGATCAACGAATGGCACACTTGTGTAAATGACGGACGCATCAATGCAAGTAACCCTTGTATCACCGCCGACACGTTTGTAACGACGAACAACGGTCTGGAACGCATCGGCAACCTTGTCGGTGAATCGCGCGCCATTAAAAGTGTGGACGGCCAGCTGCATTGGGTCGAAAAGATTTTTCCGACGGGCACGAAACCGGTTTATGAACTGACGACCCGCAGCGGCTACAGCCTCAAACTGACCGGCGATCACTTGGTCTTTACCGAAAACCGCGGCGATGTGAAAGCCTGCGAGTTGCGCAAAGATGACGTCGTGCGGTTGGTCGAAGGCGAGTTCGGCACGGGCACAACCGGCTCGGAAGATATTGCGGGGCTTATCGGCCTGCTTACCGGCGACGGCTGCATCACTTCACTCAACGAAACCACCGCCGCAGGCGAAACCCGCCGCGTCGCCTTTCTGACGATGAGCAAGGAAGAAACATCGGTTGTGGAGTGGGCGAACGAAGTCATCAATACATTGCGGCCAATGTTCGGCGAACACAACAAACAGGGAAACGTCATCGAGACCGCAACCACGATGCGCGCCGCAGTCGGCAGTCCTCAAATTCTTGAGATGCTCGAAGCCTTTGCGGTGTTGGATGACGGCAGCGAAAATAAAAAGTTCACCGATGCGGTGTTCACGCTTCGCAAATCGGAACAAGCCGCATTGCTGCGAGGACTGTTCACGGCGGACGGCACGGTGGCCAACTACGGCGAGAAGTCGCAATATGTCGCCCTCGATTCCACATCGCTCGAACTCTTGAAGCAAACGCAATTGCTGCTGCTAGGCTTCGGCATCAAAGCGAAACTTTATCTCAACCGTAGAGCGGGCGCAGCAACGGCAATGCTGCCCGATGGCAACGGCGGCGTAAAGGAATATGCGGTGAAAGAAATGCACAGCCTTCGCATCAGCCGCAGTTCGCGCGTAGAGTTCGAAACGAGCATCGGCTTTATGCCCAGCACCGACAAGGCTCTGCGGCTTGCGGAACTCAATCAATCGGTTTCAACCTACCGTGATTCACTCACGGATGAAATCGATACGCTCGCGTACATCGGTGAAGAACCCGTCTTTGACTTGACCGAACCGGAAACGGATCACTTCGTTGCCAACGGCATCGCCGTTCACAATTGCAGCGAGTACATGTTCCTCGACGATACGGCGTGCAACCTCGCTAGTATCAATCTCGCGCGGCTTTACAACGACGAGACCGGTGTGTTCGATGTCGATGCTTACAAGCACACGATCCGGCTTTGGACGGTCGTTTTGGAAATCTCCGTTTTGATGGCGGGCTACCCTTCGCGCAACATTGCCGAACGCAGTTACCGCTACCGCACGCTGGGCTTGGGCTACGCCAACATCGGCACGCTGCTGATGACGATGGGCATTCCGTACGATTCCGACAAAGGCCGCGCGATTGCCGCCGCCCTCACCGCAATCATGTGCGGTGAATCATATGCGGCGTCGGCTGAGATGGCGAAAGAAATCGGTGCGTTCGAAGGCTACGAGAATAACCGCGACTCGATGCTGCGCGTGATTCGCAACCACCGCCGCGCCGCCTACGCCGCGCCGAAAGCGGAGTACGAAGGCTTGACGGTAACTCCCGCAGGCATCGATCCGCTGGAGTGTCCGACGTATCTACTTCAAGCCTCGCGCGACGCATGGGACAAGGCTTTAACGCTCGGCGAGAAACACGGCTACCGCAACGCGCAAGTTACCGTCATCGCGCCCACGGGCACGATTGGCCTCGTGATGGACTGCGACACGACGGGCATCGAGCCGGACTTCGCTATGGTAAAGTTCAAAAAACTTTCGGGCGGCGGGTACTTTAAAATCGTCAATCAATCGATTCCGAAAGCGATGCGCAAACTCGGTTACAGCGAGGCGCAGATTTTAGATATTGAACGCTACACGATTGGTTCGGCGTCGCTCAAAGGATGTCCGTACGTCAATGACGAAGCGTTGAAAGAAAAAGGCTTCACCGATGAAGTGCTGGCGAAGGTAGAAAAATCACTCGGCTCGGCGTTCGAACTGTCGTTCGTCTTCAACAAGTGGACGCTCGGCGAAGACTTTTTGAAATCGCTCGGCTTCACAAGCGAGCAATTGGACGTCGCAAATTTCAACGTGCTCGAAGCCTTAGGTTTTACTAAAGATCAAGTGCGCGAAGCGTCGGATTTTGTGTGCGGCGCGATGACGGTCGAAGGGGCACCGCATCTGAAAGCGGAACATTATCCGATTTTTGATTGTGCGAACCCCTGCGGACGTAAAGGCACACGGTACATTGCGCCGTCGGGACACGTCAAAATGATGGCCGCCGCGCAGCCCTTTATCAGCGGCGCGATTTCGAAGACGATCAACTTGCCCGCGTCGGCGTCGATTGAAGACATCGAGGC
>JACMJS010000262.1 GCA_014380515.1 Chlorobiales bacterium
CAGCGGGAACGCACGATTTGCGTCAGGCGGATGCGGGGCAAGTGAAGGTGCATCAAATCAAATCCGCCGCAACGCCGGTAGATGCGGCTGCGACCGGTTCGCCGCTTGCCCCGCTGTTCGGCATGGCCGCCGCAATTTTATTTGTCGTGGAACGATGGGTGTCGCGTGTAGGTCATGTCCGTGCGGACAAATTCAATGCACCGGAAAGAAAAGTGTAACCGGAAAATCATAAACGAGCCATGCAATCACAGATGAATACGTTTGAAACCCTATATCAAACATGGACGAAGCGACAACGGCAAATCCGCGCGGCGGCGGCGGTATTTGTTGCCGCATTAGGGTTCGCTGGCGTTCTTCTCGTTGCAAATTTCAATCGTGAAACGGTAGCAATCGCTGCTGCGGTAGCGGCTTCACTCGGCGCGACGACCTACATGGCCGAACGGATAAAGCATCCCGTTACCTCCGCGCGGGGCTTGGCGAAACATCTCAACGCCGTGTTGCCGGGTGCGGAAGAAAGCATGGAGCTGTTGCTCGGCGAAACCGCGAATGCCGGTTTGCTGGAACGCTTGCAGACTGACCGCGTTTCCTTACGGCTTGAAAAAGCAATCGGCGGAATTAAACTGCCCGGAATCCCGTACCGGATGTGGGTTTACGGTGCCGTCGCCATGATCGTATCGATGGGCATATCAATAATGATTGCGCTCGGCGGGGAATCGCAACGCTTTTCACCGGCTGCAACGACGCGGGCGGTTTCGGAAGAAAGAAAAAATAAATCTGCGTTGACGGCGACGGATGTATTTGTCGACCTGCAAAATACATCGATTGAAATCAAGCCGCCTGTTTACACCGCGTTGCCTCAGGCATCGCAATCGGTTTTGAACATTCAAACCGCCGAAGGCGCAACCGCTGTTTGGCGATTGACATTTACCGGCGAAGCGGAAAGCGTGCGATTGATTTTCAACCAGAAGGATACGCTTCAGGGTGCTGCGATCTCCCGTACGGTATTCACCGCTGAAAAAGTTTTAACCCAGCAAGGCTTTTACACCGTCGAGTGGACGACGCGCGAAAAAAAGAATTACCGGTCGTCTTACGCCGCAATTGCATTGACGAAAGATTTGCCACCCGCCATCGTCATAGATGCGCCGGATGAAGAAATCATCATCGAACCGGCTTCGCTAAAACCACTCGTGCTCAAAGCCGCCGCGACGGATGATTACGGTCTAACCTCAGCGACGCTCACCGGCACCATCACCCAAGGCACGGGTGAAGCAGTGAAGTTCAAAACCATAACCGTACCGCTGTCTCTTCAGAAGGGAAGAAAGCGTAGCATGATTTCCGCCGTCATCGATCCGCGGGTGCTCGGACTTGGGTCCGGCGATGAATTTTATTACACGGTTGAAGTTGCCGACAATCATCAGCCGTCGCCGCAGCAGGGACGCTCGCCCGCGCACCGCATCAGCGTGCGCGATACTTCCGTTTCACTCTCCGTCGCAAGTGCAAGTTTGGGTGTGAGCCGGTTGCCGGAATATTTTACAAGTCAGCGGCAAATCATTATCGATACGGAAAAACTATTGCGCGATAAACCCAAACTCAGCGAGCGCGAGTTCAACCGCATTTCGGATGACATCGGTATCGATCAAAAAATTTTGCGGCTGCGCTACGGAAAGTTTTTAGGCGAAGAATTCGAAACCGCCATCGGTCCGCATCAGGATGAAGACGAGGGCGGAAGCAAAAGCCCCGACGCTGAATCGTCCGCTGCAACAAGTCCCGCCGACATCATGCGACCTTACACGCACCTGCACGATTCCGAAGAGAATGCAACGCTCTTCGCCGATGACGTCAAAGCAATGCTCAAGGCGTCGCTCGCTCAAATGTGGGAATCGGAATTGCGCTTGCGCACGCACCGCCCGAAAGAAGCCTTGCCGTTTGAACGCAACGCACTTAAACTTTTGAAAGAAGTTCAACAGCAATCACGGCTGTATGTGCAACGGGTCGGGGCGGAATTGCCGCCGCTGTCGCCCATAGAAAAGCGGCTGACGGGCGATCTCGGCAAAATCAAATCGATCACAGAGCGCGACGTGCTCAAAGCCAAAGAGCCGTTTGCTGCGATTCGAAAAGCAATGCCGGTACTGACCGCGCTTGGTCTGCACCGTGAAGAAACAGGTCTGAAGAGCAACGCACTTCCCGCACCGGAGCAACCCGTATCGCATCCCCCTGTATCGTGGCCTGTATCGCAGTCCGTGCTGCGGGACGCGGCGTCGGAACTGGCGGCGGAAGCTACCGGAAAACCGCAAGCGTATCTTCCGGCGTTGCAAGCGATGAACCGCATAATAGCCGACACCCGCCGCGCCCGGTTGCCGAAGCCGGAAGACGTCCGGCTGGTGCTGCGGGCGTGCTGGATGCTGCTGCCGGAAAGCCGTCCGCAACTCTCGAGCGAAACGGCTTCACCCTCGCCCTACGCCGAACGCTATTTCAGTGAACTCAGCCGCGCCGCCCGTCTCAATCTTCCGCAGCGTTCGGCTCCGCCGCGACGCGCAACCAAGTAGCCCGTCATGTACTCATCTTACGATCCGGTGATCACCGCGCTGATGCTCACGACCGCAATCGCCGTGTTGGTGTGGCTGATTGTAACGGAAGTGCGCCGTGAAAAAAATAAGCGGCTTGCAACGCGCATCACCGCAAGCGTGCTCGCCGTCGCTTCGCTCACGCTGCTGTTGCTCCGGCCTGGCGTACCCATCTCCGAATCAACCGCAGAAATTATTTTAGTTACGAAGGGAAGCGACCACACAAGTGTGCTGCGGCTCGCCGATTCGCTGCACGCGGAAATCGTGGTGCTGCAGGACGCGATGCAGATGCCGTTCGGCGCGCGGAGCATCCGGTTGCTTCCCGATGCGGCAACGCTTGTACGCTCGCCGCTAAGACCATCGATAATTCATCTGACGGGCGACGGTCTGATGAAAGAAGACCTTGAACAATTGCCGCCTGCCGTTTTAAAGTTTTATCCTTCGCCTTTGCCAACCGGCATTTCAGATTTGACCGCCGAAAAAAAAATAACCTTGGGACGAACTTTGCATCTGCAAGGCCGGGTGTCGGGACTTGGAACAGCGGCGCGATGGCTGAAACTCCTTGACCCAAGCGGGAAGCCTGTCGGTGATTCGTTGAAAGTAAGTTCGAAACAAAACGTCTTCACATTTTCAGATGCGCCGCGCGGCACGGGAAATTTTTTTTATACGCTCGTGCTGGATTCCTTGCGGGAGTCGCTCGGCGTATCGGTCGTGCCGCCGAAGCCGCTTAACATGCTCATGCTGGAATCATCGCCAAGTTTCGAGACGCGGTATTTGAAAACATATTCAGCACAAAGCGGCAACCGGCTAACCGTGCGTAGCCGAACAAGCAAAGATCGTTACCGCACCGAATCGCTCAACTATGAAAACGTCTCGGGCGATCCTAAAGCGATACCCGCAAGTGCGGCGATGTTTTCCAATTACGATGTAATCATCTGCGACGATGAAACCATCCGAGCCATGAGCGGAGCGGAGCGGCAAGCCTTGCTGACGGCGGTTGAACAGGCGGGCACGGGCGTATTGATTCGCCTGACGGATGGCGCGCGAATGCAAAGCGCCGCGGTGCAATCCATGATTTCGGGACTGACGCTGACGTCGCCGCTCAATCAAACGTCGGAATGGATCGCGCCGGTTTGGACGGAAGCGACCGGAAAGAAAGTTTCGCCGATTCCGGTAAGTAAGCTGCGGCTTGATGAAACGCCCGGCGCACAAATCCTTGCCGCAGATGCGAAAGGAAAGTCGCTTGTCGCCGCGGTTGCGCGCGGTTGGGGAAAGGTGGCGGTGAGCGTTCCCTGTGAAACGCATCTGTGGGTGCTCGAAGGCAACCGCAAAACGCACGCAGCCTATTGGTCGGCGATGCTGACGATGCTTGCAAAAAAATCAACCGGCGAAAGTATGGTGATGCCCTCCGGTGAATTCTTCTTTGAAGATAAACCGATGCGTGTTTCAGTTTATCCCTCGCGGTCTTCGGATGCGGCGACGGTGGAAACGGCGTCCGGCGACACGCAAAAAATTTACTTTCGCAGCGCGTCCGGCAACGCATCGGAACGTCATGCCCGCTACTGGCCGCGGGAAACGGGATGGCACGCAATCGCGCTGCGGCAAGGCGACACGGCAAGCGTTTATGTGCACGCGCAATCGGAATGGACGACGTGGCAGCGGGCGCAGCGACAGACCGCCACCGCTGACGCCGCAGAAATGCGGCAGAGCAAGGCTTCGCAGGGATTGAAAACATCGGAGGCACCGGCGGCATCGCCAGTACCGGCGGCGCGGCGCACACTGCATCAGCCGATGCCGCTTTGGTGGTGTTACATCGTTTTTCTACTCGGCGCGGCCTATCTCTGGGCGGAGCGAAAATTTTAATGCCGCACTTTGGCGGCACTTACAAAGTTTTTTACGCGCAAAATTTTTATGCGCGCAAGCGTTTCGTAAATTTGAAAAACGATTCGCTTCCATGCCTGAACAACTGCCGTCCGACCCCGCAATTCAACCGAAAAACAAGTTCAACAAATGGCTTCTGGGTGCTTTGGGCATCGCTTCCGCCGCCGTGCTGGGTGTGGTGATTTCGCGCCGGGTCGCTGCGCCGAAACCGCTCGCGCCGCCCGCTCGCTCGCCGCACCTGAAAGATTGGAAACTGATCGACCGCATCGATAGCGTTTTGGAGCACGCCGGAATCGACGGCATCGATGTTTATGTGCGCCACGAGCGCGTCATGCTCGCCGCCGAAAACGAAGCCACCCTTGTCGCTGCAAAAAATCTGATCGAACATTTGCCCGGCGTGGGATCCGTTGAGATGACTTTGAAATCAGTTGCGACGTCTTGATACGCCGATCTTCGATACCGTTTGCAATTCCATCTCGCTTACAATTGTTTATCGCCCGCAATTCACCGCCTCCGCTCTATCGATTCCGACATTGATTTCGACATCGATGTCGACCGGAGAAAACTTGACGACGACCACGATGAAAGTCGCTCTGCTCTACAATGAGAAGCCGGAAGTGGCTGGCGCCGCCCTTGGGCGTTACGCCTCGGATCAATACGCCGAATGGGACAACCCTGAAACCATCGCCGCCGTTGCGGAGGCCTTGCGCCGGGGGCAGCACGAGGTCGTGATGATCGATTGTCATCCGGCGCGCATCGTGGAAATTATTCAGACGCTTCAGCAAACGAAGCCCGACATTTGTTTCAACATTGCCGAAGGCGCAGGCGCCCTCAGCCGCGAAGCTCAAATGCCCGCACTCTGCGATCTACTTGGAATAAAGTACACCGCATCGGACGTGATGACGCTGGCCATCACGCTCGATAAAGCCCGCACGAAAGAAATCCTGCACTACAACCACGTACCGACACCGGATTTCGAAGTCGTTGAAACGCTCTCGCAACTGCCTGGCGCGCTGAGCAAAACGTGGATTCTCGAAACGCTCGATGCCGGAAAGCCCGTCATCATCAAGCCGCTGCATGAAGGATCGAGCAAAGGTATTTTTGAACGTTCGGTCGTCAGTTCGGTGGCCGAAGCCGAAGCACAGGTGCACGAAGTGTTGACTGTGTACCGGCAGCCCGCGCTCATCGAAGTTTTTTTAAGCGGACGCGAGTTCACCGTCGCCATGCTTGGCAACGGCGAAGACGCGGAGGTTCTGCCGATTGTTGAATTGAGCTTTGATCATTTGCCAGCAGGCTCGAAAAAAATTTATTCCTACGAAGCCAAGTGGCTATGGGACGAGCCGGAGAATCCCGTCGAAGTATTCAAATGTCCCGCGCCGCTCGAGCCGCCGCTTAAAGAAAACATCGAACGGATTTGCAAAGCGGCTTACCGCGTGTTGCGTTGCCGGGATTGGTCGCGCATCGATGTGCGCTTGGACGCGGAAGGGAAGCCGTTTGTGATTGAAGTCAATCCGTTGCCCGGCATCCTGCCGAATCCCGACGAGCATTCTTGTTTTCCGATGGCTGCGCGTATGGCCGGAATGGACTACAATCAACTCATCAACCGCGTGCTTGATGAAGCCCTCAAACGGCACGGCCTTGCGTAAAATTATATTTGGAAGCCTGCGTTTCGCCCGATACGTTGGTAGCGGTGAGTACACAGCGACGCCACGAAGCCACAACGAAAATGAACAAGCGTGATCTTCAACATCTTGAGCAATTGCGCGGCGGCGGCGACCGGCTGCTGGGTCAAGCGAAAACGTTGATCGAGTATGAATCGCTACGCCAGACCCGCAATGACTTCCTCAGAAAAATCGACCGCCGCATCCGCGCCATGGTTTGGGTGGCTTATCTGTGTGCAGCAACCGCATTGATTTTGGGAGTGCTCGCCGCGCTTGCCCGTTAGCAAACATTTGATAAGACCTCTTGCGATGGTCATTCTCGCTATGCTGCTTTAAATCCCGCTCTGCGGGATCGAGAATCCTACTTTACCCTTTGTCATTCAGATTCCGGATCCCGCTTCAATAGCGGGACTAAAAAAAGCAAGCCGGAATGCAGATATGCCCCGCATTGAGCGGGGACACCGGAAAAGATTTTGGCAACAGTCCGGTAGCAAGAGTCAGCATTCACAATCAAGCTCCGGCATTCAGAACTTTTTTCAAATCTCCTTTCCGCATTCGCTCACACGATGACGCATCTGCCCGCGCTCCGCTTCCTCTGTGCCGCTGCGGGCGGCGTACTGATCGGGTGGACATTTGCGTTTGCATACTGGCCGCTGCTGTGGATTTGCATCTCGCTGTTTCTGCTCACCTCAACAACTTTTCTGCTCGGCCTCGCCACGAAAAAATCCGTTTGGGAAAATCTCACCGCGCTTTTCACTGCGCTGTTGAGTGTTGCGGCGATGGCGCTTTACGCCAACTTTCGCATTTACTTCGTGCCGGAAAATGCGGTACTCGCGCACGCCTCCGGTGCGCCAGTGGTGCTGTGCGGCACGGTCGAAACGCCACCCGCCATCAAAGGCAACCGCGCTCAATGGACGCTCGCCGCCGAAAAAATCGTTCGCTTCTCGCGCGGCGCGGCATCTCAACCTTTTACCGCCGACGTGGTTTCGGCGGAGACCTTGGCCGTCTCGGGCAAAGTGCGCGTCCGTCTGAGTGCAGCAAGTGCGTTGCAACTCAATCTCAACATCGCCGACCGGGTGTGGCTCACCGGCACGCTCGCCCTTCCGAACGCGGCTGAGAACCGCGGCGAGTTTGATTACCGCGCCTTTCTTGCGCAGAAAGAAATTTATGCGGTGATGAAATGTTTCGGGGAATGGAACATTGAACCTGCGGGCAAACGCCCCGAAGATTTTTACGAGCGCAAGGTTACAAAGCCGCTCTATACTTACATCTCGCGCACGATCACCGCGCTCATCCCGAAAGGGGATGAACAGAGTTTTATCAAAGGGTTGTTGCTCGGCGACCGCAGCGGCATCTCGGATGAAGTCGCGCTCGCGTTTCAAAAAACCGGCACGACGCACGTGCTCGCCATCTCCGGCCTGCATATCGTTTTGCTGGTGATGATTCTCTCCGGCATGCTGATGCGCTTGAAAACATCGCGCGCGGGGAAGTGGCTCGCGTTTGTTTTGACTTCCGTCATTCTGATCACCTATAGCAGCCTCACCGGAAACTCGCCGCCGATTTTCCGCGCGGTCATCATGGCTGAAATTTTCTTGCTTGCCGAAGTCATCGAACGCAAAACCGAGCCGATCAACACCTTGGCCTTTGCCGCTATCGTAATGCTCGTCTTGCATCCAAGCGATCTGTTCGACGGAAGTTTTCTGCTCACCTTCGGCGCGGTGGCCGCATTGATTCTGTTTCAATCGCCGTTGCAGTCGCTGGTATCGTTGCCAAAGACGAATATTTTTTTTCGCACGCTGCAAGCCGTTTGGAATTCGCTTGCGGTTACAATCGCGGCGTCTATCGGTGCGGCGCCGTTTATCTCATACTATTTCGGATCGCTGGCGATGCTCGGCACGCTGGCCAATGTGCCGATTGTGCTCCTGACGAACTGGACGGTCTATGCGATGACGCCCGCACTGTTGCTTTACGCCGTCAGCCCAAGCCTTGCGGAGTATTATTCGATCTGTGCGTTCTGGATGATTCGCCTATCGATTGCCTTGGCAAAGTGGTTCAGCGAAGTACCTTTTGCCAACGTCCCGCTGCGTATCACGCCGCTCGTCATGCTGATTTTCTATTCGGCGATTGCATTCGCATTCAGTATTCGCACGCGCTATGCCGCCGCACTTTGTGCGGTGATGCTTTTCCTCATCAACATTCTGATCTGGACGGACGTGTGGCAACTTTGGATTGCGCCGCAAACCCCAAAACAAATTGTGGTGGCAAGCCGCGTCGGACGCGGCACGGCGGTCTTCGTTAAAACCGGCTCGGAAAATTTGCTCATCGATGCAGGCACGAGCCGCTCGCAGCAAAGCCGTATCACCGCGCAACTTCAATTGTTTGAAGCGTCGCCGCTTACCGCCGCCGCCGCATGGCGTTCGCGCGACAGCATCATCGCCAACATCTCCGCTCCTGTGCGAATGTTCGCAGCCGATTCGGTATTGAAATTAAAAACACTGATCGTCTATCGTCCGACGCCGTATTTGCTCAAGGTATGCAGCAAAACCCGCAGCATCATTTTCGCCGCTCGCCTCAACGACGTTCAACAGACGCAATTCTTCAGAGCCGATGTGCTTGTATTGCGGCTGAGAAAATTTACAATAGCCGAACGCATAAAACTTCAGGCGTGGTTGAACTACGCCAAACCACGCTGTTGCATCGCCGAGATCGATGGATTTATGAAAACAACCGAGCGTCATTTTTTTTACCGTTTTGCAGCAACTGAACCGCGCCTCGCTTTGGCCGCGCAGAGCGGTCAACTCACGGTGCCGCTGGAGTAACCAAAATTGAAAATGAAAATCATCTTTTTACTGCTTGCATCTGCCTGCGTGCACATCGGTTGCGACGGCAAGCCGCCGAAGTTCGTCGAGGAAAAACTCAACCGTACCGCCGCCTCAAAGCCGAAAGCGATTGAGACGGGCAACGCACTTTACAACGCCGCATTTACAACCGATTCGCTCTGGCGACGCGGCTATGAGGAAACCCAGACCTACAGCGTTACACAATCCGCCGACGGAAAAGTATATCGCGGCACGGAGATTTGGACAACGCGCCTCGAAGCCTTCAGCCGCACGACTTACGCCGCCGCGGATTCGGAACAAAACAGTTTGCCTGTGCTGGTGCAGCACCGCATCGGTCATCTGGCAATTGAAACGCAAACCCAATCCGACACCGGTGAAAAAAAAACGAGAATTCAAACGGCGGAAATGATAGCGGTTGATCTGCGCAATGCGGCGGCACTTGTGAAGTATGCGCTCTCGTTACAATCGAAAACGAACATCGTCAGCAAAACGCTGCGGAGGTTGGTTGGCCGCTCGATGCTTTATTATCACACGCTCAGGGAAGGCGACGGCGAAACGGAGCTTGAGCAAGACGTTTTTCTGGAAGATCAAATTCCGCTCTCGATGCGGGCACTCAACTTCGCGCCGGATAAAGTATTCTATCGCCACGTTACGGCGTCGCCGCGATTCGCCGCCGCACTCTCGCCGGAAGTCTATGAAGAAACGGAGTTCAAAATCCTCGCTATGGATACCGTCGAAACGAACGGCACGCGCACCGCCGCATGGCATTTGCAAGTCTCGCTGAATAACGCGACCGTTTCCTCCTATTGGTTCGATACAAACTTTCCGCACCCGCTCGTCAAAGCCGCGCTGCATGGCGGTACTGAAATTGAAGCAAGGGCAACAGGGAAATAATTTGTCATCTTGCGCCAACGGGTTTTGCTTTTTGCCACGCCGCTGAATAAACAATGGGGCGCGGTAACTTTGCAGCAACTTTGTTTGAAATGAAAATGAAAATAGAATTCTCCGAAACCGCGCGTGAAAAGTTCATGCAACTTCTTGCCACCGGCGAATTGACAAGGCCGTTGGTTCGCTTGGCGGCGGGCTGCGCGGGCTGCTCCGGCATGGCGGTCGGGATGGATTTCAATGCGCGTCCGCAAGACGACGACGTGTTGTATCCCGAATCCGGCTTCGAAGTGCTCATCGCCCGCGACATTGCCGAATATGTCGACGGCACGAAAATCGATTATGTCGATAATGAGTTCGGCGGCAACTTCATCGTCGAAAATCCATATGGCTCTTCGGCGTGTTGGTGGTAGGCAAATGAATCAGTCCGTGATGATCTGCATTTGATCGTAGCCGACTTCGACATTCGCGGAGGTGATCGTTTTCAATCGGGCTTCCAATTCGGCGTGCATCACTTCGTGCGAAAGATGGATGAGCACCGCGCGTTTAGGCTTGATGCGGTCGATGTGCGCGAGCGTTTCGGCGAGGTTCGCGTGCGTCGGATGTTCGGTGTAGCGCAGGCAATCGATCACAACCACCTCAAGATTTTCCAGCAGCCGGTAAGACGCTTCAGAAATAGTTTTGCAGTCGGTCAAGTAAGCGAAGTTTTTGATGCGGAAACCATAGATGTTCAACCGCCCGTGCCCGACTTCAACCGGTAAAACTTGCAAGGCCTGTCCCCGCAACATTCCGCCTTCCGCCGCGCCATCAGCCGATGTAAGGGTCGATGTAATTTCGAATGCTTCTTTTACAATGTTCATCCGAAGTTCCGGCAACCCGTATTTCAAGTTTCCTTCCTTGAACGCATAGCCGAAGCGGCTCAACACTTCCGGTTCGCACTGCGGCGATGTGTAAATGTCAATCGCTTTGCCCGTTGCCTGATTGAACGCCCGAATGTCGTCCAAGCCGAACAGATGATCGAAGTGATGATGCGTCAGCAAGACGGCATCGATGCGTTGGACGTTGCTTCGGAGCATTTGCTCGCGGAAATCGATGGATGTGTCGATAAGCAGTGAAAGTCCGTCCGTCTCAACGACCGCGGAGGTTCGCAGTCGCCGGTCGCGCCGGTCGCCGCTCCGGCAAACTCTGCACGAGCAAAGCGGAACCGGAATTCCTTGCGATGTACCCGTACCGAGTAACGTGATTTTCATCGGTGGCTGCGAGAAAACTAAACCTGTTTTTGTTCGGCCTCAGTGCCTCGCATCTGGCCAGCGGCACTGTTTACAACGCTCGTAAGGCGGTCGGATTCTTCATCGAGCAACTTGCGTACTTGCGGGGTGATGAACACGCTGCCGCTGCCCAGCCGCGCGAGCGTCCGTGCGATGGTTGAGATTTTCGCTTCTATCGGAACGAACTTATTGACGACCAAAATTTTATTTTCACGCACCCGGCAATCTCCGCCCGCAAAATCGCCTTTCTCATACCGGACGCGGTATCCCAACTCGCGGGCGACTTCTTCCAACTCGCCCAACATATCTTCCTTTCGCATAATTATTTTGAACTCAAACTATTTAAACTCAAACTACTTTTACCGCCTCGCTCTTTGGACTCGCTCAGAACGCGATGCCGAGTGTAAATGAATTGACGGCGAATCCGTAGTTGTATTCCAATTGAGAGTAGCCGGTTGCGGTGTAGCGGAGGCGGTAACTGGCTGCGAGGCCGAAACCCCCGAAGAGGCGGGGATATTGAACCGCTACATCCACGAAACCGCCGCTGCCCGTGCCGGTAAAGGCACTGAAATTTTGCGTCGTGAAGGCGATGAACGCGAGGGCTTTGGCAACAACAATAAACTGCCGCGTGCTGAACTGCGCGCCGAGGCCGCCTGCAACGCCGAACGAACTGAATGCAAGATTGGCTCGCTCCGCCAAGTTTTCACCGCGGGCGACGGTAACGTCCGTCAGCACCGCAATCGGAACGAGCGGACGAAACGTCGCACGCGAGAGCGGTAAATCGAAATCAAACCGCGCTCCGGCACTGAAGAGCGACGTAGTGCGGCCATCAATCGCGCCGTTGGAATAATCGAAGTAAATCAGCACGCCTTCCTGATGCAGCGTCGCAGCGAATGACGAGCGTGAAACGAGAAACCGGTTGTCGGCCAGATTATCGGACGCGGGACGCAGGTTGGCGAACGAGACGCCCAACTCCACGCTGCGCAGCGACAGTTCCGCCGGGCCGCCGCCCGCTACCGGCGAGAAATCCGCACCGCCAATCACTTGTGCTGACGAGGAAGTAGGGACGATGCAAAGAAAAAAAAGAAACAGGAACGTGCAAACCAGTCGAGGCATGAATGAATGGAATAGAAGCGATGAAAAAAATGCAGCCGTAAATGTGATGCAAAGGTAATCTAAAAAAGTGAATCGAGACAGACCTTGCATCGTCATAATATGCTTTAAGGGCGGCGGAAAACTTTCGTGCCTGCTTGATCGAGCGGACGAACAACGAGCGTATCTATATCGACATGCGGCGGACGCGAGGCCGCGAAGACGATGCACTCGGCGATGTCCGCGGCGGTGAGTGGCGTCATACCGGCGTAAACATTTTTGGCTTTTTCGCCGTCGCCGCGAAACCGCACCGTGCTGAACTCGGTCTCAACAAGACCGGGATCGATGGAACTTACTCGAATGTTTTTGCCGAGCAACTCCAACCGCAAAACTTCGCTGATGACGCGCTCGCTGTGCTTGGTCGCGCAATACGCGCTGCCGCCTTCGTAGGCCAAATGCCCCGCCACGCTGCCCAAGTTGATAATATGTCCCGAATCTGCGGCGAGCATCGGCTTCAAAACTTTTCGCGTTAGGGTGAGCAGGCCGAAGACGTTCGTTTCGAACATTTCGCGGACGTCGTCGGAGGATTGGTTCATCACCGTATCCGTGCCGCGCGCGAGGCCCGCATTGTTTACCAGAACATCAACTTGACCGAACGCCTGCAACGCCTCACTGACAAAGGCGTCGCAGCTTTGCTCCTCCGTAACATCGAGCGAAACGGCTTTCACTTCCGCAGGGTGCGCCGCTGAAATCGCACTTGCAACCGCGTGAAGTTTTTCTAAGCGACGCGCACCGAGCACAAGGCGGCAGCCTTCGGCGGCAAAGGCTTCGGCGGCGGCCAGACCGATGCCTGCGGAAGCACCGGAAATAAGCACGACTTTATTTTTCAATCTTGACATAGACGGCGGTGTGAAACGTGTGTTGAAAGTTTTGTTCGGGATTTATTCGGGATCAAGATCGCTCGTCGAAGTATCCATCAAGCCTTCCAATAAATCTTTGCGGGCTTTGCTTCCGAGTTTGACATAGCGTTTGCGCAGGGCATCCAATTCTTTTTCGGAAAGTTCTTCGAGATTGAGCAAGGCGTCGTGTGCGCCTGCGGAAGCGCGGATGAGTTCGTCCAATTTGATTTGCATCGCCTGCGTATCGCGGTTCTGCGAGTTCTGAATGATGAAGACCATCAGAAACGTGATGATCGTCGTGCCGGTGTTGATGACGAGTTGCCATGTGTCGCTGAACTTAAAGATGGGGCCGCTCGCCGCCCACACGAGAAGGACGAGCAAGGCCAATGCGAACGCCGCCGGATGGCCGGTCATGCGGGCGACTTTGCTGGCGAAGACGGTGAAGAAGTTGGCTTTTTTCATGGCTCACTTTGCGTGTGAAGCTGAGGTTGAAATAATTGAAGCGGGCAACCGAAAATAAACCTTCAGTCATCCGAGCGGTCTGTGGCGGTGCGGCGGGCGGCTTTGCGGACGCTCTGTTGGCGTTTTGACGTGAGCCGTTTTTCTTTGGCCGAGCGCGTGGGTTTCGTTGCCGTGCGCGGCTTTTCAACAATGAGTGCCTGTTGCAGCAGCAGTTTGAACCGGTCGGTTACATCCGATTTATTTTGCAACTGGCTGCGGTAGGTTTGCGACATGAGCCTGAGCGTGCCGCCGCTATCCAGCCGCGTCGCCAACTTCGCAAAAAGCCTCGCCCGTGAAGCCTCGTCCAAGGCAGGGGAGCGGGCGACGTCAAAAAAAAGTTCGACTTTCGTTTCGAGTTTATTGACGTTCTGTCCGCCTTTGCCGCCGCTGCGTGAGAATTGAAACGCGAGTTCCGAAAGCGGAATTGTCAGGCGCGGGGTGATGATGATGTCGGTTCCGCCGGAAGGCGGGTTGGTGGTTTGCATCGCAAAAAAATTTTTCAAAGATACAGGTCTTTCCCCGCGTCAAAAAGTTTTGAAGCCGCGCGGCGTATATTTCAACCCGATGAACAACATCGTAACGCTCTGCTGTGTAACTCTTGCAACCGTGAAATAATGTCCGCTGGTTCATTCACCGACTACTACGCCGTGCTGGGCGTGGCCGCCGACGCCCTTGAAAGCGACATCCGCCGCGCTTACACCGATCAAATCAAAGCGGTGCATCCCGATAAACTCCAACACGTCTCCGCCGATACGCGTCTACGCGCCGAACAGCGCACCCGCGAACTCAACGAGGCCAAGGAAATTTTGCTCGATGCCGAGAAGCGCGCGAACTATGATTTAGAGTATCGCTACCGACTTTCCGAGGCCGCCGCAAACGCCAGTCAATACGGCTACGGCCAACGCTATGACGGCGCGAACTACAACGATTACATGGGCCGCTCCGGTGAAATTCTCTCGGAGCGCGAATCCAAACTTCGGTCGCAAGCGGGCGGCTCGCGCATTTTTATTTTCGTTGCGATTACGGTGATGTCGCTGCTCGCCATCGTGTGGCGGTTCGTCAGTCCCGAAGGCGCGATCCGCGCAGTGCGGCCTGCGGAAAGCATTTCACTTTCGAAGGCGGTTGCCGCGCGAAAGTTACCCGCGCCCGCCGAGGCCATGACGCTCTCGCCCGATGGCCGCACGCTCATCGTCGCCGCCGGTGCATCGCTGGTGATTTACAACGGCGACCTTACCGATAGCGCAACCGTCGTCGATGCCGGATCGCCTGTGCTTGCCGTTGCTGCAACGAACACGCTCATCGCCGCAGCCTGTAAAGACGGCCTCGTGCGGCTCTACGCCCTTGAAATCATCAACGCTGTCCGCACCGTCAAGTTACTTCGGCTCTTTCGCGGACACCAAGCGGCGGTGTGTGCGGTAGCATTCAGCCCCGACGGTCTGCTGCTCGTCAGTTCAAGTTGGGACAAGACCGCGAAGGTGTGGCAAACCGGCGACGGCTCGGTGCAGCGCACCTTGCTCGGCATCGCCTTTCCGATTTACGCCGTTCAGTTTACCAGCGACGCAAAACACATCGCCTTGACGGACAATCAACTGCTCAAACTTTGGACGTGGCGCGAGGGTACGTTGAAGCAACTTGCCATTGCCAAAGGCACGCTGAAATCCCTTGCGGTGAGCGGCTCTACAGGCAGTGATTGGATTGCGGCCTCGGGCGCGGACGGCGTGATCCGGCAACTGAATTTGAAAGGCGGATCGCAGCGGCTTGCGGACGGCGAAGGTTCCGCGATCAATAAGGTATCCTTCAGCACCGATGGCCGCTGGATGGCTGTGGCCGGTGATGACGGGCGGGTGCGGGTCTACGGCGCGGAGTCGTCGCGGCGGATTGAAACGATTGCCGCTCACAGCGGCAGCGCGGCGGG
>JACMJS010000263.1 GCA_014380515.1 Chlorobiales bacterium
AGTTCTCATCCCAAAATGCAAAGTCGCTATTGAGGTTGCGGGCGGCGGCGACCATCTCGCGCTTCAGTTCGCTCGGCAACGCATGTCCCATATCGATCATCACGCCATCGATGCCGAACGTTTTTTGATAGTACGGAATGATGCCCGCGATCGCGTCCCACAGCGGACGGTTGATGAACGCTTCACTCACCAGTTGCGACGCATACATTCGAATCGTGTTGTAGGCGATGTAATTAAAATCGGGATGCGTGTACATTCGCAGATAAGTCACGTCGCCCCACGGCGGCTGTGTGTCCTGCGGCGGCCAATCGGCAAAGGCACCGGGGATGCGGCAGGTCTGGCCGTCCGCCGTTGTGCCGATGTATCGCCCGTTTATCATCTCGACCGTTTGCGGCACGGCGGTGAACATTTGCCGGTAACCTTCATGCGGCTCCGGCAAGTGCGTAAAGTTTTTGAGTTCGACCTGACTGATAATCGTGATGAGTTCTTTTTCGGTAAAGACGGGATTGCCGTAGCGCGTCTCATCCGCCGAACCGCTCTCACGGTTCTCAATCTTTTCATCGATCCAATAAAACCATTCGGGATGCTCTTTCACCCAATCGCCGTCTTTGGCCGCGGTGCGGAATACAAATTCAACCACCACCCGCAAACCCAAGTGATGACAGGCTTCGGTGAAGGCTTTGAACTCGGTTTCAACATCCAGCTTCAGTGCGGGTTCAGCCAGTCGTTCATCGAGCTTATATGGATTTTTGATTGCATATGGTGAACCTAATGTGCCTTTGTTACCGTCCTTGCCGATGGCGGTGATAGGCAGCAGATGCACCACGTTCGCGCCAAGCGTTTTGATATAGGGCAACAGCGCGATGGACTTTAAAAACGTGCCCGTGTCGCGGAAGCCCGATTCCGTGCCGATGTCCAATTGTCCTTTGCCGTCGTGATCGAACGCGGTGGTGGCGCGGACGAATAGATTGTAGATCGAGGCGAACTTCGTCCACTCCCCTTTGCCGACGGGTACGATAGGCTCTTCGGGAACCGATAGAATTTTATCGATGGCGTCCGAGTAATACTTTTTTGGCGAAACGCTTTTCACCGACGGCGGCTCAAACGGCCTGTCCCAGAGCGTCGGGACTTGATAAGTTTCAGCGGTGTCGAGCAGGGATTGAAGCGATTGGCGAAGCAATGTAAGCGACATGAAAATCCGGCGTGAAGTTAGAGTGGCTCGCGGGCAAGCGGTTTCAAAAAAAAGCGGCGTGAAGATAGCGAAAAGCCTTTCGGCATCATAACCGCAAGACCCGGTATCAAGCCTGATTCTACCGGCAATACATCTCAACCCGTTCACATACGTCTAAAAAACTTTTCAATACTTCATCGTTTGTGAAGCGAAGGATTTTCAAGTCGTAGCCGTTGAGCACTTGTGTTCGCGCGGCATCATATTTCTGTGTATCGCTTGCAAAATGACCGCCGCCATCCACCTCAATGACTAACCTCAGGGCCTGACAATAAAAATCGGAGATGAAATGATCGAGCGGTTTTTGGCGATGCCATATTTCTTTTCGCGTGCGAAGGTATTGCCACAGTTTCTTTTCGGCTTCGGTCATGTTCTTGCGAAGGTCTCTTGCCCGTGCTTTCAGAGCCGGATTGTAAGGCAGATGCGCGCCGTTTTTCGAGATGAGGTTCGCGGTTCGTTTGTGCATGGTGGTTAATCCCCCTAACCCCCTTTGACAAGGGGGGACGATGGAAGAAAGAAAAATGACTTCAAAATACTGTTAGAAAAATTACTGAGTGAATAACATCGAATGCAAATTCATAAATGCAAATCTTTTTTCAGGCAACCTGTTTTTCAACGAATCTTCCGGCGAAAATCTCCCTTGTTAAAGGGAGATTTAGAGGGATTAAATTTACCTTTGCACCGTCATCTTTCACCGATCACCGCTTCACCGCATGAAAATCATATTTCGTTTCGCCCGTTATTTTTTACTGTGTGCCATCGCCCTTCAAAGTTGCACCGCAAGTCGGGACGCCAAACCCTTGCCGGACGCGGCGTCGCGGCTATCGGATAGTTTGTCGCGGCGGCGGGTGCTCTTGCCGAACGGCTGGTCGCTCACGCCCGCAGGCCGCACGGTGCCGCTACGGAGCGACTTGCCCCTGAACCTCGCCGTCTCGCCTTCCAAAAAACTTATCGCCACAACCAACAACGGCAATGGCAGGCAATCCATCACGCTGATCGATATAGCGACGGAGAAAGTTTTAGACGATGTAGAAATCGCCAAATCGTGGGTCGGCCTCGCGTTCGGCGGCGATGAACAATTTCTTTACGCATCGGGCGGCAACGACAATACGGTTGTGATCTACAAGATTGATTCGGGAAAACTTTTGCGCGATAGCGTCATCACGCTCGGCGCATCCGGCGCACCGTGGCCGAAAGAAAAAATTTCGCCCGGCGGTATTGCGATCGACTCGAAACGTCATTTGCTTTACGTCTGTACGAAGGAAGACAGTTCGCTTTACACCTGCGATCTTGCCTCGCGCCGCACGGTTCGCAAACTCAAACTTTCCGCCGAGCCTTATACCGCAGTGCTCTCACCTGATGCCGCCACGCTTTACATCTCACTCTGGGGCGGCGATCAAGTGCTGTGTTACGACGTTGCCACGCAAAAAATCATCGCCGCCGTTCCGACCGAAAATCATCCGAACGACATGACGCTGACGGCGGACGGCTCGCGGCTTTTCGTCGCCAATGCCAACTCGAACAGCGTTTCGATTATCGATACGCCATCGAAAAAAGTCATCGAGACGGTTTCCGCCGCGCTCTATCCGGCTGCGCCGACCGGCAGTACGACGAACGGTCTTGCACTTTCTCCGGATGAACGCACGCTTTATGTTGCGAACGCGGATAACAATTGTCTCGCGGTGTTTGATGTGTCGCGGGCGGGCGAAAGCCGGTCGCAGGGATTCATTCCCGTCGGTTGGTATCCGGCGGCGGTGCGCGTGGTGGGTTCAAAAATTTTCGTCGCCAACGGTAAAGGCACGGCGTCGCTGCCCAATCCCAAAGGGCCGCAGCCGGATCGCAAATCCGGCAACACCGACGAATATATCGGACGCTTGTTCAAAGGCTCACTTTCAATTATCGATGCGCCCGATGCGAGAACGCTGGCTCTGTATTCGAAACTTGTTTATGACAACACGCCCTACTCCAAATCGCGCGAAGTAACCGCAAGCGGCGAAGCCGGAAATCCCGTGCCCCGTGAGGCCAAGACGGCCAATGCACTGTCGCCGATCAAATATGTTTTTTACGTCATCAAGGAAAACCGGACATACGATCAAATGCTCGGCGACGTGAAAGAAGGCAACGGCGATTCATCGCTATGCTTGTTTCCCGAACCGATCACGCCGAATCATCACGCGCTTGCGCGCGAAT
>JACMJS010000264.1 GCA_014380515.1 Chlorobiales bacterium
GGATACGGCGTTTCATATTCAAACGCTTTGACGAACGCCGCCGACATCCATACGACATCAGGAACTTTAACGCCTTGCGTTGTTGCTATCGAACAATTCATAAGCACTTCGCCGCCGTTCATGTTTTTATCAAGCCGCATGGCCATTCTTGTTTGCTCACGTCGATACTGATTTGACGCGGGACTCATAACAATTTCGCCGTATTCGTTGAGTTCGATTTTGTAGGGCAAATCTTGCAAGGACGGATCGGCCAAGACTTCGTTCCAGTTCATTGTACGTGCGATTAAAGTTGATCAATTGCCGTCGTCATAAATCCATCATTTTATTCGACTTGAAAAAGCGGTTGATCATACTCGACCGGTTGTCCGTTCTCGACTAAAATTTTCACCACCTTGCCCGCAATGTCGCTCTCGATTTCATTCATCAGTTTCATCGCCTCGACGATGCAGAGCACTTTGCCCGCTGAAATCTGATCGCCGACCTGCACGTACGGATTGGCTTCCGGCGACGGCGAACGGTAAAACGTCCCGACAATCGGCGAACGCACTTCACGGTATTTTTTTTCAGCAGGCACCGGAGTGGGCTGCGGCGCGGTAGCAGGCTGCGATTGCGCGGGCGACGGCTGCGGCATCGGTGATGGATAGGTTTGCATGCCGCCCATCATCGGGGGCATCACGAATTGCACGCCGTTGCTTCCCGAAGGTGCGGGCACATCGAGCGTGCGTCGCAAGGTGATTTTAAATTCGCCTTCCTCGATCTGCATTTCGTTGAGGCCCGACTCATCGATCATCTTGACGAGTTTCTGAATGTCATCAAGGTTCATTGGTAGTTTCTTCAAAATGGTTTTTGATTTCTCTTCACTGTCATTCCGAGCAGAGCGAAGAATCCCTCATTCGCTTTTTTCTCTTCCGTCATTCCCGCCGTCCCGCTATGCGGGATCGGCCATGCGCTGGGGCGGGAATGATAAAAAACTATTTCTTGATGCGTTCCATGTATTCGCCCGTGCGGGTGTCGATGCGAATGTCGTCGCCTTCCACCACGAACATCGGCACTTGAATCGTTGCGCCGGTTTCAAGTTTGGCGGACTTCGTACCGCTCGTCGCGCGGTCGTCCTTCGTCGTCGGATCGGCTTCGGTTACTTTCAGATTGACGAACGTCGGAATTTCAGTTTGGATGATCGTCTCGTCGCTGCTGAAGACGACGTCCACTTCCATGCCTTCTTTCAAGAAGCGCGATTGCTCGCCGATCTTCTCGCCGGAGACGGTCAGTTGCTCATAGTTTCCGTTGTCCATCAACACGAAGTCGGTGCCGTCGCGGTAAAGATATTGATAGTTCTTACGCTCGGTCGAAACGATTTGTACTTCTTCGCCGGAGCGAAAACGGTTCTCGACGATTTTGCCGTTGCGAAGGTTGCGCATCTTGGCTTGGTAGAAGGCGCGAAGGTTGCCGGGTGTGCGGTGCTGGACTTCTTCAAGCACGTGAAGTTCGCCGTTGAAACGCAGGATGACGCCTTTGGTGAGGTCGCTGGTGGTTGCCATATCGAAACAGGATTAGAGAAATTGCGGTTGAAAAGTAAACCGCCGAAGTTGAAAATCAGAGTTGAAAAGTTTTGCAGTGTGCTTCGCCCGTACAGACGCTTTTAATCTGCGCGTGTGGCAGGAGTTTGGCGAAAGCCCGTGAATATACAATTCGCTTCGTCAGAATTGCAACCTAAGTGTAGCGTAAGGACGAGTGCGGCATTGTGAGCCTGAACCGCCGCCGATGCCACAATTGACAAGGGTTTTTAGGCGACGGCTCTTGGCAAATGATTTTTTTTAACTAAATTCGTTCGCGCTTTGCGGGCGGCTTCGGCGGCCCTGCGAAGGCTGTCAATCAACTGTAGTTCTTCTTAACCAACTTCTCATAAGGAAAAAAATCATGTCAAAAGCTGACTTGGTCGATAAGATTGCCAAAGATGCCGCAATCTCGAAGGCCGCTTCGGAAAAAGCCGTTAGTGCATTTTTGGACGGCGTAACCGCGTCGCTCAAGAAAGGACAAGCGGTTACACTCATCGGGTTCGGCACATTCTCCGTCGGCAAGCGCGCCGCACGCACAGGCCGCAACCCGCAAACGGGTGCCGCGCTGAAAATCAAGGCGAAGAAAGTCGCCAAGTTCAAAGCCGGTGCTGCCTTGAAGACCGCCGTCAACAAGTAATCGCATTTCATCTCAAAGTTTATTTCAAGCCCGTTCATCTACGACGGGCTTTTTCATTTCGGGGATCAACCGCCAAAGCCGTATCTACTCTCGCCGTCAATGCTTTATATTTCGGCCTCGCGTTTCCACTCGGCTTAACTCAACTGTTTGCTGCTATGTCGAAAGTCATTTTGGATTTTGAAAAACCCATCGTTGAATTGGATCAGAAGTTAGATGAGATGCGCCGCTATGCCCTTGAAAGTGCGGCATCTTCGAACGGCGTGCTTGCAGTTGATCTGTCGCGCGAAATCAACGCGCTCGAGCGCAAGGCCGATGACCTGCGGCTCTCGGTCTATAAAAATCTGACGCGGTGGCAGCGTGTCCAACTCGCCCGCCATCCCGAACGCCCCTACACGCAGGATTACATTTATATGATGACCGAAGATTTCATCGAACAGCAGGGCGACCGGCTCTTCGGCGAAGACAAAGCGATCACGGGCGGTTTCGCCCGCATCACCGCTGAGGACTTCTCGCAAACCGTGATGATCATCGGCCACCAAAAAGGCCGCGACACGAAATCGAACGTCTACTACAACTTCGGCATGGCGCAGCCCGAAGGTTACCGCAAAGCCTTGCGTCTGATGAAACTCGCCGAGAAATTTCGCAAGCCCGTCATCACGCTCATCGATACGCCCGGCGCCTTTCCCGGCATCGAAGCCGAAGAGCGAGGCCAAGCCGAAGCGATTGCCAAAAACCTGCTCGAAATGGCGCGGCTTAAAGTGCCGATCATCTGCGTCATCATCGGCGAAGGCGCGTCGGGCGGCGCCATCGGCATCGGTCTCGGCGATAAAATTTTGATGCTTGAGAATGCGTGGTACAGCGTCATCTCGCCCGAAAGTTGTTCATCGATTTTGTGGCGGAGCTGGAGTTTCAAAGAGCAAGCCGCCGAAGCCCTGAAACTGACCGCCA
>JACMJS010000265.1 GCA_014380515.1 Chlorobiales bacterium
GATCGTCGTGGTGGCTTCGCTCAGCCTCGTCGGGTCGCTGACGATGACGGCGATTGAAAAGAAGCGTGAACTCTATTTCCTGCATTGCATCGGTCTTGGAACTGCGGCTCTGCAACGTATTTTTTTATTTGAAGGCTTGCTGATCGCTAGTATCGGCATCGCGCTCGGCCTCACACTCGGCGCGGGCATTTGCTGGGCGCAACAAACTTTCGGTCTCGTCAAACTTTACGGTAGCGAGGCTTTTATTATCAGTGCGTATCCGGTTACGATGAACGCCGCCGATTTTCTCTATGTTGCATTGGCAACCGCAATCGTTTCCTTCATCGCAAGTCTTTATCCCGCCCGAAAAGCGGCGGTGATCAGCGAGCGGCTGAATGCGGTGGCGGTATAAAAGCTTTAAAGCAGGTTAAGTGAAAAGAAAAGATTCTATCTGTAAAGCGTTACGATAAAGTGGTTTAGTATTAGCGATTTAAAAAGTCATGGAGCACAATCATCACATTTATCAAGAGCGGTTGAAGAACGACCGGTTTGCGGGTAAAGGATTAGCCTTCGCTGCTGGGCTGACGCTTGTGATTTTCTTCGTTGAACTCATCGGCGGTTTCGTGAGCGGCAGTCTTGCACTTGTGGCCGATGCGGGACATATGGCGACCGATGTCTTCGCGCTCGGCATCAGTTTTATTGCCGTCCGATTTACGCAGAAGCCTGCCACGCCGCAACGCACTTATGGTTTTTACCGCGTTGAAATTTTAGCCGCGTTCGTCAACGGCTTGCTGCTGTGCCTCGTTTCGGTTTATATCTGCATCGAAGCCTATCAAAGATTTTTCAACCCGCAGGAAATTCACACGGGCGAAATGCTTATCTACGGCGCGATCGGGTTTGCGGCCAATGTGTTCAGCGCGGTGGCACTGCGCGGAACGGCATCCCATAGCGTTAATGTCAAAGCGGCTTACTTGCACGTGATGAGCGACTTGCTCGGCTCCATCGGCGTGATCGTTGCGGCGGGTGTGATTTGGCTAACGGGCTGGACGCCCATCGACCCCATTCTGAGCGCGATATTATCGCTGCTCATTGTCCGCAGTGCGTGGGGGGTCATTACGGAATCGGTTGATATTTTATTGGAGTCTGCGCCGCGCGGCCTCGATCCGAAAGCGGTTGACGCGGCGATGCGACAAATGCCGCACGTGATGGACTTGCACGACCTGCATATCTGGTCGATTACTTCGGGCGTCAATGCGCTCAGTTGCCACATCTTGATCGATGAATACAGTTGCAGTCAGGAACTGATCGTCGGCATCAACACGATGCTGAAAGCGCGGTTTGAGATCGAGCATGTAACCGTGCAATTGGAAACGCAAGGCGTGCAAGATGAGATGCAGCATCCCGCCGTCATCTGCATTGACGGGAAGCGCAAGCCGGTTCATAACCATTAACGCGAATGAATTCGCAGGCGGCAATCGAATTCGTTTTGTTTCAGGTTTGAAAACGGTTATTTTCAGACCGCTTACAAACCATATCGCTGCACAATAGATGTATCAGTCGCGGCATCAATACATTCCACCGACAATTCCTTGAGATGAAAATCGACCCGTCTAATATCAAAATCTTTGAAGGCATCTCCGGTGAAGAGATGGATCAAATCGTCAAGTATGCCTTCATCAAAAGTTTCGAGCCGGGCTATGTGCTCTTCCGCGAGAACTTGATTGTCGGACAGATCATGTACGTCATTCTCTCCGGCAAGGTCGATTTGTCCAAGAAGAACAACGAAGATGAAGACGTCGTCTTCCTGACGCTGGGGCCGGGCGCGTTGCTCGGCGAAATGTCGCTCTTCGAACAGGACAAGCGTTCAGCCACCGCCACGATCCGCGAATACTCCGAACTGCTCGTGATGCCGAAGTACAACTTCGACCGGATGCTCCAAAGCCGTCCGAACGAAGCGATTAAAATTTTGCTCAACTTCATCAAAGTGCTTTCGCAGCGGCTGCGTGAAACGACGAACAAAATGATTCGCACGCAGGACGACAACAAGCCGGAAACGAACGGGCAGCAACTTGCCGCGCCGCAACCCGCCCACACCACGCCCGCACCGGAAGCCACGCAATCGGCTCAGGCCGCTTTTGACGCCGCACAATCGCCAAGCGAAAAACTTGCGATCAAAATCGGACAGCCGACCCAGATTTCGAAAATCGAAATGGCGAGCGATTTAAAAAACAACGAGCTTTACATTCTCACGATGGAAGAACTTCAGAGTGAGAACTTGGTGAAAATCATCGAGGACAAACGTCGCCACGGATACACGACCGACAACGCGACGCGCGTTTTGATGGTGCGCGATATTCTCAATTATTACTTGCAATTGCCGATGGAAGAATTGCAACTCAAAGTCCGCGAAATGGAACTGCGCTTCCGCTCCCGCACGAAGTAAAAAAAAGCCGGGGTTAGCTTGCATCTCGAACATCCAACCATGAATCCTAACGAATCTTTACGAAAGCGGGTGCCGAAAATTAAAACGGAACTCACCGAGCCTTTCGTCGTCGGTGTCAAAGAAATCAAGATTTAAAATGCCCGCTGACACCAAAGAAATTCCCGCCGCCGCACCCAAACAGGGGCAGCCGGTTACACATACCTTGACCGTTCTCTTCAACGATCAGCCCGGTGTTACCCGCACGCTGACGGCTGCCGACGGTACTTCCATTCTTCACGCCCTGCTTGAAAACGGGATTCATCTGCAGCATAACTGCGGCGGCGTCTGCGCGTGCTCAACCTGCCACGTCATCATCAAAGCCGGAATGGAAAATCTACCCGACATGAGCGAGGCGGAAGAAGATCAGTTGGATGAAGCCATCGGCCTCACGCTCACTTCGCGGCTCGGTTGCCAATCCAAACTGCGCGGCGACGTGACCGTCCTCATTCCGCAACAAACCATTTTCGGCGGAAAGTAACGAAAGGGTGAGGAGTGAAGGCGGAAGGATGAAAAATAAATTTCAAGGTTTCAAGAAGTCATGTTCCTATCAAACACGCTCTGCCGAATTTTTCATCCCTTGAATCTCAGCCTTCATCCTTTCTGAAATGAACATCCTCGCACAAATCCGGCAGCGGGCGAAAGAAAAACGCGCCAGCATCGTGTTGCCCGAAACTTCGGACGAGCGCACGCTCAAGGCCGCCGCTGAATTGATCCGCGAAGATTTGGTAAAGCCGGTGCTCATCGGCAACGTGGAAAAAATTTCCGCTGACATAAAAGCCTTGGGACTTGATCTGCCGCCGAACAAATGCCGCATCATCGATCCTGAAAAATCCGAACGCTTCTCGGAGTTTGTGAGTGAATACTTTACGCTCCGCAAGGCCAAAGGTCTCACTTACGATGGCGCCAAAACCGCGATGCAAAACCCGCTTTACTTTGCCGCCATGCTCGTGCGTAGAGGCGATGCGGACGGCTGCGTGGCGGGCGCGGTGAATACTACCACCGATGTATTGCGGGCGGGTATTCAAATTATTGGCGCGGATAAATCGGGCGGTACGGGGGGCACGAAACTCGTCTCAAGTTTTTTTTTAATGGCGTTCTCAGATGATCACGCCGCCGCCGCAGGCCGCGTGCTGACCTACGCCGACTGCGGCGTCGTGCCGTATCCGAACGCCGAACAACTCGCCGACATCGCCATTACTTCCGCCGAGTCGCATCGCATTTTGACGGGCGAAGAACCCGTTGTTGCCATGCTGTCCTTTTCAACAAAGGGCAGTGCGGAACATGAATCGATTGATAAAATCAGGGAAGCGACAGAACTGGCGAAACGCAAACGACCGGATTTGAAGATCGATGGCGAGATACAGTTCGATGCGGCGTTTGTGGAAGCCGTCGGACAGCGTAAAGCCCCGAACAGTGCGGTGGCGGGCAGAGCAAATGTATTCATCTTTCCGAACTTGGACGCGGGCAACATCGCCTACAAACTTACCGAGCGGCTCGCCGGTGCCAAAGCCATCGGCCCGATTATTCAAGGCTTGGCTAAACCGATGAACGACCTTTCGCGCGGCGCGACGCC
>JACMJS010000266.1 GCA_014380515.1 Chlorobiales bacterium
GCGGGACGAAGGGTTTCAAGGTCGAGATCGAGCGGCACATCGGTTTTGATGGTAACGAGGAACTCGGCGAGCTTGAGATGTTCGCGGGCGGTCGTGAGGCTGTCGCGCGTTTTGGGTTTGAGCGCGTCTAAATGCGCATAGAGATTCTCAATCGTCGCGTATTCATTGATGAGGATTGCCGCCGTTTTCGGACCGATACCGACCGCGCCTGGCACATTGTCGGAACTGTCGCCCATGAGCGTCAGCATCGGGACGAAGTGTTCGGGATAAACGCCGTACCGGACTTTGACTTCTTCGCGTCCGAAGAGATCAAATTTATCATCTTCCTTCGAGGGCTTTAGAATCTTGATACTTTCATTCACCAACTGCGCAAAATCTTTATCGGGCGTAACCATAAAAACCTCGCATTCCATTTCGTGTTGCCGCGCGAGCGTACCGATGATGTCGTCGGCTTCATAGCCCGGCAGCATCAGGCGGCGGATGCCGTAGCCATCGACGAGTTGAAAAATTTTCGGGAGTTGGGCGATGAGGTCTTCGGGCGGCGGCGGGCGTTGGGCTTTATAGAGCGGGTAGGAATCGTGCCGAAACGTTTTTTCTTTGGTATCGAACGCGACGGCGATGTAATCGGGCGTCGCTTGCTCCATCAGTTTCAACAGCGTGTTGGCGAAGCCGAAGACCGCGCCCGTCGGAAATCCTGATTTCGTTTTGAGCCGTGTGGACATCAGGGCGTAGTAGGCACGGTAGACGAGCGCCATCCCGTCGAGCAAATACAAAGTCGGTTTGGACATGCAAAAATTTTTAAGATGTGCGGTCAACATAAATAAAAAAGATAAGCCAACCGCTCGCAGTTCGCGGTGTTTACCGTATATTTGCGTCCTTTTTAACCACATACATTAACTGTTCTTACACCCAATATTCCGATGATCGAAAGTATGACCGGCTACGGCCACGCCGAAGCCAATGCAGACGGGCTTCGCGCCACCGCCGAAATCCGTTCCGTCAACAACCGCTTCGCCGAAATCTCCGTCAAGTTGCCGCGCCAGTTCAGTTCGCGCGAGCAAGAAGCCAAAGACCTGATTCGTAAAGAACTGCAGCGCGGAAAAATTTCGGCGACGTTGCTCATCGAGCGCGAGATGCAAGCCAACTTGCCGATCCGCGTCAAACCGGAGATCGTTAAATCTTACACGACGCTTTTAGAAAACGTCCGTAGTGCGTCGGGCATAATGGAGCCGGTAAAGATGGAGCATCTGTTGCGCTTCTCCGAAATTTTCGAATCGAACGCTGAAACGCCTGACGCCGAAGTTGCCGAGTGGCAAGTCATCACCGACGCACTCACGGCGGCTATCGCTGCGATTAAAGACATGCGGCGCAAAGAAGGCTTGGAACTCAAAAAAGATTTCGTCAAACGTCTTACATACATCGGCGAAACGCTGGAACGCGTTGAGAAACTATCCATAGAAACACTCGCCGCGACGCGCGACCGGCTGCGCGATAAAGTCAAAGACTTGCTCACTGACGAATCCGTCATCAGCCGCGAGCGACTTGAAATGGAAATTTTGTTGCTCGCCGATAAAATGGACATCACGGAAGAATGCGTGCGGTTTCGCAGCCACAATAAATTTTTCTTGGAAGCCCTTGAAAGCGAAGAACCCTCGGGGCGCAAGTTGAACTTTCTGATGCAGGAACAAGGCCGCGAAGCCAACACGATTGCATCGAAATCGCAGAACGCGGAGATAGCGCATTTGGTTGTATCGTTGAAAGAGGAATTGGAAAAGATGCGCGAACAGATTCAAAATATCGAGTAGCCATGGCGGCAGCGGCAGCCGCAAAAGCGGCAGGAAAGTTAATTGTCTTTGCCGCGCCATCGGGCACGGGCAAATCGACGATTGCCAAACGCTTGCTTGCCGCAACATCCAATCTTGTTTTTTCCGTCTCGGCAACCACGCGCCCGAAACGCACCGGCGAAACGGACGGCGTTGATTATTTTTTTTTGAGCGAAGACGAATTTCGTGAACATGTTGCGAACGGCGATTTTCTTGAACACGAAGAAGTGTACGCCGGAAGATTTTACGGCACATTGAAAGAGAAAATCGACGCCGCTTTGCAGGCCGGAAAAAATCTGTTGCTTGATTTGGACGTCAAAGGCGCGATGAGCATCAAGCAGCACTACGGCGAACGGGCATATCTGATCTTCATCAAGCCGCCAAGCCTTGAAGCGTTGCGAGAGCGGCTCAGTGCCCGCCGCAGCGAAACCGAAGAGATGCTGACGAAGCGGTTGGAGCGAGCCAAGTTTGAAATGTCTTTCGCTGAGAAATTCGATTGCACCATCACCAACGATGATCTAGAAAAAGCCGTTGAAGACGTGCGGGAAAAAGTAAATTCATTTATTTATTAACACATACTAAACCGGAGATCAAACAATGGCACTCAAAACCACCGACCTTGATAAGCTCAAGCACCAGACGACGAACGTCTACGAAATTGTAGCGGCGATGTCGCGCCGGGCGAAGGAGATCAACGAACAGAACCGCGCCGAGTTGGAAGAACAACTGTTGCCGTTCAAGTCGCGCACCCGCAACCCGACCGACGAAACCGAAGCCGACCGCGTGTTTCCCGAACAGGTGGCGATCAGCGTGAAGTACGAAAAAATGTCGAAGCCGACACAGTTGTCCATCGACGAATTGGCCGATCAGAAATACACATTTTACTACAGCGATCTTCCCGCCCGCCGCAAGTAGAACCGAAGTGCACCTTCCATAACATTTAAACTTTACGGAGGTTTTATGAAGACGACATATCACAATAAGACTTACGGCCTTTGACTTAACGGATGTCAACTTTGACGATCTTTCTTCTTTTCGAGCCGATGAGCAAGCGGCGAAAAGGGTTTCCGTCGGAGTCGCATGTCAAGAAAGGCGAGCAGATTGTTCATGGCGGAAAAATTCTTTTGGAGAAATTAGGCCGCAAGGATTTATGTCCGTGCGGTTCAGGCCGAAAGTTTAAGAGGTGCTGTATGAAGAACGGAAAGTATGACGGAGTACTTCGGTCTCACTTTTTTTAGAGAAAAAGATTAACCCAAAGGGCAGCAGGAAACGCTGCCTTTTTTATTTGCGGCCTCGCGTTCTATTTTCGTTCAACCCTTGAACTCGAACCTTCAAACCTTGAATGCTCAACGGAAAAAAAATCGTGCTCGGCGTCAGCGGCGGCATTGCGGCCTATAAAATGCCGATGCTCGTACGGTTGCTTAAAAAATCGGGCGCGGAAGTCAAAGTGATCATGACGGTGAACGCCGCGCAGTTCGTCGCGCCGCTTGCACTGGCGGTAACGAGCGGCTCCGAGGTGCTGACGGAGATTTTTCCCGCCGCGTCCATACACAACGCCGAGCTAAATTGGACGCAGCATATTTCGCTCGGCGAATGGGCGGATGCGTTTGTCGTCGCGCCCGCGACTTGCAACACACTCGCTCGCCTCGCCACCGGCCACTGCGACGATATGCTTACGGCGATTTATCTTTCGCTGCGGCATGGGAAACCTAAGCTCGTTTTTCCCTCGATGGATGAAGAAATGTTTCTTGCCCCCGCAGTACAACGCAACATCGGCCAACTTTCCGGCGATGGGTGCACGGTCTTCGCGCCGGAACATGGCGAACTGGCGTCGGGACTCGTCGGCATGGGACGCTTGCCCGAACCGGAAACGATTGTTGAAAAGATTCGAGCCGCACTCGAACTGCACGGTGCGCCGCAAGCCGCGCGGAAAATTTATACCGGAAAAAAAGTTTTGATTACCGCCGGGGCCACGCGCGAAAAAATTGACGACGTGCGGTTTATCTCAAACTATGCGTCGGGCAAGATGGGCTTTGCGCTCGCGTCGGAAGCGGCGTTGCAAGGCGCGGAGGTTGTGCTTGTTACCGGCAAGACTTTTCTTCCGACGCCTGCCGCCGTAACCCGCATCGATGTTGAGAGTGCGGACGACATGCTCAGGGCGGTCGAATCACATTTCGATACGTGTGATGTGTTCATTGCGGCGGCGGCGGTCGCGGATTACCGTCCGGCAGCAGCGGCGGCGGGAAAGATTAAAAAAAGCGAAGCGGTGTTCGATCTGCATCTCGTGCGCACGCCGGATATTTTAATGCAGTGCGGACGGCGGAAAAGTCCCTCGCAGTTGGTCATCGGATTTGCATTGGAAGTTCAGAACGCCGAAGACAATGCGCGGGGAAAATTGGCGGCAAAAAATCTTGATCTCATCGTGCTCAATTCCGCTGACGTCGCGGGCGCGGGCTTCGAAGTCGATACGAACATCATTACACTCATCGCGCGGGGCGGGGCGATAGAAAAATTTCCGTTGATGACGAAACGCGAAGCCGCCGGAAAAATTTTAAATCGCATCAGCCGTTTCTTCGACGAAGATTGAGCACGTGTTTTTATGTGTAAAACCTTTGCGTGTCTTGAGATTGCACAATGATTCGCGTGAGGAAAAAAACAAATTTTTTCTTCTCGGAAGATTCCTTAACCTGCGCCGCAAACTTCTGTGGAGATGAATTTCTCTGCACACCAACCGCAAATATCGTCTAACCGGCCAAGCCGCTTTTATGCAAGAAGACCTTTTCGGTTCATCCTCGTCCGTGCGTTCCGATGACGCCCCCGAAAATGAACTTCTCAAATTCACGACGCTTGCAGAACTCTACGAGGGCACGAAGGATTGTCAGAAATGCCGTCTCGGCGCGACTCGAAAAAATTACGTGTTTGGCAATGGCAATCCCAAGGCAAAGATCGTCGTTGTTGGCGAGGCCCCGGGCGCGGATGAAGATGAACAAGGCATTCCGTTCATCGGACGCTCCGGTCAATTGATGGACAAAATTTTATCATCTATCAATCTGACGCGCGAAGAAGTTTTCGCCTGCAACGTGCTCAAATCACGTCCGCCGCAAAATCGCAATCCCGAGCCGGATGAAGTCGCCGCGTGTCTGCCGTATCTTCACCGGCAAATCGAAATCATCAAACCCAAAATTATTTTGGCACTGGGAAAAACCGCTGCCAACACGCTGCTCGGAAGCGACTTCGCCATGTCGGCGATGCGCGGCAAAGTAATGAAGTGGCGCAACATCGATATGATTGTAACCTATCATCCCGCCGCGCTGCTTCGCAATCCGAACTGGAAGCGATTCACGTGGGAAGACGTACAGTTGCTCCGAAAGTTATATGACGAGAAGTATGCTTAACTCCATTGTGTTGCTTTAACGAATAACTTCTTAAAGCAAATAAATTTCTTGCGTCCTTCATCGTCTTCCGTGTCATTGCGAGGAGCACAGGCGACGAAGCAATCTATCCTCGCACGGGGTTTCAGATTGCTTCGCTCCGCTCGCAATGATACAAGACCGCAAGCAAGTGGAATCTCCTCCGGTCTGCTTCGAAACATGTTCGCGGCGAAAACTTTAAACTGATTTTTTTTCAAACGCATGGCAAACGGATTCATCGACCGCAGTCAAGAACAGAGTGCGAACTATCCGCTGGAGAAACTCATTCGCTCCCGCAAAGGGCTGCGCGAAGAAATTGACTTCACGCAGGAAGGCCGCATTCCGCCGAGCGCGATTGAAGTCGAGCAGGAAGTCTTGGGCAGCATTCTCATCAGTACCGACGCCATCGAGCGCGTGATCAACGTCTTCGCCGAAGAATCGGACACGATTTTTTATGAATACAAACACCGCGCGATTTACAAAGCGATGCTGCGGCTTTACAACCGGCGTGAGGCGATTGATTTGGTGACGATGTCGGATGAACTGAAACGCAACGAGGAACTGGAGAAAGTCGGCGGCTATTATTATCTGGCCGAACTCTCCAACAAAGTGGCGACGGCGGCGAACGTGGAATACTACGCGATCATCGTTAAGGAAAAGTATTTGTATCGCCGGTTGATTTCCGTAGCGACGCAAGTCTCGCGGCTTTCGTATGATCAATCTCAAGACGTGTTCGAGTTGATCGAGCAAGCGTCGCAGGAAGTGTTTAAGATTTCACAGGCGGGCATCAAGAAAAAAGCATCGGACATCAAGTCGCTGTTGAAGGAAGCCGTCGGTGTGATTCAAACTTTGCAATCGCGCAAGACGTCCGTAACCGGCGTAACCTCCGGCTTTACGGATTTGGATAAACTCACCGCCGGATTCCAGCCGTCCGATTTAATCATCGTCGCCGCACGGCCATCGACGGGAAAGACCGCACTCTCGCTGGCCTTCGCCCGCAACGCCGCGGTGGAAGCGAAAGTGCCGGTGCTGTTCTTCAGTTTGGAAATGGCCGAGTTGCAATTGGCGATGCGTATGCTCTGCGCCGAAGCGATGGCGGACGCCCAAGACGTACGCACCGGAAAAATTACATCGGCGGAAATGACCAACATCGCCGCGCGGATGGACAGATTATCGCAATCGGAAATTTTGATCGACGACACCGCGGGCATATCCATCATCGAACTTGCGGCCAAAGCCCGCCGCTTAAAGCAAGAGCGGAACATCGGCATGATCATCGTCGATTATCTTCAGCTCATTCAACCGGTGAAGGACGGCAAGACGAACCGCGAACAGGAGATCGCACAGATTTCGCGCACCTTGAAAGCCTTGGCGAAGGAACTGAAAATTCCCGTGATCGCGCTTGCGCAGTTAAACCGTTCGGTCGAGAACCGCGGCGGCGACCGCAAGCCGCAACTTTCCGACTTGCGCGAATCCGGCTCCATCGAGCAAGATGCGGACGTCATTATGTTTCTCTCGCGTCCCGAAGTTTACGGCACAACGAACTTCGCCGATGGTTCGAGCACGAAAGACGTCATCGAAGTCCTCATCGGCAAGCAGCGTAACGGCCCGACGGGCGAGATCAGATTAAAATTCCTCAAGAACTACGGGCGCTTCGAATCAATGACGAACGTCTATTCCGCAAGCGACTTCGCCCCGCGCGAGGAACAAAAAATGATCGGTGCTGCCGAACAAATCACGCGCGACAACCCGCCGCCGAAGCCGGATGAACCGACGGTCAACACCGACGACGCGCCGTTTTAGTGCGAAGTTTTTCAATCCGTAATCTCAAAGCCCGCCTCAATGCGGGCTTTTCTTGATGCGTCGCGGGGTTCAAATCGAAAGAAGAAATGTTATCTTCAAACCGGCCTGCCTCAGAACAAACTTCTAACATACATTCTCGTCGCAGATTTGGAAAAAGACCATACATATTTTCCCGACGTCATATCGGCAATGCCCCGCAAAACGGCATCAACTGCTGCTCCGCGTCTCGCTTTGCCGGACGGCGATAAAACTGCGATGGATGAATCACAACCGGAGGCGATCCATCTTTCGGAAGCCTTGATTTCGCTGGGACACGTGCGGCACAACGCGCGCGAGGTCAAAGCGGCGGTCGGAAAAGCGTGCGCGGTGATGGCGATTGTGAAGGCGAACGGATACGGACACGGTGCCAATGAAGTCGCAACCGCATTGTGCGGCGAAGGCATCACGGCATTCGGCGTGGCGAATATCAACGAAGCCGTATCGTTGCGCAACCAGATGCGAATGCTGAACACGCCCGCACCGACAAGTCCGGCAAGCATTCTTGCGTTTGCTTCGCCGCTCGCGGGGCAACTTGAAAGTTATGTGAAGCACGAAATTGAACTCACGCTCGGCGATTTCAAATCGATGCGAACGGCGGAATTGATCGCGGCGAAGTTCGGGCGAAAAATTTCCGTCCATCTTAAAATCGATACCGGCATGGGTCGCTTGGGCGTGCAGCCGCGAGACGCGATGACGCTGGCAACCGCGATTGAAGCCTCGCCGCACCTTGATCTCAAAGCCATCTACACGCACTTCGCATCGAGCGGCGATGATAAAACATTCACGCGGCATCAACTCAAGGAATATCTTTCGCTCGTGCGCGAGTTCGAACACTTGCATCATCGCCGCGTCGTCAAGCACGCGGCCAACAGCGGGGCGGTCATCTCCGACCGCACCACGCATCTGGATATGGTCAGGCCGGGCGTTTTGCTTTATGGTTACACGCCGAGTTCGAAACTCAAAACCTCATTGGATTTACGTCCGGCGATGCAGTTGCAATCGCGTATTACTTTCGTCAAGCAAATTGAAAAAGGGACGAGCGTGAGTTACGGGCGGAAGTGGACGGCGAAACGGCGCACCGGCATTGCGACGGTTTCCATCGGCTATGCGGACGGCGTTCACCGCAGCCTCTCGGGTCTGACCAAAGTTTCTGTTCGCGGCAGGCTTTACCCGCAAGTCGGTGCGGTTACGATGGATCAACTGATGATTGACATCGGAACCGATGAACGGATCAGCGCGGGCGACACCGCCGTGCTCTTCGGGTGGACGGGCGACGGCGGCACGGTTGCGCCCTCACTGAATCATCTGGCGGAACGCAGCGGCACGATTGGCTATGAATTGCTTTGCGCCGTCTCGCCGCGTGTGAAGCGGGTTTTCATTGATTGATGTTTTCTTTCCACCGTTCGAAACGATGAATTGGTTCAACAAACTTGCCACAAAGCTCGGCTTGCTTCGGGCGGAGATTGTGATCGTGCTGGTGGTTGTGCTTTTTATGTTGCTCGGATTGGTGCTGAAGTATTCGTTCGAGTACCGCAACCGGCTTGAACTGCTCGACAAAGTGAGTGCTGAATTTTTTCTCGGCAGTGAATCGGATAGTTTGCTTTCGGCGGAACAATTGGCGTTCGGAGCGGACACAGTTGCCGATACGCTGCGTGCCGATTCGCTTGCCGTAAAAGCAAAATTAAATCTGAACGCGGCGACGGAATCACAATTGGCTTCGCTCCCCGGCGTCAGTGCCGCACTCGCCGACCGTATCGTCCGCTACCGCATTTACAAAGGCGGACGCTTACGCTCGCTTGATGAACTGCTCAACGTAAAAGGCATCGGCGAGCGGCGGCTGAAAGATTTGAAAGAAACCTTGACGCTTGAGTAAGCCGGGCTTCGCAAGGCCGGGAATTGTTTCGATAAATGAAAAAAGATTATGGGTAAATCGCAATTAGGCGTCATGATCGAGCCGCACCGGATTTTATTTGTTCAGATCGAGAAAGAACTCAATCAATACTTTCTGCGCTTTCAGGAAGAGTTGCCCGTCGAGTACGATATTTACACGGAGATTCTTGAGGGCGGACAGCCGAAGCGCATCGCCGAACTCACCTCGAAACTGACGGAACTCTTCGGCAGGTTTGAAGAAAAAAAAATTGCGGTGTGTTTGCCGATGTCGGGCGTCAGAAGCGTCGTCGCACATCTCGATCTCGGTTTAGCGCCGGAAGAGCAAGCCGCCGAACTCGACCTGAGTGCGACGAGTTTTATTTCCGACGC
>JACMJS010000267.1 GCA_014380515.1 Chlorobiales bacterium
GGCAAAACCACCACCACGACGATGACCGGCATCATGCTCAAAGAATGCGGTGAAAACCCGACGGTGCTTATCGGCGGCATCAGCGATTATTTCAAAGGCAGCGCAGTTGTTGGCAAAGGTGAATACTTCGTGATCGAGTCGGATGAGTACGACCGCACATTTTTAAAACTCACGCCGACCATCGCCGTCATTACAAACTTAGAGGCCGAGCACTTGGATATTTATGCCGATCTCGCCGACATCAAGCAAGCGTTCGTACAGTTCGCCAACAAAGTGCCGTTCTATGGCGCAGTGATTGTATGTAGCGATGAAGTGAACATCCAACACATTTTGCCGGAAATCCACCGGAAGGTAATCACCTACGGCATCTCTTCGGAAGGGGCACCAGCAGCGGAGTTACAGGCGACGGACATTCACGCGGAGCAATCGCATTCGGTTTTTACGGTAAGGTTTCTCGGAAATGAATTAGGGAAAATCAATCTCGCGGTGCCGGGGCTGCACAATGTGAAGAATGCACTCGCCGCTGTTGCCGTCGGTTTGGAAATCGGCCTTGAGTTCGCAGCGATCAAAGCGGGACTTGAAAAGTTCAGCGCGGTGCGGCGGCGGTTTCAAATCAAACGCGGAGCGGAACAGGGCACGATGGTTGTCGACGATTACGCACATCACCCGACGGAAGTACGCGCGACGCTCGAAGCGGCAAAGTCCGGTTGGCCGGATCGCAGGGTTGTCGCTGTGTTTCAACCGCATCTGTTTTCGCGGACAAAAGATTTTGCGGAAGATTTTGGTGAAGCCTTTACGGACGCGGATGTATTGGTCGTTACGGATGTTTATGCCTCGCGCGAAAACGCGCTTGACTATGAAGGCGTCAGCGGAAAGTTGGTTGCGGATGCGGCCAAAAAGTTCGGACATAAAAATGTGCATTACATCGCGGAGAAAAATAAGCTGCCGGAATTTTTGAAAAGCCTTGCAACGAAAAATGATTTAGTGATTACGCTTGGCGCGGGCGACATCACCAAATTCGGTGAGGCGTTCATCACCCTTTTAGATTAAAAACTTGTGAGCACTTCGTTTCACTTTGCTTCGCCCAACTTGCCGCTCGTGATGGTCATCGTGGCGGCGACGGGGCGAGAGACCAAGCTTCTTAACGCCATCGTCGATACCGGCGCAACTAGTTGTGTGCTCTCTGATCACTTGGTTAAAGAACTCGGTCTCAAGCAGCTCACCGTCCCGAAGAGTGAAAAGATGGCGCACGGCGTCGGCGGCAAAGTGGAAGTTGGCATCATGGAATTGAAGTCGCTGACGCTCGGCAACGAAACGCGGAAGAAATTAAAAGTCGCCACAATGGACATGCGTTTGATCAACAAACAAATTCATGCGAGCGGCGCGAAAAAAATAAACGTAGATATGATTATCGGTGCATCGTTTTTCAGCAAGCGAAAATTAATCATTGATTACAGTGCGAAGACGATTGACATCACTGCGGGTAGTAAAAGCAAGCAACGTCAGATAAAGCGAAAGAAATGATTACGGTTGAGGAACTGCGGCAAAGCGTGCGCGGCGAGATTCTTCTGGGCGAGAATCTGGCCAAATACACGAGCCTCAAGATCGGCGGCAACGCGGATTTCTTCATTCGTCCGTTGGATAAAACCGATGTACTTGCGGCGGTGCAATTCTTTCACGAGCGTAGGCAGCCGTATCTCGTGCTCGGTCGCGGGAGCAATGTGCTTGTGAGCGATGACGGCATACGCGGCGCGGTTATCACGCTGCGGGACAATTTGGATCGCGTGGAAATCAACGGCAACAAAGTGGTTGCCCAAGCCGGTGCGGACTTGCCCGCGCTCGCAGTGAAATTGCTCCGGCAGGGACTCGGCGGCTTGGAAAATTTATCCGGCATTCCGGGCAGCATCGGCGGCGCGATTGTAATGAACGCGGGCGCGTACGGACGCGAGATTTTTGAGGTAATCCGATGGGTAGAGGTGATCCGAGACGGCAAGTTGATTCGGTTGCAGCGCGAAGACATCAACTATCATTATCGCGGCACGGATTTGCATCACGACATCATTCTCGCCGCCGAGTTTCAGTTGCACATTTTGAATGCTGATGAACAAGCCGCGGCTTCGCAACGGCGCAAAGATTTTTTGGCGAAGCGTCAAAGTTCGCAGCCGCTCAATTGGCCTAACGCAGGCAGCATTTTCAAAAACCCGCCGCCGGACGAAGCGGGCGTGCTGCGATTCACCGGCAGTTTGATCGAAGCCTGCGGCTTGAAAGGCGTTCAACACGGCGGCGCACAGATTTCGGAGAAGCATGCAAACTTCATCATCAATTCGGGTGATGCAAAGGCAAGCGACGTCATCGCGCTCATTGAACTCTGCCGCAGTGAAGTCCGAAAAAAATTCGGCATCGAGCTTGAACTTGAAGTGAAATTAATCGGCTTTCAAAACGCCGCATCGAGTGTGTGAATCCCCCTCGCCCCCTTTAATAAAGGGGGTGTCCGCAAGGACGGGGGATTCGAACGAAGCAACAAAGTGAAAAAGTAAATGAAATTTGTTGAAGACGATAGTTTGTATGAACGGCCAAAGCAGGCACGCGGCGAAGCGTTCGTCGATGCGGTGTTCACCGATGCGTCTTCAGAAGTGATAGGCGATGAAGCCGCGCCGGATAAGGCTTCGGAAGCGACGCTTCAAAGCGATGGCAATGCAACGAGTAACAGCATCACAGAAGCAGTGCCGGAAAGTATCGATGCAAA
>JACMJS010000041.1 GCA_014380515.1 Chlorobiales bacterium
AAATTACGCCCTACGAACACGGCACGACGGAGAACCACGAACCCAAACGCAGCCGGAAGTTGCTCTTGCACAAGGCCGAAATCCGAAAACTCAAGTACAAAATTTCCGACAAAGGTCTCACGCTCATTCCGCTGAAGCTCTACTTTACTGCGAAAGGCAAAGTGAAAATCGAAATCGGCCTTGCGCGCGGCAAGAAACTTTACGACAAACGCGAAGCCATCAAGAAGCGCGACAACGAACGCGAGATGCGGCGCGAACGGTAAAGCACCGTAACGATACTATCTTCAACGCAACGCCGATCATCAAAGGACTGTCGGAAAAATATCGGTTTCACTTTTTCAGCGACGACAATCTTGAACCGATCCATGCTCATGTTCGTTACGGCAACGCGCGGGCAAAAGTATGGATCGATGGCCGCGTCGCTTTTAACAAAGGATTTAGTCAAAAAGAGTTGAACGAGATTACAAAGTTGGTTGTAACCCATCAACCTAAAATTGAGGAGGCAGGGAATGAACACTTCGGCAGATAATACGCCGCTTGCAAAAAGCATTGCGTTCAACGATGACTCATTTAGCGTGGCTCTGAAAGACGGACGAACTTTATCGATTCCTTATACGTGGTATCCGCGGCTCATCGCGGCTACGGTGTCGCAACGCAATCGCTATGAACTCTCAGGTGAGGGCGAAGGAATTCATTGGCCGGAATTGGACGAAGACGTCAGCGTCGCCGGATTGATCGCCGGACGCCACGATCAAACCAACTTTGCCCGAAGATATTGGGAAGAACATCCGCAGCATCGCCCGAACATTCTGACCGAGGTTTAATTCCCAATTTCATCTCTCCTTTTTCATTTATCATTTTCACTTCATGCCGTTTCCACCGCTTAACGAACAACTCGATCTCCTGACGAAAAACACCGCGGAGATCGTGCCGCTGATTGATTTAGAAAAAAAAATTCAGCACAGCATCAACACCGATGCGCCGCTAAAAATCAAACTCGGTGCCGATCCGTCGCGCCCGGATTTGCATCTCGGCCACGCGGTGGTGCTGCGCAAACTGCGCGAGTTTCAGGAACTCGGCCACACCGCGATTCTGATCATCGGCGATTTCACGGCGATGATCGGCGATCCGTCGGGCAAGAGCAAAACCCGTCCGTCCTTATCCGAGGCGGAAACGCGATCCAACGGCAAAACGTATTTCGACCAAGCCTCGAAAATTTTAGACAGGGAAAAAACCGTCATCAGGTACAACTCCGAGTGGCTGGGCAAAATGAATTTTTCGGAAGTCATCCGGCTGGCGAGTAAATACACGGTTGCACAGATGCTCGTGCGCGATGATTTCGAGAAGCGGTATAAATCGCAAGAGCCGATTTCGATTCACGAACTTTTATATCCGCTCGCGCAGGCGATGGATTCGGTCGAGCTGCAAAACGATGTGGAGCTCGGCGGCACGGATCAAAAATTCAACTTGCTCGTCGCCCGCGATATTCAGCGCGAGTTCGGCATAGCGTTTCCGCAAGTGTGTATGATGATGCCGATTCTTGAGGGCACGGACGGCGTACAGAAAATGTCGAAGTCGCTCGATAATTACATCGGCTTCAATGATACGCCCGCCGAGATGTTTGGCCGCACGATGTCAATTCCAGACGCGATGACCCGAAACTATTTCAAACTTGCAACCTTGCTACGTGGGGATGAACTCGCGTCGGCAATCACTTCGGCGACTGCAAACCCGCGCGATGCGAAGCGGCGACTTGCCCGCGAAATCATTTCGATGTATCACAGCCGCGAAGCCGCCGAGGCTGCGCAAGAATCGTTCGACCGCCTCTTCATTGACAAGCAAACGCCCACGGATATTGAAACGCACACTGTAACAACGGAAAAAATTTCGCTCGTTGATGCGCTCGTGCAGTTCGGCGGGTTGGCGTCGAAAAGCGAAGCGCGGCGATTGATTGAGCAGGGCGGTGTTTCAGTCGATGAAGAAAAAATCACGGATGCGAAAACTGAACTGATACTCAGCGGCGGCGCGAAAACGGTAAAGGCGGGCAAGCGGAAGTTCTTTCGGGTAACGAAAAAATAATGCGGGCGCGGTGGTGGTTTCAGACGTGGATTTCTGTATTTTTGCGACACTTTTTTCAAAGCATCACGCGAACTTTAAATTCATATCTAAACTCATAGGGAGCACGGCGTTGTCAT
>JACMJS010000268.1 GCA_014380515.1 Chlorobiales bacterium
CTTTGCCGGACAATGGCGGCACGCCCGGTGCAGTCGTCTATGCGATCTCCGTCGGCGATTTGCTCGCGGGCAGCACTGCGACCAAGTTCACCGTCGCTGCGATTGGCCGCCTCTCGCTCGCCGGTACGAACGATCCCCTCGCCTTTCAATTGAAGGCCTATCCGGTCAACACGACTTTGAAAGTGATCGAGATCGGCAACGGGCTTCCGTCGGCGAGTTACAAACTCTCGCAGAACTATCCGAACCCGTTCAATCCTTCAACGACCATCAACTACCAGATTTCACAAGCCGGAAACGTCTCGCTGAAAGTCTATGATGTGCTTGGCCGTGAAGTCGCAACGCTTGTCAATCAAAAGCAAAATGCAGGCTCGTATCAAGTCCAATTCAACGCATCGAGACTTTCGAGCGGTGTGTACTTCTACAAGTTGCAAGCCGGAAACTTTGCCGAGTCGAGAAAACTGACGCTCGTCAAATAAAACCGCGTCTCCGAAAATCATGTACTGTAAAGGCGAGGTCATTCTCGCCTTTACGGTTTTAAAGCCGGTGATACGGGCTGCGGTAGATACAATACGGGCTTGAATTTTCAGGCGATTGGTCGTAAGTTTTCCGCGACAAACAATCCGGCGGCGCACCGCTGTCGCAGTTGCCGCTCATTCTGAAACGACACCGATTTTTCAGGAGATCATTATATGTTTCACCTTCGAAGTTTTCACACCCGCACGATTTACACCCTGCTGCTTTTTACACTCATCGCTTTGAACGGTGGTTCCGCCGCGCTTGCCAAGGGTGGCGGCGATCCACCCGCGAAGAAGAGCGTCCCGACAGGGCTTGGCGGGTTTTATGACTATCAAACCGTCGGGGCGTCGCCGCTGCTCATTGCAACGAATCCCGCAAACCCGTTGCACCTGCACGCGATCTACACACAGTCGTTTGATTCGCTTAATGTACAAGGGTCGCGCCGCGTCGGCTATGCGTATAGTCTCGACGGCGGTTTGAGTTGGCAGCAGATTTCGTCGCTCGGCAGCGGCGGTGATGAAGGGTTTCCCTCGCTTTCGCTGTTGCCGAACGGCGCGGCGGCGGTGGCTTGCGGCGCAGGCGTGCCCGCGCAAACAAAAATCTTTCTCGATGCCGGTGAAGGCGCGAGACAGTTTTCGCCGCTCAGCACCGCACCGACCGGCAGCGACGATCCGCTCATGCCGATGCTGGCGGCCATGACGACTTCCAACTTGCAAGTGATCGCCTCGCGTCCGGCGTCGCGCTCCGTTCATATTGCCACGCTGGATTATCTCACCTTCGGATCGGTTTTAGCATCAGCCGCTGAATCAGCCTCTCTGTTGGCCAAGCCCCAACGCCTTACCTCGACGCCGATTCCGTGGGGACAAAGTTTGACCGATCCCGACGGCGACATCCTCACCGGCGATTGCCATACGATTGCCCGTTCCGCCGACGGCCACAAAGTTGCCCTTGTGCATCGCGGCAGTATGGCTGCCGAAGGCGCGTCCGTTCGCTACGCCGAGTCCGTTGATAGCGGCAAGACTTTCGGTGCGTTTCAAAACATCATGCCGTTTCCGTTCGTCGTCGGCGCGGATTCGGTTGCAGCGCGCGGCGGTTTGGATGCGGCATACAACGGCGACGAACTTCAGATCGTCTTTGGTGCAGCAAAGTTCACCAGTGGAATTTATGCGGAGCAACAGGCATCGATCTACCATTGGTCGGCGGCAAACGGTCTCAAGAAAATGATCGATGC